>CAYYJH010000038.1:0-25470 GCA_964472195.1 uncultured Ignavibacteriaceae bacterium | reverse complement strand
CCCCTCTAAATTATTTTTGTAGCATTGTGTTGTGCCTGTCAGGAGTTCTTCCTGACATTAATGACTTGAATACCAGACGTAACAATAAAACCATCCCCCTACACTTTTTCATTACATTTTAAACCTTATTAAATTGATTGCTTTGGGTTCTGCACCACCTCCAAATCTTAATTTGAAATCATGCAGTTGTAAATTGCAGTGATTTTATTATTTAATATATTTATTATTCTCTATTAATATTAATTTCTAAGAATATACTATTGGGCATATCCAGGAAAGGAAAGCTTGGTTACTGGGAAGTAACAGCTATTGGAATAGGCGGTATGGTTGGAGGTGGAATCTTTGCTGTCCTTGGCTTGTCTGTAGAGTTGACACACGGAGGAGCACCACTAGCATTCCTGTTTGCTGGTATCGTTGCTATCATAACATCCTATTCGTATGCAAAGCTTTCTGTTACTTATCCAAGCCAGGGAGGTACGGTTACGTTCCTTGATCGTGCATTCGGTCCGGGATTGCTTACCGGGAGCATGAACATTTTACTATGGATAAGCTACATTGTTATGCTGTCTTTATACTCCTATGCTTTCGGAAGCTACGGTTCATCATTGTTTCCGCAAGCTTCACAGATCCTTTGGAAACATGTATTAATTACAGGCAGTATCATTGTCATTACTGGTTTAAATCTTTTAAATGCTAAGCTTATTGGCGAAGCAGAAGACTGGATTGTGCTAATCAAGCTGGTAATTCTAATTCTTTTCATAGCTGCCGGTATCTGGGGTGTCGATACGAACAGGTTTGAACCCTCGACATGGTCAACCCCCGTGCATCTAATTGCAGGCGGAATGATAATATTTGTGGCTTATGAGGGATTCGAACTGATTGCTAACACTGCTCAAGATGTGAGAGATGCAAAAAGGATATTACCACGTGCATATTATACAGGTGTTGGCTTCGTAATAGTCCTTTATTTTCTTGTTTCTTTAGTTACAGTTGGAAATCTTCCCTTAGCCGAAATTATCGGTGCACAGGACTACGCTTTGGCTGAAGCAGCCCGTCCATTCCTTGGGCAAACAGGATTTATTATGATTGCTATTGCTGCCATGCTTTCAACGGCTTCTGCCATCAATGCCACTATTTACGGCTCGGCACGTCTGAGTTATGTCATTGCAAAAGACGGGGAACTGCCAGCCGCTTTAGAAAGAAAATGTTGGAATACTTCTGTAGGAGGTCTTTTGATTACGTCGGGAGTCACTCTATTTATAGCAAATTTAATCGACCTCTCGAGCATAGCAACAATGGGCAGCGCCGGGTTTCTGTTAATCTTTGCATTGGTTAATACTGCTAACGTGGTATTAGCAGACAAAACTAATAGTAAGCGTTGGCTGTCGATAATCGGAGCTGGATTTTGTTTAACTGCATTAGGTACTCTTCTCTGGCAGACGGCAAAGAGTTCCCCCGGGAAACTCTGGATTCTTTTTATCATGGCAGGAGCTGCACTATTAATTGAATTTATCTTTCGATTGACCACAAAGAGACCTTTAAATTTATCAAGAAATCAAGAGAAGGATACATTAAATTCTTAAGGAATTACATGCAATTTTTTTACTTATGTATTATGTTTTAGTTTGTCATCCTCATTCATTCCGAAGAAATACAAACGAAAGCCCGTTTTTAAACACAATCCTCCCCTCCCCTTTCTCATTGTATATTAAACCCTTCTAAATTATTTTTGTATCATTGTTAATCATTACATTTCAGTAAATTATTCAAATCAACGGAGTATAACACATGACAGATAAACTGCCTAACATGAAACCTTATGACGAAGAAGTAAAGGAGTTTTCATGGGATTTATCAAAAAAAGAATTAAACTATATAGACGGAGACACAATAAACATAGGCGAATACTGCACGGACAGGATTTGCAGACTCGGAAAAGCAGATAAAACAGCGCTTATATGGGAAGGACATTCATCGGAGGTAAAAAGATACACTTTCGACGACATGCGTGTTATTACAAACACAATTGCAAAGTTCTTGCAGGATTTAAAACTAAATGCTGGCGACAGGATATGTTTATTTATGGATAAAATACCAGAACTGTATTTCGGTGTTCTCGGTATTTTAAAAATGGGAGGCATTGCACAACCTCTTTTTTCAGCCTTCGGCGGTGAGTCTCTTTTAACCAGATTAGACGATGCACAAACATCTGCAATCTTCACACAGAAAAAACATGTTGCGAAGGTAAGGAAGATTCTCGCAGACCTTCCTTCGCTAAATCACATAATAATCGTTGACGATGACGGCAGCAAACCCCTCAGGGAAAGAGAGATTGCCTTTAACATGGAAAAAGCAGAGAAGGTGGATAAGTTTGATGTCTATCCTTCAACAGCAGAAACGTCCTCTTTACTGCATTACACTTCAGGCACTACGGGAAAACCCAAGGGGGCACAGCACGTTCATTACTCGCTTATATCACAGTACATAACAACAAAGTACGTCCTCGATTTAAAAGACGACGACATATACTGGTGCACGGCAGACCCGGGATGGGTTACGGGTACATCTTACGGCATAATCGGTCCGTGGGCAAACGGTGTAACACAATGCGTCTCTGATTCGGGATTTACCGCCGAGAACTGGTACAGATTTATCGATAAACATAAGATAACCGTCTGGTATTCTGCTCCCACAGCAATCAGGTCATTAATGAAGGAGGGAACGGAAGCAGTAAAGAAACATGATTTATCTTCATTAAGGCATCTTTGCAGTGTAGGCGAACCTCTCAATGCCGAAGCAGTAATCTGGTCGGAAGAAGCCTTCGGATTGCCGTTTCATGATAATTACTGGCAGACAGAAACGGGAAGCATTGTAATAAGCAACTATCCCGGTATGAAAATAAAACCCGGCTCTATGGGAAAACCATTTCCCGGAATGACAGCAACTATCGTAGATTTAAAAACTCACAAACCATTAGATAAAAATGGCACGGTTGGAATGATAGCATTGAAACCCGGCTGGCCCGCAATGATGAGAACATACTGGAATAATAAGGAAGCCTACGATAGCAAATTCGAGAACGGGTGGTATCTATGCGGTGACAGGGCAAGCATCGACGATGACGGCTATTACTGGTTCATCGGCAGGGACGATGACGTTATAAATACAGCCGGTCACCTTGTGGGTCCGTTCGAAATCGAATCCGCATTGCTCGAACACGATGCTATTGCAGAATCCGCCGTGGTTGGTAAACCAGACCCTGTCAACATGGAAGTAGTTAAGGCATTTATCTCACTAAATCCCGGATACGAGCCTTCAAAAATGCTCGAACTGGAAATAATGAACTTCGTACGCAAAAAATTATCTGCACTCGCAATGCCGCAGGAAATCGAGTTTGTCGATTCGCTCCCAAAAACAAGAAGCGGAAAAATTATGAGACGTCTTCTAAGAGCGAAGGAATGGGGCGAAGAAATCGGCGATACATCAACTTTAGAAAACGATTTATAAAAATAACATAAAGGAGTAAAAAAATGGCAGACATAAAAGACGAAATCTTAGATTATGTAAAAGATGAATACCTTGAAGATGATGATGACATGGAAATAACTTACGATACACCGTTGATAACGGGCGGTATTGTCGATTCGTTTTCAATGGTTTCATTAAAGGTTTTTTTAGAGAACAATTACAATATACAGATCCCCGATTCGAAAGCAACACCGGAAGCCTTTGACAACGTAAACAAAATAGTAGAGCTTCTAAAAGAATTTAACGTAGGACAGGAGGGATAATATGTCATATAGTGAAGATGTCAAAAACATATACTTAGCCGAGCTTAAAAACATCAGGGAATCGGGAATTTTCAAAGAGGAAAGAGCTATATGTGCCCCACAGGATTCCGTAATCGAAGTAGAGTTCCCTATCGGTTCGGAGGAAATGAGAGTAATAAATATGTGTGCAAATAATTATCTTGGACTGTCGTCGCACCCGGATGTTATCAAAGCTGCACACAAGGGACTCGATCACAGGGGCTACGGAATGTCTTCCGTTAGATTTATTTGCGGTACACAGGATATTCATAAAACCTTAGAGGAAAAACTTACCGAATTCCTTGGAACAGAAGATACTATACTCTTTCCTTCCTGCATGGATGCAAATGCGGGAGTCTTCGAGGCTCTCTTATCGGAAGAGGATGTTATGATAGCAGACAGACTTGTTCATGCTTCCATTGTCGATGGCATGAGATTATGCAGTGCTCAGAGGGATACTTATAAGCATTCCGACATGGGACATCTTGAGAAGAAGCTCGAACTTCATAAGGATAAACGAATACGTCTGGTTATTACAGACGGAGCTTTTTCCATGGATGGTGACCTTGCAAAACTCGACAAAATTGTAGAGCTTGCTGAGAAATATAATGCAATGGTTTTTGTCGATGATTCCCATGCGAGCGGTTTTATCGGTAAAACCGGCAGAGGTACACATGAACACTTCAACGTGTTAGGAAAAATTGATATCATAACGACCACTCTCGGAAAAGCGTTAGGGGGAGCGTCCGGAGGTTGTGTTTCGGGCAGGAAAGAAATTGTTGAAATGTGCAGGCAGAAAGCAAGACCGTATCTCTTTTCGAATACAGTCGCACCCGTTATCGTAGAAGGCGCCCTGGAAGTTTTAAACCTCGTCTCTAAAACAACAGAAAGAAGAGACAAGCTTGAGAAGAATACCGAATTCTGGAGAAATGGTTTAACAGAAGCCGGATTAATAATCAAAGAGGGAGAAACACCGATTGTGCCGGTAATGCTATTCAATGCAAAACTATCACAGGATTTTGCAAAAGACCTTTATGCAGAAGGAATTTATGCAATCGGATTTTTCTTCCCTGTGGTTCCGAAAGGTCAGGCAAGAATAAGGACACAGTTATCCGCTGCTCACGAAATGCATCATTTAGAGAAAGCTCTCGATGCATTTACAAAAGTTGGCAAGAAATATGACATTCTCAATAAAACTAAACAAGAAATAATCGATAAATACGGGATGTAGTAATCCCCGCTTACTATTATATCTATAAAATTTTTTAAAGGAGATGTAATTATGCATCTCCTTTTTTATTTGTCAAAAGGGTGTAAAGAGAAATATTTCATTAATATTATTCATATGTCTATACTTTAAATTTTATATTTTATGTAAATTGATTTAGTTTATCTGGTTTACAATTACAGCATTGATAATTTACCGCTACATATTGAAAGCACATGTTGGACCATTCCTTTTTTCATTGTCTACAGTTATTTTTTTATTTCTTTTTCAATTCCTTATAAAATCTATCCACCAGCTTGTTGGAAAAGGATTAAGTATGTGGGTAATAACTCAATTGATCGCTCTGAATCTTGCATGGATGGTAACCCTTGCAGTCCCAATGGCAGTACTTGTTGCTACGCTGATGGCATTCGGTTCATTGTCTTCCAATAATGAAATTACTATTATGAAAACCAGCGGAATCAGTCTAACCAAGCTAATGGTCCCTGTTTTAATAATAGCTTTGTTATTATCATATTTAATGGTAAGATTTAATAATGATGTACTTCCGGAAGCAAACCACCAGGCACGATTACTTCTTGGTGATATTTCACGAACAAAACCAACATTCATTCTCGAAGCCGGTAAGTTTTCTGATGACCTGGGAAACGCAAAGATCTTAGTAAAGAAGACATATGAAAACAGCAATGACATTGAAGGAATCTTCGTATATGATTACTCCAGCCCAACATACAGAACGATGATCACTGCCGAGAAAGGTGATATTGGATTCACAAGTGATTTCAAAAACATAATAATGAACCTGCAAAACGGAGAAATCCACCAGCTAAACAGTTTGAACAATGCAATAAAGTACAGGCGAATAGAATTTAAAAATCACAGAATTACGCTCGATGCCCAGGGTTTTGGATTTCAAAGATCAGAAGACAATGCTTTCATCAGGGGTGACAGGGAAATGTCAGCCAACGCAATGAATAAAATAATCGACAGTCTAAATGCTAACAAGAATAAATCAAGAAATGATCTCATCGACAAAATAGTAACAGATGTAAATGTAGTTTGCCAGATTAAATTCAAAGACACTGTATATTCAAAAGTAACCACGCAACCGGACACCGTTAAGAAAACAAAAGAAGAACACGAAGAATTATCCGATCAAACATCTCTTTACAAACAGCATAGTGTGTTTGATAGTGTTTACATTGTTTACACAAACATTATGAACAAAAGAAATTTTCTCAAAGATCATCTAATTCTTGATACTCAAATCGATAATGAAATCGATAAATATGATGTTGAAATATATAAGAAATACTCAATACCATTTGCCTGCCTGGTTTTTGCCTTAATTGGCGCACCTTTAGGATACAAAGTTAAAAAGGGCGGTTTTGGAATTGCAGCCGGATTTTCATTGTTTTTCTTTTTAGTGTATTGGGCATCACTAATCGGGGGTGAAAAATTAGCTGACAGGGGTTTATTAAGTCCTTTTCTAGGGATGTGGATGGTGAATATAATACTGGGAATATTCGGATTGTATTTAATGTTTAAATCATCTTAATTATATTTATTCACAAAAACAAATAATGGATTTTTTTTGTTTGAATATGACAAACAAAATCCGTATAGTTCTTTATCTATAAAGTTTTAATATGTCAAGCCCCGAACAATATGGTGTTACCCAACCCCGTCAGGTTCGGAAGAAAGCAGCGGTAAGTAATTATTGTATGTGATTCGGGTGTCTTGACATATTTATTTCATTTCGAAACTTTCCATGATAAACATTTCAAACAATTATAAATGGAGAAAACAAAAGTAGCAGTTATCGGACTTGGAAGTATTGCACAAATCATGCATTTACCTGCTTTGAGACAACTTGACGAAGTAGATATAGTCGCTATTTGTGACAAAGATATTTCAAAGGCAAAAAGTCTTTCAACAAAACACAATATAAAAGAGTGTTACAAAGAGGTAGACGAAATGCTCAAAGGTTCTCCTGAAATTGAAGCCGTAATAATTGCTGTACCTACAGATGTTCACAAGATTATTTCTATAAAATGTTTAGAAGCCGGAAAAGATGTTTTCGTTGAAAAACCTATTGCCAGAAACTTTTCCGAAGCCAAAGATATAGTGAAAACAGCAGAAAAGCACAAAAGAAAATTAATGGTTGGAATGAATAACAGATTTCGTAATGATGCTATGTTGCAAAGAAGTTTTGTTAAAGGTAAAGAAATCGGAGAAGTGTATTATGTTAAAACAGGTTGGCTTAGAGCTCAGAGCTCTAAACAGAAATGGTTTCTTGAAATGGAAAAAGCCGGGGGCGGTGTTTTTTTCGATAACGGTATTGTAATGCTTGACCTTGGCTTATGGATGCTTGATTTTCCTGAAGTAAAAAGTGTAACCGCAATCAATTATTATCATAACACAAAATCTGTTGAAGATTCAAACTTCTCTTTAATTAAGTTTAAGAATGGTTCATCAATGACAATAGAAGTAAGCTGGAATTTTGTTGGAGAAGGAGAACTTTATTACTGTAACGTCTTTGGGAGAAATGGAAGTACTATGGTTAATCCTTTGAGAATCTTCAAAAAAATCGAAGACGAAATATTCAACATCACTCCTAAAAAATTAAAAACCCCAAAAAATATCATAAAAAAAAGTTACGAATATGAGTTCAAACATTTTATTGGTGCCGTGAGGGGAGTTCACAAGATGATTTCAACGGGTAAAAAAGCCCTTAGTGTTATGAAAATTGCCGAAGCGATTTATGACTCAGCTAAAAAAGAAAAGGAGATAGTTTTTAAATAACAATATTTTTATACGTAAAAAAAACTAACCTACGAAGATGATTTCTGCTCTTTATCTTTGTCGGTGCTATCGAGATCATTCTTAATTTCACTCGAGGCTTTCTTAAACTCTTTCACACCTTTTCCAAGTCCCTGCATTAATTCTGGAATTTTTTTTGCACCAAATAATACAAGTATAACAATCGCTATAAGTATTATTTCTGGAGTTCCTAAACCGAACATATTAAATTCTCCTAAATATTTTTAATATTCTAAACAATGTTTTAAATTCAAATTGAAGTTCACATAATACTTTCTGCTACACCCTGTAATAATCTCAAACCATCAACATTCCCTAACCTTTTATCAGAAGCCCTCTCCGGGTGCGGCATCATACCAAGCACATTCCTTCCCAAATTTTGTATTCCTGCTATGTCATATAGAGAACCATTGGGATTCTCATTATAACGAAACATGATCTGGTTATTGCTTATTAAATCTGCTAACGTTTCATCGTCGCAAAAATAATTTCCTTCTCCATGTGCAATTGGAATATTAATAAATTCCTTAATTTCATATTCGCCTGTAAAGATACTTTTATTATTTTCTACTTTCAATGAAACTGTATCACAGATAAATTTCAAATTCTTATTTCTTAAGAGAACACCGGGTAACAAACCAATTTCACACAAAACTTGAAACCCATTACAAATTCCTATTACAATACCACCTTTGTTCGCGAACTTAACAATATCACCCATAATGTTTGAGAACCTGGAGATTGCACCGCATCTCAGGTAATCGCCGTAAGAAAAACCACCGGGTAAAATCACTATATTTCTATCTCCGATACTGCCCTCTTTATGCCAGAGGAATTTTGTGTCAACATTTAATATGTTTTTGAAAACATAGAATGCATCATGGTCACAATTCGATCCGGGAAAAACCACTATGCCAGCTCGTGCATTACTCATTAATTCTCTCCAACTTTTGAAATTTCAAACTCGTAATCTTCCATTACAGGATTTGCAAGAAATTTTTCACATGCTTTATCTGCAATACCTTCGGCTTCTTCTTTTGAATCAGCGTTAATTTTCAATTCTATATACTTCCCAATTCTTGTACCATCAATTTTATCATAACCAAGCGATTTCAATGAATGCTCTACTGTTTTACCTTGTGTATCTAATATAGAACTTCTCAATGTAATTTTTATTTTGGCGATATACATCAGAAATTAATTTTTATAGATCTCAAACATTATTTTGATTTAAGATATATTTATTAGAATATAATTATAAGTCTTAAAGTGATAATTATAATACGAATCTTATGGTAAGGTATTTTAGATTAGGTAAAAGAAATATTATTCGTTCTCGATTTCTTCCTGTATTCTTTGGAGGTCTGATTTGTTAATTTCATTCAGACCTTTGATAGATTGTTCTATATCTTTTTCATCTTTTTTATTTTTCTTCTTATCATCTAATATTTTCTCACTAACTACGTTTTTCTCTTCTTTTTCTGGTTCAAACTTACTTACCTTCTTTTCAACTCTGGGAGTTTCGGTTTTTGGCTTTTCATATTCTTTACCGGTATTTTCCTCTGCTTCCTTAACCGGTTCTGCAAATTTTTGTTCTATTCTATCTAATACAACACCTTCTTTAAACTCTTCATCAATACTTTTAGGAGGTTTCTCTCGATATGCATCACGTTCTGTAAGACCTCGTTTTGTTAACGATGGTGCTTTATCATCGAATCCTCTTTTTACCGAAAAGTCTTCCGTAATCTCTTTCCCCGGTAATTCTTTTCTCTCAGCGTCTGTACTTTCTTTCTTGTTTTCGGGAGTTAGTGTTTTGGATTCATCCGTAGCTAATTGTTTTTCCTCCTTTGTTTGCTCCCCGGTTATATTAAGATTATTCTGTTTGACATTTATATAAACAACTGTAAAAATAAAAAACAACACAACTGTGAAACCAATCACCGGAATTAGCCATGGATTTCTTTGACTTCCAAGAATCTTACCGAAAAATCCTCTTTCAATATTCTCTATGTGCTTTTTATGAATACTTTTACTGCTCTTTTCAGCTTCCAGTAAGTTAATCTTCCTTTGCAAAGAATTAAGAAAGTTCTCACCCGCTTTGATCTTTGGAAGATTTTTTAACTTTTCTCTTATCTCAATATGTTTTTCTTCTTCGTGCAAAACTAATTTTTAGAAATTGTCCTTATCTATTCTTTTGGTTTATAAATCTCGCTTAACATTACTTTTAACTTTTCCCTTCCCCGGTTTATCCTGGATTTTACAGTTCCCAGAGGAAGACCTGTTATTTGTGCTATCTCTTCGTATTCAAAATCCTGAATATCTCTCAATACGATTACTTCCCTGAAGTTTTCATCGAGAGAGTCAATCGCTTTCTGAATATAATAACTCTCTGTACTCGCATTAGCACTTTCATCCGGTCCGAGTACATTTGCTGTTAGTTCAAAATCTTTTTCATTCTCCGGATCGAAACTGCTTAGTGAAATTGCTCTTTTTCTGCTTTTTTTCCGAAGATTAGTCTTAGCAATATTAATTGCTATAGTGTAAAACCAGGTTGAAAATTTAGCAATCTCTCTGTATAAATGTTTAGAACGATATAACTTTAAAAAGGTGTCCTGAGCAAGGTCTTCGGAATCATCTCTGTTTCCGGTATATCTAAAAAGAAAGTTTACCAATCTATCTTTATATCTGAAAACAATCTCGTTAAAAGCTTCTATGTCTTCTTCCTGAAACTTAAAGATTAATTGTTCATCCGTTAAATCTTTATACTCCGGATTATTTCTCAGCACCTTTTCGTTTAATTTTAACTTTTAATTAAATATTTTGTTCCTATAGACTTAAAGTCCGGCTAATTTATTTATTAATGACGTGAATACCGTTTTTGTATCTGTATTTGTCGATTTTAATGCTTTCTCTGTCCTGTAAATATAATCAAAAGCTAACATTATTTTAAGTTCATTTATTTCTCTGCTATAATTTTTATATAAGGATAACATCTTATCCGGATTGTTCCATAATCTAAGTTCTCTTTTGAGATCCCAATCTTTGAGTTTCTTTACATCCGGATCGGATAATTTACTCAATCCTATGTATGCCGAATTTAAAAGAACAAGAAGATAGATTTCAATATCTTTTTTTAATGTCAATTTCTTATAAATATCAAGTGCCCTGTTTTTATCTCTGGAAAATATAGCCTCTAAGAAATCATTTTCGTTAAAATCCTTGGAAAATCCAACACATAAATTTACATCATCGGGAGTTATTTCTTTTGATTCAATGCAATATGTTTTAAGTTTATCAACCTCGGTGATAATTTCATCATACGATAGATTCAGGAATTTCAAGAAATATTGAATTGTTTGATCACTAATTTTATACCCTGTGAATCTTTCTTTAAGCCAAATTACCATATCTTTATCGTCTTCCGTATCGATTATGAAAGTTTTTATACCCGAATCAATAAACTCCTTAAAATTATTTAAATTATAGTCTTTGTCCACCACAACAACAAGAAGAACTGTATCGGGATTGTAGTTTTTAATATAATTCAACAGTGCATTTTTTTCGGCTTTCTGGACACCCCTGACACCCGGTTTCTTTACGATTTTGTAAACGATTATTTTTCTTTCAGTGAAAAAGCTTACGTTACTGCATTCGCTGATTATGTTTTCTATGTTTTTATCATCCGAAAAATAATGCTTAACATTGTCTTTAGAATCTTCAGAAGAACCTATAAACCTTTGTGATATCAATTTAATTATATCCTCAAGTAAAATCTTTTCACTTAAAAACAGTAATAAATTATTCGGTACAGAACTCTTCTCAATCTGCTCAATGAATTTCTGATACGATATTTTGTATTTATTGCCTGACTTAGCCACGAGGTGAAATTAATTTTTGTGCATTCAATAATTGTTTCGACTCTTGAAGAATAACAGTCTTTGAAAGTTATACCCTTAAGGTCTGTTAAGATGTATATTCTTGTTGGGGGGGTATCCTAACTGTACTACTTGCTCCGGGTCTAAGAAATCATTCAATTTCAATCCAAGAGAACCAGAGCCAAAATCTTTTAAAACTTTTAATAACTTCTCAGCATTCCCCTTGTCCAACCAAACCCATATGTCTATATCCTTTGTATATCGGGGGTAACCATGAAATGCCACAGCATAACCGCCGATTACTAAATACAGAACATCATGGTCGTTTAACAATTGTATAAACTCTTTGAAATCTTTGTTGAGTTCCATATCTCCACGTATTATATTCTTTTCTAATTGCCTCTAAAGCTTCTAATCGAAACTCGTTTGACTGCGTCTGCCAGTATATAAAATCGTTTTTATCTTCTGTGATTTTAACTTTTTTCAGCGCTGTTCTATTTACTAATCCAGAGTTTTTCATTTCAATTTAAAATAAACAATAATGTTAAATACTTAAATGACTATTAAAAATCCCACCCGAAGAAGAACTGGTGGAAAAGATTCCCCTGCAGTTTTTTAAAATTGTTCTCTATTCTCTTGCCGAGGTCATACCTGAATACAATTGCTCCTAGAAAATTCAACCTGATACCCGCACCAATACTTCCTTTTGTTTCTTTATAATTCTCCCGTGTATCCCACGCATTCCCTGCATCGAAAAATAAAGCTCCCCTTACACCCGGGAAATAAAGCGAAATACCAAGAGGAAATCTTAACGTAATTAAATTTATTAAAGGAAATCTCAATTCTGCATTCGCCTGCCAGAGCTTTGTACCTCTAATAGAATTCCAGGGCCAACCTCTCAAAGACCACGTCCCACCCATGAAGAATCTTCTTGGATTCTTACCTTCGTTCATCAAAAACTGACCTCTTAATGCAAGAGCAACCGGTCTGGATATCCTGAGATACTTCCTGTAATCTAAAATTATACTGTAATAATTTTCATTCGAGTTTTCAATGTCAGTTGTATATCCAAGCGTAACATTGTATCTCTCACCATCCATAGGACCCGTGATTCCCCATAAAGAATTATCCTTCACATAACTAATCGTATTCGATAAAAGAAGTGACCTTCTGCTGTCTACAATATCAATATCTTTCACGGACTGCGATAAACTCGTCGATGTCTCAATCCGCCTGAAAAATGAAAGCGGGTAAGAGAGACTAAGATAACCTCCATAGATTCTTTCATAATAAGAAATGTCTGCTTCACTGAGGTCATAACGCTTTCCCGATAAGTGATAGATGCCGTAAGCATAGTTCAATCGACTCTCGAGTGATAACTTTGAAACTGCAACATTAAAGCTTTTCCAGAATTCTGTATCTGCATTAGATGTGTTGTAAACAAGGAAATAATATTTTTCATTCCCGAGAAGGTCACTCAACGATATAATGCCGCCAGCATTCGTCCCGAATACAGGGTCTGTCGTGAGAGATGTAGTTGCAAGATCAAGTGAGAATCTTTTTTTATACTTTAATTCGTTCTTTTTCGGTACACTTTTTATCTCAGACGTTGTCCAATTACTTCCCTTTAATTTGTAATCTATATTCAATGAAACACTGCTGTTATCATATACCTCCTTCACGTTTTTTATCATCCGAACGGTTATATTTCCCTTTTCAAAAGAGGAGAATACTATCCTGTCATCACCGCACCATTTAGGGTCATAAGCTGCCGTTGTAAAATTAGTCAACCTCTTCATCCGAAGCGGTTCAGTGTTCAATACATTCGTATCTAAAGTGCTGCCTGATATTTGTTCGGAAAACGGATAAGAATTAGAAACATCCATCATCCAGATATTCTGTACACCCGAAGCATTTGAGGTGAAAACGATTTTCTTACCGTCATCAGAGAATTGCGGTGAATAATCGATATGCTCACCAACAGTCAAGTAATTTATCTCGCTACGATTTAAATCATAAAGAAAAATGTTATACTTGTTGTCTTTTCCGAATGATGTTCTATCGGAAGAGAATACGATAAACCTGCCGTCGGGTGAAATATCCGGGTCCCTGTCATCATAATAATCATTCGTCAGACGTTTGAGCTCTTCTTTTTCAATATCAAAAATGTACAAATCACTCTTTCCAGTAAATTCCACTGCGGGGAAAACAATCTTTTGGGAATCCTGACTCCAGGAAGGTGATCCAATTCTAATTATTTTTTTAAAAGAATAATTAGCAATGAGTTTATTAGACTTTATATCGTAAATGTGAAGTGCATCAGCATCACCTTTCTGTGTAACAAAAGCTAACAACCCTGACAATGAGACATCAATTCCTGTTCGGAAAAAATGAAACTGCTCAAATTCGTCTTTAGTCTCTCCTTCAATAACCAATTCAGCATCATTACTTCCGTTCAGTTTAACCTTGAAAATACTCGTATAACCTGAAAGATTTCCTATAAAATATATTTCTTCAGATTTATTGACATCTGTGTAAGTGGGTTTATGGGCAAAGCCGTTAGAAAAGACATTCCTGCTCACCTGAGATGGATCATCAGAACTTTCAAGAACGGGGTAATAAAGCTTCTTTAAGTCATAGAGGAACTCTCTGTCAAACTGGGCATAATCTTTTCCGATTGTATATTTCAGAACATTAGAAAAATTGTCATCCATCCATAAATTTTCGATAAGCTCCAGTATTTTTTCTTCACCATAAGTTTTAGAGATATATTCGCAAGCTTTCTGTCCCATTTTGTACATTAAATAAGTTCCATAAATAAATTCCCAGTTGTTCAACCCAACAATATAATTATTAAGAACGGCATCCTTCATCACCATTTCCGATTGAGTATCCCAATTAGAAGACCAGTATTCAGCAAGACCTTCAACAAACCACAATGGCGGGAGTCTTTCTGTCACCTGCCCATGAATTTTTAATCCGGAAATAGCTTTACTCGTCATGAACACATGAACAAGTTCATGTCTTATAACATGTTTGAAATTATTTAACGACCCTTCATAAGGTATAACAACACGACCTTTGATAAACTCAAAAAAACCTCCAACGCCATCAGGGATTAATCCGGGAGTAGTATTGGTTTGTTTGAAATGAATTGGTGAAGAATAGAATATCAATGGAATTGTATCAATGAGAGAATGGTTAAACTTTTGCTGAAGAATTTTATAACTCTCTTCGGCATAAAATGCTCCTTGCTCTGCTAACTCTTTCTCTTCTTTATAATAATAAATCTGAAAATGTTCCGTTGAAAGCACATACCAATCAAAATCAGAATAATGAACTTTATTCCTACCGAAGTACACAAACTGAGGAAAGGAACTTTCGTATAAAAGAAAAGAGATAAGAATAATGAACAATATTTTTAATATAGGGTTTCTCATAGAAGCATTATTCTTAATATCAAACAGAATAATTAATAAATCAATTCATTTTAGTAAAATAATTGCATCAATTGAAAATGTAAGAACTATACTGTTTTTATTTTAAAATCAAATTTTTAACTTAAGCCAATTGAACACAACGGTTTAATTATATCAAATCTGACACATAAAACCAAATAAATCAAATGAATGAATTCTCAGAAAAGTTTATGATTGAAGCTATAAGATTATCAATGGAAAATATTCAAAATGGATACGGCGGACCGTTTGGTGCAGTTGTAGTAATGGATAGTAAAATAATTTCCAGGTCGGTAAACAAAGTAATACAAAAGAATGACCCCACAGCACACGCTGAAATAGAAGCAATACGTAGTGCATCCAAAAAACTAAATAATTTTAATCTCGAAGATTGCATAATTTATACAAGCTGCGAACCATGCCCGATGTGTTTATCGGCAATATACTGGGCAAGAATAAAAAAGATTTATTATGCAAATACCAGAAAAGATGCAGCGAAAATTTCTTTCGATGATGATCACATTTACAACGAATTTTCTCTCCCCAATTCAAAAAGAAAAATTCCCATGATTCAACACTCCAGAGATGAAGCCATTAAAGTATTCAAAGCATGGGAAATGAAAACAGATAAAATCAGATATTAATAATTTTAAACCTTTTTAATAACTTAAATAAACTACTGTCCCGAGGGCAATATTTCTTATAACTGGTGTAGTAAACATTGCAAGTGGAGCAGCCTTATCCTCGTTTGTAAAGAAATTTGAATATCTAAGCTCAATATCTCCCGTTAAGGTTCCGAAAAGATCATAAGAAAATCCAACTGCTGTTTTAAAACCGTGAAGTAATCTATTAGCAGAATATTCAGCTATCGGGAATTCAAAAGTTTCTGTATAAAAATAATAACCATTGTTAACTGTAGTATAAAATTCCCTTACTTTTTCAAGCGATTCCTGTGTATACTGTATCCCATATCCTCCCTTTAAGTAAATTGAGGAATTGCTCCTGCCTAATGGATAAACTTTTAATGAAGCTATAATTGGTAATGCAAACAGTTTAGAATTATCAAATCTATCGATATAATTAATATCACCTTCCGAGCCAAAACTATATGCGGGATTTATATCTCCATTTGTATGCCATATTAATGATGATTCAAGTTCAATAGCAATATCATTAGTAATTTTATACCCTGCAACCAAATCAAATTGCAAAGGATTCAAACTATTCGAATTATTGTCATAATATTTAGTAGATTTGTTATAGTAATAGCCATTATCATAATCATATGTATCATTTGAATATCTCAAAGAGAACGTTTTCCCAAAATCACCTCCAACGAAAGTTGATAATGAAGTTCCAATACCAATATAGTATTTAGTATCTTCTTTTTTGTTGAGTTGTGAGAAACCTAATTGAGTGTTTAAGAATGAAATGAGAAAAATTAATGAGAAGGTTTTAATAAAATGCTTCATGATGAATTCTTTTTCTTAAATATACTGTATTCAAAACCTTTTTGTTCCCTCTCTACACTTTGTCAAACGAAACATAAAGAACAAATTATATCAGATGCTTCCTATAAAAAACGAAACACCCAGAAATAATTTATAATAACCCATTAGACGTGTTTTATTCAAAAGTGGAGATAATTTACCGTTTCCTTTATCCATTAAAAAAAACTTTCCGTTAGGATCGGCTTCTGAATCATTCTTACCAATCATATTGACAAAATGATATCTTATACCAGCATTAAAACCGAATGGTTGAATAAATCTATAATTATAGGTCAAACTCAATCCAAGTCCAACTCTTGGCTGAGCATTCATATTTCGGTCTGTTTCTTCACCAGCATGGATTGTATCCAGACCAAAAATATGATCATAAGTATAAGTTTCAATTTCTTTCCCCCAGATAATATTCATAGTAAAATCAACTCCTAAGTTTATTGATGACCTGTTTTTACTGTCAGTATAAATAGCATACTCCATTCCTAACGCGCAGTAGGGCATGTTCATTCGGAATCTGCTTGTTCCGGTTGTGTCACTTGGTGTGTAAGTTCCCGTACCATTGAAACCTGTTTTGGGCCAACCTGGAGAAATCCAGATATCAGGAACATAAGCTCTGTTATCTTCGGCAGAGAACTGTGTATAACCCAGTGATAGATAAGTTCGGAGTTGTGATGTCTTTAAAGTTAAAACACTCATTTTAAATCTAATCTCAGCACCAAATCCTTCGTTCATTCCATAACTTTTAAAATTCCACATATCACTCACTCCATTACCTCTTAAATCCATTGTAGAAATATCAAGAGATGCTTTTGCATCAATTGTAAAAAATGGTTTCCCAAAATAACCGTCTGGTTTTTCATTTGGGATTTGGGCGTTGTTTTGTGCTAATGTAATGCTACCAGTTAAACAAAAAATTAATGCTATTAAAAGAATGTAAATTTTTTCCATGATATTAATTCTTTTAAAATTATAGGATACTTAAAAAGAACCAAAACTTTTTATGTAAATTTATTGGCTGCCTACATAGAATGAAAATCCTCCAAAAAACTTGAAAAATCCAATCTCCCGACTATCAGACAAAAGAGGTGACAATGAAATATCTTGTTTATCAAGTAAATAAAATTCATAATCAGTATCGGAGACTTTCGATTCTGAACCCAATAAATTTACGAATTGAAACCTTGTACCAATATTAATACCAAAAGCTTTACTAAGCCTGTAATTATAAATTATATTAGCACCAACACCGAACCTTGTATTCGCCTGTAAATTATACTCGATAATGCTGCCATCTGTATATGTTTCAGTATGCCTGCCAAAAATTACGCTCATGTTTAAATCCAATCCAAAATTGAAAGAAGAAAGGCTTTTTCTATCTGTATAAACCGCTAATTCAGTTCCTATAGCTAAATATGGAATATTCATTCTGAAAGTACTATTACCCGGAGCAGTACTAATAGAAGTATACTGTCCTGTTCCACTCAAACCGACACCGGGCCAACCTGCCGGAAGATTTTTGTTTGGAATAAATACTTTGCTTTCATCTCTTGTAAAATGAGCGTAGCCCAATGAAAGATAAGGTCTTAATTGTATCATCTTTCTTGTTAATGCACTTACTTTAAATTTGAATTCACCTCCATATCCAATACTTTGACCATAATTACCTAATCCCCAAAATTCTTCTAAATTTGCGCCATGAAGATTTAAAGTTGCAACATCTAAAGAACCGTAGATGTCAAACATAACTAATGGCTTCTTCTTATATGTTTTAACTTTTAGTTGTGCAGATGCAAAATCTATATTTACTAATATTAAAACCGTAATTGATAATAATGTAATTAATTTCTTCATTTTTTATAAATTTAATGTTTGGTAGAAGATAATATAGGAAATGATAAAAAGCAATAAATAAATAGTAGTACCACTAAGAATAAATAGAAAAGAGAGTGCTTATACTCTGTTACGTGGAATAAAGAAAATCAATTAACCAAAACAAAAGATACACTGATACGAGAAAATCGGGTTACAATAACTTATCTGCTGCCAATATAAAATGAAACACCGCCAAAAAATTTAAAGAAACCTATCTCCCGGCTATCAGATAAAAGAGGACTTATGGCTGTGTTATTCTCATCTAATAAATAGAAATTATTATTTTTTTCAAAATACAGTTCCGAACTTTTGCCAATCAAGTTCGCAAAATGAAATCTGGAACCAATATTTATACCAACTGCTTTGCTTAGTCTAAAATTGTAAATTACATTCCCGCCAATTCCAAATCTCGTATTTGATTGCAAACCATAACTGTTATAACTCCCGTCAGAATAGTATTCATGATATTTGCCTGCAATTATAGTCATATTAAAATCTAATCCAAAACTAAAGGACGAAAGATTCTTTTTGTCAGTGTAAACTGTCAATTCTGTTCCCAAAGCCGCGTAAGGCATATTCATCCTAAAAGTACCATTCCCAGGAGCTGAACTTACTGAAGTGTATTTGCCGGTTCCGCTTAGACCAACACTTGGCCATCCAGCAGGCAGAGTCTTCGTAACAACATATACTTGATTTGCATCTCTTGTAAAATGCGAATACCCAATTGCAAGATAAGGTCTTAATTGAGTCATCTTTTTTGTTAGTGCGCTTATCTTAAATTTTATTTCACCACCATATCCAATACTTTGTCCATAATTACCAAAACCCCAAAATTCTTTTAAATCACTTCCGTGAAGATTGAGAGCAGCTAAATCCACAGAGCCGTTCACATCAATTACCACAAAAGGTTTTTTCTTATATGTTTTTAATTTTAGTTGTGACGTAGCAGTATCTACACTGATAAGTATTAAAACTAAAATTAAAAAAATTACGTTTAATTTTTTCATTAGAATAGTTTTAATTTTTCTTAATCTAACTTAATAGTATTAATATAAAAAGCAAAGATAAATTTAACAATACTTTCGTTAAACAAGTAGAACAGTTACTCAACATTACATATTGTTCATAATAAAAAACACCATCTCTCTACAAGAAATGGTGTTTAAATTTCAAATAAAGTATATTACGAAATTAAATTACTTCAATCTTTCTGCCCATTTTCCTTTTCATACTCTTTCATAACATAACCTTTAATGAATCCCGATTCGGGATTTATCTCTAAGGCTTTATCTATATAATCTTTTGCTTTGTCCATATCACCTTCATCATTCCTTTTTATCATGCACAACGCTAAATATCCTAACGCCATATCATATCCCCAATCAGGATAAATTTCGCTTGGCTCGACTCTTGTCTCAAACAATTCATTTGATCTGTTTAAGTCCGGAAAAGCCTTTTCGACACCTCCGCCAAATTGCTCAGGTGTCCAGTATTTCGAGATACCATTAACAAGAAAATACCGTGGGTTATTTGCATCATATTTTTTCGCAAGTATATTTGCTTCTTTAACTTCTGATATGATATCGTTCATTTTTTCGGGCTCATATTGCCATCTGTTAAAATTCAGTGATACCTTTAAAACATATGCATCAGAAAAATCATATCTTAAATCAATCGATTTGTTAACTACATCTAATCCAGATTCAGTATACTTCTTAATCTCATCTTTATCTTCACTCTCCATATCGGTTAAAGCAATATTATAATCAGTATAAGCAATATAATAATCCACGAGCCAAATATCTTTCTTCAACTGCTTAATCCTTTCGAATTCACCTCTGACCTTAATAAGTTCCTCTTTGTTAAAAGTGTCTGCTGCAGACTTTAGATTTTTCTTTGCTTTCAGCATCGCATCGGTAAAATCATCTGCATATGAGTTGCCGAAATTTAATAATAATCCGATTATAAAAACAAAAATAAATTGATACGATTTTTTCATTTCTTACTCCTTAATAATTTTTAAAAATTTTTGTGATATTTAAAAGGACTTTATGTTTATTAAGTAGAAATTAAAATCACAATTGTAAACCAAATCCCACATAAACTGATCTTCGGTTATTTGATATAATTTCTTTTTGTACTGAGTAATCAAAATTGTATGTATACTCGTAAAGATTTTTTTGATTGAATAAATTATTTACAGAAACAGCCACTATCGCAAACCTACCGAATAATGAAAAATAATGTTGAAGATTCATATCTATCCTTTGGTAAGTAGGAAATCGGTCACTGTTTATTTCTGCGTAAATTGGAACATACAGATCCTGCACGGGATCATAATAGCTTCCAACGACAGGTGTGTAAGGTTTCCCGGTTGATATTTTATAAATGACACCAGCAGTCAGGTCTTCAAAAATATTATACGATCCAACGACGGAAAGATTGTGCGTAATATCATAATCAGCCGATGTTTCAGAATTTGCTGAATATTGCCTTCTTTTTGAATCGGTATATGCATACGATATCCATCCCGTAAATTTATTTTCTATTTTTGTTTTTAAAAAAACATCAACACCCTTTGCAACTCCTTTTCCCCGTGATTTGTAAAAATAATCATTAGTATCAAGTAATACTAAATTTTCATAATCTTTATAATAACTTTCAACTCTAAAAATGAAATTACCATCTTTATTAAATTCATACCCTAAAATATAATGCAAAGCACGTTCGGGTTTTAAACTGTAACCGTTCGATCTTGAATAATCTTCAATATCAGGGTACTGATGATAAAATCCAAAAGCCCCCCTGAGCACGTTGTAATCTGAAATCTTATACCCTGCAGAAATACGGGGATCAAAACTAATATTCTCAGAGAGTGTATGATAATCGGTACGAATTCCCGGAATTAAAAAGAAGTTGTCAGTTACCCTCACTTCAGATTCAACATATGCCCCTATTCGACCTGACTTATTATTTGTATCAAAGAAAAGCGATGGGGCATTTAATCTCATATTATAAGAATTTTCGGGTACTGTCCCGTTAAAATCAATTCCATTGTATTCATATTCACCACCTGTATTAATGTCAATCTTATCATTGACCTGCTTTTTAAAATCAACCCTGAACTTAGAATAAATGTCCTCCGATTTAGTATCTAAAACACCATAACTCTGATCCTTTTTATAAAGACTAATTGAAATACCTGCATCTAACAACGTGGTTGTGGTCGGAGATACTGAAACCTTTAAATTAGCAAAATAAGATTTCGACTTAGCATTAAAGTAACCATCGTAAGAAGGAATGGTACTTCTAATACCGATCTTATCATCACTGTAATTACCATAAAATTTTATAAATCCCGTCTCACCTATTTTATGTGAAAGCGTTCCCCCAAAAACATTCGACTGAGGTATTGGAGAATATTCCGAATTTTCCCCGTTAACAAGAAAGTACGGCTCTAAAAATAACTTACCTCCAGAAAAAGTAGCACCAAAATTTCCTTCCTTGGACAGGTAAACTCCGGACAAAGATGCATTAGCAAGACCTACCCATGCAAACATTCCTGATCCTTGCGGCATGTTATAAGATTTAAGATCCAATACTGAAGATAGAACATTTCCAAATTTTGCACTAAAACCACCGCTTGAAAAATTTATCCCACGCAATCCCCATGGATTAATAGTTGAATAAGACGAAGAGTTAAAAGTATCATCAAAGATAAACGGATTGTATAAAGATGCTTGGTCTATAATCGTTAAAACCTCATTCGGGTCCCCGCCCCGGACAGTTATCCTGCTGCCTTCATCAACCTGGTTTGAACCGGGGAATGTTGTTATTGCCCTGTAAAGATCTGCATCAGCTCCGGGTATCCTGACAATTTCCAACGGTGTTAAAGTAACCTGAGAGTTTGAACCTGATGTAAAAGAACTTGCCGTTACAAGTATCTCCTCCGTCATGACCTCTCCTTTTTTTAATTTTATATTCAAATATTGTTCAACACCTTCTTCTATTTCAATATTCATAATACTTTCTGAATAGTCTATTGCTGTGATAATCAGATTATGCTGTCCTGTTTTTTTTGTCTCAAACTCAAAATATCCCTTTTCATCTGTAGTTGCACCATCGATTGTTCCTTCAATTACGAGGTTAGCCCCAACAATCGGCTTTTCTCCCTCTCCTTTGACAATCCCGGAAATTTTTGTCACCGAATCCTGAGCAAAAATGTTATAGCTAATAATTAATAATATAAAAATCAAAAAATTTTTCATGAAGCTTTACTTTGTTTAGATTTTGTGAAAAACACTCTTAATAAATTTTTACGATATCCCAATTTAAAGGTTAATAAATAACTGGAAATATACAACCTCATATAAATTATTTCTTAATTATACTCTCTAATTTTTCTATATAACTCTCAAAGGCTTTTCGACCTTTAATTGTAATTTTATACTTCGATACTGGCTTTCTCTTTATAAAACTTTTCTTGACAGATAAATATCCTGCATCTTCCAGCTTCCTTAAATGAACACTGAGATTACCATCGGTAGCGTTTATTTTTTTCTTTAAATATTTGAATTCAACTTCTTCAACACTCACTAGAACAGCCATTATCGCAGTTCTAATCCTGGAATGGATAACATCATCTATTTGTTGATAATCAAATTCATCCATTTGTATTCAATTCATTTTTCCATTTGATATAAAATGTTATACCGGGAATGATTTGAAACAACACCATCATTGCTGCAAATATTAAAAGAATGTGTAAACCCGGAAATAGAAACATTATTATCGCACCAGCCCACCATCCAAGCGAGAGATATTTTACCCATGAATTTCCATAGACAATTCCACTTGTAAAATAAGCAATTCCAAGAACAACTGACATCATTGGTGATATTGCCCATTCTCTTAAAGCTCCTGTATACATTCCTAAAAATCCGATTAGAGTCATTGCAATCCCGCATGATAACCAGATACCTCCTAATATTTTTCCAGCAAGGGTGTTAACACGTGTCTTTGCACTTCCTTTACTGTGAACTGTAAGACTGTATATCCATCCAATACCAACAACAATTATCCACAACCAGCCAATGTAATTTGATATGCGGGTAAGTATAGAAACGTAAGTTCCGATAAGACCAATTAATATTAAAACTCCCCACACTATATAATCCTTTCCATCACATGCTATTATTTTCCTGCTATCCTCAATCATTTTTTTTATGAGAGTTATCTCTAATTCTGCTTGTTTTGTATCCATAATTGATTTTTAATTAATTAAAGTACTTTACTTTTTAAAGTACTTTACAAAAATAGAATATTTTTCCCTTTCAGTCAAGCAAAAAATAAAAACTCCCGCTTAATTTCTTAAACGGGAGTTTTAAAAATTAACTTACGAATTGTTAAATTACTACGACTTTAGTATGTTTACATCAACCTTTAATATTCTTTATTATCTCATCTGCAAATTCAGATGCTTTTAATAAAGTTGCACCTTCCATTAAACGATGAAAATCATACGTGACTTTCTTTTGCGAAATTGTTTTTTCTAAGTTTTCCCAAATCAGGTCGTGGGCTTCGTTCCATCCCATGTATTTCAGCATCATAGCTCCTGAAATTGTAACCGAACCGGGATTTACTTTATCAAGATTAGCATACTTTGGAGCAGTCCCGTGTGTTGCCTCAAAGATTGCATGTCCTGTAACAAAGTTTATGTTCGCTCCAGGTGCAATACCTATACCTCCGACCTGAGCTGCCAAAGCATCAGATATAAAATCACCATTTAGATTCATCGTTGCAATTACATCAAATTCTCTTGCACGAGTAAGAACCTGCTGCAGTGTAATATCTGCAATAGTATCCCTAAGTAAAAGTTTATTTTTCCATTGCCCGCTGCCATGCGTTGGCATTAATTTCAGTGCTTCCTCAATTTCTTCTCTTTTCTCTTTCTTTTGACTATCAGTCATAAGATCATATCCTGGGTCTGTCATCCTTGCATTATCTTCTACGCTTAAATCTGGATTAGTGTCTTTGTTTCCTATGATCCAGCTTTCTCGCTCTGTTACAATTTCATTTCGAAATTCATCTTTTCCTACTTCATATCCCCAGTTTTTAAAAGCACCTTCGGTGAATTTCATTATATTACCTTTATGAACCATGGTCACCGATTTGCGGTTCTCTCGAAGAGCATATTCAATAGCAGCCTTTACAAGACGCTTGGTTCCTTCACCTGATACTGGTTTTATTCCAATTCCTGATGTTTCCGGGAAACGAATCTTTTTAACACCCATCTCATCTTGTAGAAATTTTATAATTTTTTTTGCTTCGGGTGTCCCTGCCGGCCATTCTATACCTGCATAGATATCTTCCGTGTTTTCCCTGAATATAACCATGTCAACGTATTCGGGATGTTTTACCGGGGAGGGTACCCCTTTTACATATTTTACAGGACGCAGACATACATAAAGATCAAGCATCTGACGAAGAGCAACGTTCAAAGAACTGATGCCTCCACCGATAGGGGTCGTTAAAGGACCTTTAATTCCAACAAGATATTCTTTAAAAGCTTCTACTGTTTCATCAGGAAGCCATTCACCTGTTTTGTTAAAAGAGGTTTCTCCAGCAAAGACTTCTTTCCATTCGATTTTTTTCTTCCCGCTATAGGCTTTTTCAATTGCTGCTTCTAACACACGATGTGATGCCGCCCATATGTCAGGACCAGTACCATCACCCCTGATAAAAGGTATAACAGGATTATCGGGAACATTTAATTCACCACCTTTCAAAGTAATTTTTTCTGCACTCATATTTTTATATTAAATTAATGTTTAAGAAATGTATAAATTGATTTGTTTACGATAAAAATTCTGCTACTAAAATATGTATATAATACAATTT
>CAYYJH010000037.1:19316-25652 GCA_964472195.1 uncultured Ignavibacteriaceae bacterium | reverse complement strand
TAAAAGAAAATACTGAACAGGATAAAGAAAAGAAAAAGAATGAGAGTAAACCCGAAGACAAGAAAGAAGAAGAAAAAAGTTAAACCATGACATTCGGAATATTAGGCAACACAAAGAGCTATAACATTTTTGACGTATTGAACGGTCTTCTTGAATTTCTTATTGAGAAAAAAATAGACTTCATCGTCGATAAGGATTTAAAAGCCATATTAAAAAACACGAATCTTAAAAAGCACACACGCACACAAAATTACCTGCTTAAGAATTCCGATATCATCGTATCAATAGGCGGAGATGGTACTTTCTTGAACACCGCTCGTATTGTACGAAGCAAGAATATTCCAATACTCGGTGTTAACCTTGGCAGCCTTGGTTTCATGGCTGAAGTGACACCAAAAGAAAGCTACGATTTTATTTTAGACATAATAGATAATAAATACAAAATTAATGAACTCTGTATAATTACTGCTAAACACAAAAATAAAGAAATATTTCATTCTCTAAACGATATTGTCATAGATAAATCCAATTCTATGAGGATGATTGAAATTGAAATATTTTATAATGATGAGAAAGTTATTAAATTTGTCGGTGATGGTGTTATCGTTTCCACACCGACCGGTTCAACCGGTTATTCTATGTCAGCAGGAGGACCTATTATCAGTCCATACAGCAAAGTGTTTATAATCACTCCTATTTGTCCGCATACTTTGAATGTAAGACCTATCGTAGTACCCGACGATGGAAACATAAGGCTCCATGTTCACGGTCAACGTGAGTTTAGATTAACTTCCGATGGTTATGTCACGAAGTTATACAAATCCCCTTACGATTTTACATTAGTGAAAGCTGACTACAACATCCGCGTTGTTAAAAGGTTAAACAAAACTTACTTTCAAACATTGAACAGTAAACTCCTCTGGGGAGCCGACAAGAGGAAATACTCAAAAAGTAAGGATTACAATTAAGAAATTTAATAAGGAAGACCATCAGCAGCCGGGGGCTTTGTTTTTCCGATAAACCCAATTAAAACCAAAATAGTTACAGCATACGGCAGCATTTGTATTAATTGTGAAGGTATATCTATTCCAGATATCTGAAGTGAGATCTCCATTGCTTCAAAAAAAGCAAACATCAAACAAGCAAAGAAAATATTCGTTGGCTTCCACTTTCCAATTATCATTGCGGCAAGTGCTATATAACCCCTTCCTGCTATCATACCGTCGCTGTAAGAATTCTGGTTTGAAGCTAACCAGATTCCCGCAAGAGCACTTAAGAATCCGCAAATAAGAATACCATACATTTTATACATTCTGACTTTTACACCAAGAGATTCACCTGCTTCAGGATTTTCTCCCGCTGAACGGAGTCTCAATCCGAATTTAGTCTTAAATAAAATAAAGTTTGAGATGAACACGAGTGCGAAAGAAAAAAGTATTATATAATCTGACATGACCTCTCCAACATAAGGTATACTCTCAAGAAATCCAATCACCGGAAGTTTATCGAATCTTGGAGTATTACTCGAGCTTTTAAATATCAATACTATGAAAAACTTCGATAAACCTGCCATGAGAAGATTGAATCCAACTCCCGCAACTATCTGATTTATTTTAAGCTTTACTGTAAACAATGCAAACAGCACGCTGAAAACCAGATTAATGATTATTGCAGCGAAGAAGCCGATCATTATGTTTCCCGTTAATACAGAAAAAAGTCCATAACTAAAAGCAGATGATATCATGAAACCTTCAATGGAAATATTAATAACTCCTCCTCTTTCGGAGAAGTTCGCAGCATTTGCTCCAAGATAATATGGCGTAAATAATCTCAAGACCTGTGAGAGAAAAGCAAACGATATAATAAATGAGAATATTTCCATTAAACTTTAAAATATTTGATACAAAAACTCATTTGTTATAATACCCTTCCACAAGTTTATCAATCGATAGGATTGTTAAAATAATTACTGCCTGAACAACAAGCATTATTTCTTTGGGAATGAATAAATTTATTGCCAATCCCCCGTAGTCAAGTATTCCAAATAGTAAAGCGGAAAAAATTATTCCAATCGGGTTATTCTTTGCAAGTAGTGTAACAGCAATTGCTGTAAATCCTAAATTATTCGAATAGCCAAGTTCATAATACCCTTTATAACCCATAATAAAATTTATTCCTACGAAGGATGTAATTCCTGCTCCGATAACAAATGCAAATAATATAATTTTATTAATTTTCAGCCCAATATATTTCGAAGCTGTTTCATTAAATCCCACTGCCCGAATATCATAACCAAACTTCGTTTTGTAAATAAGTATGTAGACTGCTATAGCAAGGAATATTGCAAAGAAGAAAGTTAAATTTAAAGATGAACCCTGGAAAAAATCTAAAAACTCAGACATCCTCGGAATCATGATTTGATCTGGAATTTTTTTTGTATGCATGGTTGACTTCACACCAAAGAAATCAATAAGAAAATAATTGACAAGAGCTAAAACCACAAAATTAAGCATGATTGTTGTTATGACTTCACTAACACCCTTTTTAATTTTTATTATCGCTGGTATTAATCCAAATAAACCGCTAACCAGGAATCCGCAAATCATACTCAACGGCAGCAATATCACAAAAGGTAGATCTGAGAAATAAACCGCTGTAATTCCGATAACAAACGAACCAGCATTTAATTGCCCTTCAGCTCCTATATTAAATAATGAAGCGTGAAAACAAATAGCCAGACCGCACCCACAGATTATCAATGGAGTAGTTTTAAATAGTGTTTGCCCTATTCCATAACCACTTGCAAAAACATCATCGAACATCACTGTAAATATCTCGACAGGGTCTTTACCTAAAACCAGCATAAGAAGTGCAGTAATGATTATCGTCGCAGCTATCGACAAAGAGATAGAAACCAAATTTATTCTGGTTTTTCTGGTCACTTAGTAATCCCTAACATTAATTTACTTATAACTTCAAGCACTTTTTCATCTACATCTCCTGATTCCGTTTTCATTTCTGAATGAGTAAACGTTTGCATAATTTTTCCTTTATACAAAACACTAAGCCTGTCTGAGAGTGTTATTAGCTCATCAAGATCAGAAGATATTAATAATATTGCTTTACCTGAGTTTCGTTGTGATATAATTTTTGAATGGATGAAGGCAGTTGCATTAATATCAACTCCGCGAGTCGGGTGTGATAATAACAGCACAGAGTTATCGAGTTCAATCTCCCTTGCAAAAAGAACCTTCTGCTGGTTTCCACCTGATAGAGAACCCAGTTCTGAATCAACATCGTTCACACGTATATCATACTTTGCAATTAAGTCTTCTGAAATTCCTCTTAGTTTCTTATTCGAGATAATCCCTCCACTGCTTTTCTTAAGAATGAAATTTTCACCAATCGAATATTCTTGTATTAATCCTTTTTTAATTCTATCATCCGGGATTAGTGATACGTCTTGATTGTATTTTTTTAATACTCCTGTATATATCTTCTCCAATCCAAACAGAATATCAATTATTTCACTCTGCCCATTGCCTTCCACACCTGCAATACCATGTATTTCACCTTTTCTTAAATTTAGATTTAATCCATCAAGAACACTGACATTATTTTTTATCAATGTTATGTCATTCAATTCAAAGGCAGTATCCATATATTGTGTCAGATGAAAAGACTTAGCCGGTACATCAGACATATCGACATCACCAACGATCTCCCTGCTGAGTTCTTTAATGTCAAGTTCGCATCTATCAGCTTCGTAAACAAGTTTTCCTTTTCTTAAAACTGAGACTCTATCCGAGATGTCCATCACTTCCTTCAACTTATGAGTAATAAGAATAACAGTTTTTCCTTCACTCTTAAATCTTCCGATAATATTATAGAATCTTTCAACCTCGAGTGGAGAAAGAACTGCTGTAGGTTCGTCAAAGATAAGAATTTCAGAATCTCTGTATAATAACTTAAGAATCTCAACTTTTTGCTGTTCGCTAATACTTATATCAGATATCCGGTTATTCAAAACCAAACCCAAATTATACTGAATAATAAGATGTAGTAAATCTTGTTTCGCATCACGAAAGTTTAATTTAAAACCTCTCGATACTTCTTTCCCCAAAATTGCATTCTCAAAAACAGTGAAATCGTCAATTAACATAAAGTGCTGGTGAAGCATACCTATTTTGGATTCTATTGCATCACGAGAGTTCTTAAATCTTTTTTCATTATCGGATATCAACAACTTTCCACCATCAGGTCTATACAAACCGAAAAGAATGTTCATCAAGGTTGTCTTACCTGCACCATTTTCACCAAGAATGCAATGAACCGAATTTTTTTCTATACCAAACGAGATGTTATCGTTTGCAGTAAAAGCTCCGAACTTTTTAGTAATATTCTGAAATTCAACAATTGGCATGGTTACGCAATTAAGTAATTCTATTTTAAAAATGATATAAACAAAAAAGGGAACCTGAATGCTCCCTTATCGTATAAACTGGATTTGAAAAATGATAACTTAAATATTACAAATAACAAATGACAAAGAAATTACAAACTACAAATTCATATGAATGAATGTTTATTAAAAACATCTGGATTCTTTTCAGTTAAACTATTCAATATCAATTTAGAACATGATTTTATATCATTCATTTCACTGTCTACGATTAAATCAGCATACTCTTTGGTTTTTTCTACCCATTCATTATGCATGGGCAAAACAGTGTCCTTGAGTTGTGAAACCACATCCTCTTTTTCACGACCTCTTTCGACAGTATCCCTGCCCAATCTTCTTTCAGTTCTGACTTTTTCCGATACTTCTAAGAATATTTTAATATCATAAAGATCTCTCAGTTCTTCAAAATACAATGCATATATACCTTCTACAATAAGAATATCCATCGGTGTTGTTTTCATTGTACCATTTCTGGTATGTGTCACAAAATCATATAAGGGAATATCAACCTTTTCATTGTCTAATATCGTGGATACATGTTTCACTAACAACTCATGATCGAAAGCATCAGGTATATCATAATTAAGCAGTTTTCTTTCGTCGAAAGGGATTGAGGTTCTATCCTTATAATAGCCATCCATAGAAATATGAAAGCACTTAATATTAACACCGAGATCATTTATAAGTTGTTTCACAACTCTTGTTTTACCCGAGCAGGAACCGCCTGCTATACCAATGCAAATTATCGATTTATACACTTATATTAAAAACTCCATAAAATTCATAGTGAATGATTCTAATTTAAAAATATTAATAAAAAAAGGAATGACTCTATAGTTTCAGTAAAACTAATCGAGAGGATGTTTATAATTATTGCTCAGAAAACGAAATCGTGTAACAAATAATTATTCCTAACAGTATACATGTAAGAAATTCTTATGCTTCCACATTTTTAGATAAAGCCTTAACATCCTTTTTGAAATCAGGATTCAATTTAACTGCTTTCGTCCAATCTTCGTCAGCTTTTTCAAACTCACCGATATTGTGATAAATAAGACCGCGATAAAATAAAGCCAGTGCATAATCAGGTTTTAGCTCGATAGCTTTAGTAAAATCATTCAGAGCATTATCATAATCATTTATGTTCTTGTATGTAAAGCCACGATTATAATAAGCTTCTGCAAAATCCGGCTTAAGTTCAATAACTTTTGTGTAGTCTTCTATAGCATGTGTATAATCCTTCAAATTTGAAAAAGCATTAACACGGTTTATAAAGGCTTTTACAAAATCCGGCTTTATCTCAATTGCTCTTGTATAATTATCTATAGCATCCGAATAATCTTGAAGGAAGTAATATGTTGCTCCGAGATTATTGTATGCTTCTGCATAATCGGATTTAAGTTCTATCGAAGTTTTGAAATCTTTGATTGCTTCAGTGTACTCTGTAAGATAACCATATGCTAAACCACGTTTATTATAAATCTCGTGATCATTCGGTTTATCTTCTATTGCTTTAGTACACTCTCTTACAATTTCTCTATAATCGTCTAATTGAGCTACTGTAAACATAATGTTCCTCCTTTCAAATTATAGATTAATAAATTACCCTTATTGATATAATAGTTTTCATTAGGGAAATAAGCAATACATAATTACAATAGTGAGAAATTTTTCCTCGATTAATAAATTCGTTTGCTATTCAGGATATTTCAAAAATTACTCCATTGTATTGTGAATGTGACATACTTAATTTTTATTAGGAACTTTAAATTATTTAAGGAGAAAAAAAAGTTATGAAAAAAATTCCTATATTCACTCTAATCATTCCAATAATTATTTTTTCATTCATTAATCTTTATTCACAGGAGAGATCA
>CAYYJH010000037.1:0-19216 GCA_964472195.1 uncultured Ignavibacteriaceae bacterium | reverse complement strand
TAATTGTCGTTTTAAGTTTTTCTATAAATTTATTCATCTTCTTGAAATGTGAACCCTTCCAATATATCTTTTCACACGAAGTACATTTAAAAAATTCATTGAAATATTTTTTTGTCCTGGGTTTTAAACCGTCCACAATGGATTCCTTTGTAACTTCTTCTATAATACCGTTACATTCACTGCACCTGTAAAAAGGTTTGATCAAATTTATCAAATCTGAACGAACAATCACCTCTTCTAATTGTTCAAATGGATTTTGAGATCTGATCCAGTATCCGTGTGTTACTTCTGAATTTTTGAGAATTCCTACATCTCGTGTTAAGATAGTCCGCTTCTGCTTATTTGACAATTTTATAATTTCAAAATCATGATAATTATTCTCATACAATGTATCAAATCCAAACATTCTAAGATACCTTGCAAGTTTTCCAAGATGTACATCAAGAATAAATTTTGGATCTCGAAGGGGTTGCTCCCTTAGATGTGTTGCTTCTGATATGTCAAAACTTTCGAAAACCGGGTATACAGAAACTACATCTTTATCTTTAAGCTGGTAAGAAAAATTTACGGAAATCCCATTTACTAAAATCAGATCAACCTCGGTGTGAGGTACACCCATGGATTCAATTACATCTTTAACGGAAGGATTACATTCGAAACTTTGCGTGAATAATTTTTTCTTTTTATCTTTTGAAAGAAAATCATTGAGCTCTTCATAAAAACGGAACTTTGCTTTGTTGAGTGTATCGTATGAAATCATATTAGAAATACAAATAATGAATTGTTTTATATAACAAAGAAACTAAAAATTGTCAATTAAAACAACTAAAAATACCATCTTTAGAATAATCAATCTCTGTTGATATTTTATTAATAATATTATAACTTTTAATTATTTCATCAATTAAACAAGGAGAAGTTATGAAAAAATCTTTTCTATTAATTTTGTTAATGCTTCTAATATCAAGCATTGGTAATACACAGAGCAAATATCCATACTGGTCTGTTAATGTAACAGGTGGAGGGACACTTCCTTTAGGAAGTTTCGGAGATGCATACGATTTCGGAGGTAATGCTGGTGTTGATGTTGTCTATCATGTAGACCAATTCTGGGCTGTATATGGCAATGGCACTTATAATTTTCTTAAGTACAAAGGTGTAACTTCTTCAGCTCCAACAGCAAGTCTGTTAGAGGTAACTGCTGGTCCGAGATATTATATCTCAACCGGGAAAACTAAAGCACATTTAGATGCGGGTATGGGTTTGTATACACAAACTTTAGGATCCTACACCGTAGGTACGATCAATTACCCTTCAACATCTGATTCAAACTTCGGTATGAATATAGGAGCAGGAATTGATGTACCAATGAGTAAGGAAGTTGATCTTATCGCAAAAGCAAAATACCATATCATTTTCACGAAAGGTTCTTCAACAACTTACGGTGGTATATATGGTGGAGTAAATTATAATTTCTAATAAAACATTTCATAATTAATTCAGAAAGTATATAAAAAAAGGGAGCATTTGCTCCCTTTTTTTTGTTAGGTTTAAATTTGTATAAATTATAAAAATTAGAAAATAGACATACTTAATTATGGACACCTTTTTTCAATGAATTCTCTTTTATCATTGTACTCTTTAATTTTCTTTTCTTTAACTGCTAGTTGGTTTTCTAATTGTTTCTTTTCTATCTGTTTCGCTTCAACTTCTAATTTCAACTTTTCAACTTCTGCAATTAAATCAATCAGTTTCTGAGTATTAGTCTGACGGTTAGAATTCGAACAACCATTTAGAAAAAATAATAAAAGAATAAATAATATACCGCTTGTTTTTATAACTTTATTTATTGATCGAATCATAACAAAAGTTTCTTTAGAATTTTCTTTTTAATTACAAGTAGTATAGAATATATAACTATAAAATTGACTTATCAAGAATTTTAAAAATCCCTACAAATAACATCCGTTTAAGTTTAATAAACATTGGTAAACGGGATTTGTATATTTTATTAAAATTATAACTACTGAATCTATTTTAAAAGAACCATTCTTCTTGTTTCCATAAAAATATTACTTCCGTCTACAGGCGTAGCTTCCATTCTGTAATAATAGACACCACTTGAAAATTTGTCAGCATTCCAGTTAGTTATATAAGCACCCGTAGAAAGTGATTGATTTAGTAAACCTTCAACTTTTCTACCGAGTGCATCATAAACAGTTATAGAAACGTAACTATTTTCAGGTATATCAAATTTAATTTTCGTAGATGGATTAAACGGGTTTGGATAGTTCGTATAAAGTCTAAATCTATCTGGAATCTCACTACTTATTAAACTTATATTAACCGGAGTCGTTGTAAAAAACCATGTAACAGACCACGGACTCAGTCCCATACCGTTTCTTGCATTAGCTCTCCAGAAATAAATTGTACCAAGATTTAAAATACCGGGCGGTACCTGGTAATTTGTTGACCTTAATCCCGAGGTATCTATAATTAGTGACGCAAAATTTGGATCAATAGAGATCTGTACACCGTAGGTAAAAGCATTATAAACCGTATCCCAATCAAGAGTCGGTATTAATGATACCTGAGTGGAAACATTTGGCGGGGAAACTAATACAGGCGCAACAGGGACACTGCCCCATTTAGCAACATTGCTTACACTAACACCACCAGCATTCGAAAAATTACCTCCAGTAATCAGAGTTGCATCATAAACATCAAGCGCACGAACGGGACCATTTATACCTCCAAGAGTTGACCAGGTTGATCCGTTCCACTTTGCTATCCTATCGACCGTAACTCCGCCAGCAGAAGTGAAAAAACCCCCCGCATACAAATCATCAAGATAAACATTTAATGCCCTAACACTACCGCCACTCATACCCGTACTAAATGAAGAAAATCCTGTACCATTCCACGATGCTATGTTATTAGCTGAAACACCGCTTGCTGAAGTAAAATATCCTCCAATAACAACTGTGCTATCATATTCAAAAAGTGCATACACATAACCATTATCTATACCGTTATTAAGTAAAAACCAATTGACACCATCCCAACAGGTAATTCTGTTTACAGTGACACCGCCAACAGTTGTAAAAATTCCTCCAAAGTAAAGCTGATTACCTGATTTAGCCATTGCATAAACAGTTCCGTTTGTTCCTGCACCGATGACATCCCAATTCCCGTTCCACCGGGCAATTCTGTTAGCTGTGTTTCCTCCCGCTGTCGTAAAACTTCCGCCTAAAATTAATGAGTTGGTGAAAACATCTAAACAATAAACAGCTGAATTTGTACCAACCCCTAATGGAGTCCAGGATGTTCCATTCCATCTTGCTACATTGTTAGCAGTAACACCTCCAGCAGTCGTGAAAGACCCTCCGGCATAAAGATCAGCGTTATACACTGTTAAAGCATATACAGATCCATTCATTCCTTGTCCTAATGGTGCCCAACTAGCACCATCCCATTTGGCAATTCTATTCGCCGTGATTCCACCTGCTGTGTTAAATGTTCCAGCAACTATCAATTCTCCATTGTATACAGTAACAGCCCTAACTGATCCATCTGTTCCACTACCCAATGCTGCAAAATTCTGTGCGAAGGATATATCATAACTAAATAAAAATATAATTAAAAAAGATAAAACCAGGAAATTCTTTTTTAATTTCTGAAAAGAAGTAGAATTACTCATTGTCTCCTTCCCCTTTCAAATAATAAAATTTTTAAAAGTTTTAAATCGTGGTAATAAGATTTTTTAGATAGGATGTCTTAGTATATACATCGTATGCATAATACAAAATTATTATAACATTATTGAATTTTCATTTTTTATCAAGGTACAAATGCTTCTTTGAATAGAGTTTTGTAACTACCGTGTATATTTCAAAAATTCGCCTAAAATAAAAAAAGATAGTCCGTTTGAAAACCGCCCTTAAGTATACTAAATAAATTGGTTTAGATAATTTATTAATTGAATCTATCCTGTCGGTGTAGAAATTTGAAAATAAATTTGAAAGGATTAATCAGAGTTACTGTCTTTTATATTTACCCATTAACTGAGTTTCAAAAATTAAATGACCTTCTATTGCTTTCAGAAGATCAGCTTTTTTAATCCCAGCTTCGATGTTGAGCATTGTATCCAAAGCATATAATTTAAAAAAGTATCTATGAGTACCTCCAGGGGGACAGGGACCTCCGTAACCAATATTACCAAAATCATTCGTACCTTGCTTAGCTCCGTTATCTATTGTTTCTGTTGTCGAGACCTTCTCTGGAAGCTCTTTTGTATCTGGCGTGATATTAAAAAGCACCCAGTGTACCCATGTTCCCATTGGGGCATCCGGATCGTCGCATACTATTGCTAAACTCTCAGTCCCTTCCGGGACAGATTCCCATTTTAGTGGTGGTGAAATATCTTCGGCATCGCAAGTATACTTTTTAGGGATAATCCCCCCATCTTCAAATGCTTGACTCGTTATTTTAAACTGCATGTTGACATCCTTTTCTTTTTTTTCTTGCATTGTATTGATTTGAACTTTCTCCTCAACCTTACCTTTGCAGGAATATATCAGAAAGATAACAAAAATTGATAAAAATATTTTTTGAACCATTGTTTAATACTCCTTCTTTATTAATATATCAAAGGATTTAAATGTTTTATTTATCTCAATAAATTTTTTATTCTATATTCTTTTCTCAAGAAAATGAACAATCTGTATAAAGTAGTAAAAACAAAAACATGAAAAATAATAATAATAACAAAACCTGCTTGTACTATTTTCCATTCCACGATTGTATCCGGTTCACCGCGACTTATATCTGTTAGTGCAAGATGACTTAAAACAATACCAAATATAGAAAACACACCAAAAATAAATGTTATGACTGCATAAATTTTTAATTGCTTCATATTATTTAATCTGACTTTTTAAATACAGTATAAATTCTCATAATATTGTTCTAACAATACTTCATATATTTTTAAAAATTGAAAATTAATTGCAAATTAAAAATAGAGAGCTGGAAATAGACTTATCAATTGCTTTTATATTCCAGCTTTCGGTCAATCCTTCGTGATAATTCACTCGTATAATTTCTTCCAAGCGAATCGGCATGTTCTTTTGCCCAATCTGTTAATTTTGTTTTACCAGTTGGCAAAACATTTACATAGAGCAGTTCTCTCATGAGTCCTTTAATTTCATCACGTGTAATCATTACATCTTTCACAAAGAAACCCATCATCTTTCCAGCCATATATCCTAATGAAGGCGGTATTGATATAACTGGTCGCCTTTTACCAATTATTGTTCCAATTTCTTTTATAAGTTCCTTGTAAGTGAATGTCTCCGGACCGATTGCGTTAATAGTTGCATTTTCCCTCTTCTTACCCTGTTCAACTGCCATCACAGCAAGGTCATCAACATATATGGGCTGAAGCCTGTACATACCATCACCGAACACTCCCATAATTGGAAATTTCCGTAACGCCCATGCAATATTGTTTATCAATATGTCTTCTTTCCCAAAAAGAACTGTTGGGCGAAGAATTGCATAAGAAACACCCAATTCTTTTAATACATTTTCCAGTATTGCTTTATCTCTGAAATACTCAAGATCGGAATCTATAGAAGGATTAGATATACTAACGTGAACAATACGCTCGACTCCAGCTTCCCTCGCTGCTTTGAAAAGCGTCTTCGTGTTTTCAACAGCATCAATATATTTAAATCTTTTATGATTAAATCTTACCCAGTAAGTTATATAAAGAACGGTAACTCCGTTAAGAGATTTAATAAGCTTATTCAGATTATCAAAATTGTAAGGTATTGCCTTTATACTCTCACTAAAATGATTAACTCGGTTTGGTGAATTCGTTAGTGTAATGACTTTTTGTCCTTCGTCGAGTAATCTCTGTGCTATATACTTCCCTGAATAACCAAACGCTCCAGTTACTGCATGAATTTTTTGTTCCGTCATTTAAGTTTCGTGATAAAATAACATAAAGTGTTGAATTAAATTTAAATACTTCACATACTAATTTCAACAATAAATAAATGAACAATAAATAAAACAAATTATTCATATTATTTAATCTTAGACTTTTCAATTCATATTACTGTCTAAGACTAAAAATGTATTCACATTTACTATTAGTATTATATAAAACAATTAAATACTATTTTAAACTAAATATTATTATTTTATAATTCAAAAATTTATAACCTATTACATTAAAATGAAAAAAATAGTCACCACTCTTTTATTATTATTAATTTTGACAACGTCTTTTACACAAGCAGATGAAATTATAGTGGACGGTATAAAAAGGTCTTATACTTTATACACCCCAGAAGAAATTGATAGTAAAAGTATGCCTCTTCTAATAGTACTTCACGGAGGAGGGGGGACTGGTGAAGGTATGATAAAGTTAACAGATTTCAATGATTATGCAGATGAATATGGATTCATTATTGTTTACCCCGATGGTATAGAGAAACACTGGAATGATAAAAGAGATGTAAATATCAAATATGTTAATGGTAAAGAAGTAAACGATATAAAATTTCTCACATGCTTGATTGATACACTTGTTGCCAAAAATAATATAGATTCGAATAGAGTATTTGTAACCGGCATATCCAACGGTGGAATTATGAGTTTTTACCTTTCACTCGAGGTACCGGAAAAGTTTGCTGGAGCTGCAATAGTTGCAGCAAGTATGCCGCCCTTTATGTATTATGGTTATAACGGCACCTCCCCCATCCCTATGATGATAATATTTGGAGACGAAGATCCTCTCGTACCCTTTGATGGAGGGGAGATTTCTCTATGGAATATAAAAAGAGGTAAAGTTGTGTCCGTAAAAGATGCTGTAAATTTTTGGGTAAAAAAAAATAATTGTAATGAAGAACCAGAAGTAACGTACATAAATAAAAAAATGGATAAAACAAAAGCTGTCAAATATGTATACAGTCCAAAACAAGATGGTGCAGAAGTAGTTTACTGGCTGCTCAAAGGAGGAGGGCATACATGGCCTGGTGGACCACAATATCAACCTAAATTTATTGTCGGAATTACATCCAGGGAGATTGATGCAAGCGAAGAGATACTAAAGTTTTTCGAATCTGTATCAAAGTGAATTCTAACAAATTACTTCCTTTACATACCTTATAGCAATAATTTTATATTGCAATAGATTCGCCTATTAATAATAGAAGGATCTTAATATTTACTTATCAATTGTCATTTTCTGTTTCCGAGATATTGTCGTAAGCTCCAATGTTTGTTCATTACCTTCTTCATCTGGATAAGTGAATGAAAATGTTTGTGTCATGATTCCACCTTCGATGGTCATCGTACCCTTACTTTTCATATAATTATTTCCACCTTCCATAGTGGCTGTCATACCATCGACTTTACCTGTGAACTCACTTACACCTTCTATTCCCATAATATCAAAGAACCAACCTTTCAGATTACCTTCTTTGTCTACACCTATGTAACCAATTGTCTGAAACTTCATATCCGTACTTGAGTTTGAAGTTGACCTCATTTCAAGAAATTGATTATTCAACACCCAATTGAATGTTGATTCATCAGTCCAATGCATTCCCATCATTTCATATTCATCCGTTATCCATGTTCCTACAGATTCATTAAAAAATTCGTTTTCGATTGCCGGAGGAATTTTAAATCCCTGTGCAAAGGAATTAAATGTAAAAATGAATGTTAAAACGATAATTATTAATAATGTTTTCATTTTGTTTAAATTTTAATTTAAATAATAATGAATTGTTTTTTTGACAATACTATAAAAAATAATGTATAATTTACAATTACTAATCCTAAGAAACTTGTACGGTTTCAGGCTGCTTTTTCTTTTCATCATCTTTACTATTTCGATTATCCAGGAAATGCAATAAAGACAGAATTGGATGTCTATAAAACATTCTGGGACCTGCGTATCGCATAACAATTCGAATGTTTTCCTTTACATCAGGTTTATAACAGTGTATCGTACAATTTTGGCAGGAAGGTTTCTCGTCTCTTATCGGACACGCAATTAGTCGCTCACATGCATAGTTATACAAACATTCACATTCTGTGCATAGTTTTATTCTCTTACTACCTGTGTGTATAGTTTTGACGTGTCTACCAATATCTCCATGCTGTCCGCTACAATAAATGCGAAGCATTACTTCCATTGTCTTTCTTTCACGTTTTAAGCGAAGAGATTCCCGTTCATTTATGTTTTTCATCTTAATTTATCCCTGCTTACACTTATGCTTTAGTAAATAACAGTTCACAAAATAGTATTAAATTATTTACGATACAATAGAAGAAAGATTAGAGAATACAAGCATACTCAAATAAAAAGTAACATGCTACTTTAATAATTTAATGAGTACTTGTATTCTGAGATATTTAAAAACTACCAAGACACAATATCTTAATATCAAATAAATTCAGTAATAGAATCCAAGTATCAAACTCAGTGTTATTTAGTGTTTGTAGTTTATTTCTCAAATACAGTTTTTTAATTTAGTGCCAATTTTCAAAAAAGTACTTTCTATTTCTCTAATTTTCAGAAAAGTGATTTCTTCTTATTATAAAACTCACCTGCTTTTAAAATTCAGTTTATTAAATATAAATATACATACGTAAATTCTTTTATGTATTAAACGATAGTCTGAAATAGATTTTGTATAAAGACAAAGGGGAAATCTCACTACAATGAAATTTCCCCTTCAAGATGGCAAGTAAAAAATACAGGAGATATTAATTAATGCACACTCTGCTTATCGAGAAGGATATATTTACAATTTATTTTATTAACAACATTTTCTTTGTCTCAATATTTTTCCCTGCTTCTAACCTGTAATAATAAGTTCCGCTCGAATGTTTAAATCCGCTCCATTCCGACATATATGAACCAGGAGACAAATAATCGCTAACCAGTACTTTAATTTCTCTACCTAATGCATCATAAACTACAAGTTTCACAAAACTTTTTTCGGGTAAATCAAATTTTATCTTTGTAGCCGGATTAAACGGGTTGGGATAATTATTATAAAGTTTTAGCTCTTCGGGTATTTCACTGCTTGTCTGGTTAATGTTAGTAATCATTGTTGTAAAAAACCAGAAAGCTGAGAACGGACCGGAACCCATTCCATTTGAAGCATTTGCTCTCCAGAAGTAAACGGTGTTCGAGTTTAGAGTACTACCTGGTATCGTGTATTCTGAAGCAGCTAAATTTGTTTTGTTTACAACGTTGTTAGTAAACTGGGGATTCATAGAAACCTGAACTCCATAAGAAGAAGCATTATAAACATCAGTCCAATCGAGCGTCGTTGTTAAAGATATACCCTGTGAACCATTCGCCGGGAACAATAAAGATGGAGCAGCAGGTAAACTTCCCCATTGCGCTATTTTGTTCATATTATTTCCACCGGCATTTGTAAATGAGCCGCCAAGAATGAGAGCAGAACGATAAGTCCCAAGTGCATAGACAGAACCATTAATGACACCTATTCCAGTCCAGTTCATTCCAGACCATTTTGCAATCTTGTAAGCGGAAGTACCCCCGGAATTTGTGAAAATTCCGCCCATATACATATTACCAAGAAAATTTGTAAAGGCAAAAACTGCATCATTTACACCAGCTCCCATCTGGGACCAGGATGTACCATTCCAGGCTGCAACTCTTAACATTGTGACACCACCAATCGTAGTAAAGGAACCACCGGCGATTAAATTATTATTGTATACCGTAAGAGCATTTACAGCACCGTTACCTATACCATTTGCTAAAGTTGACCAGCTTCCACCATTCCAGCTTGCAATTCTTAGAACAGGAATTCCTGCTATCGTGGTAAATTCACCACCAACTATGAGTAGGTTATTAAATACAGTCAATGCGAAAATATCAGAATTAGTACCTGCTCCTAACGAATACCAATTGGATCCATTCCATCTGGCAATATGGTTCGCTCCAATCCCACCTGCAGTAGTAAATCCTCCAGCAGCTATTAATGAACCACTGTAAACTTCCAATGCATAAACATTACCGTTAAGTCCGACACCTAAACCAGACCAGCCGGATCCATTCCATTTTGCTATCCTGTTCGCATTAACACCACCTGCTGTTGTGAAATCACCACCTGCATAAAGATCATTATTATATACAGTTAAAGCCCTTACTGTCCCATTCATCCCGGAGCTTAATGGAGTCCATGCATTACCATTCCATTTTGCTATCCTGTTCATCGGTGAACCACCCGCAGTTGTAAATTCTCCTCCAGCTATCAAATATCCGTTCCAAACTGTAACGGAATGGACAGTATTGTTCATACCTAAGCTCAGCGGTGCAAAATTCTGTGCCTGTGTATCATTTAAACAAAAGAAGAATAAAATGGGAAATAATAAAAAAAAAGTTAAAACCCTATTATTCTTCACATTTTTAAAACTAGTAGAATAGAACATTTTAACTCTCCTTACGCTAATGCGTATTAAACTATTAAATTATTAAAATTTATTTAAATTATTTTATAAGAAACCTCATTTTTAGAATAATTTTAGTATGAACATTTATTATAGTATTATAACTATATAAAATTATTATTAATAGTTAACTAACTTTATTTTAATTTAATCATAGATTTTAATAAAGTCAAGTATAAAAATAAAAAAAGGTGATCTAAAAAACATAAATCACCTTTTCCGTGAATAAATTAATAAAAAATTGTTACTATTCTAAAACAACCTCATTTGAAAAAATCGAATATATTTTCTCAAATCTATTTTATTAGCATCATTTTCTTTGTATCAATGTAATTTCTTGTTTCAAGTCTGTAGAAATAAATTCCACTTGTATAACCATCTGCATTCCAGGCTGTTTCGTAAGACCCCGGAGAAAGTTCTTTACTAATCAATTCTTCAATTTCTCTTCCGATTGCATCATACACTGTAAGTTTTACAAATCCACCTTTTGGAATATCGAACTTAATCTTTGTAGCAGGATTGAATGGATTTGGATAGTTATTGTACAGCATGTATTCAGCAGGAATCTCACTGCTTGTTTGAGTTACCCCCGTAACAACTGTTGTAAAGAACCAGATTGTTGAGAATGGACTTGTTCCCATTCCACTTCGGGCATTTACTCTCCAGAAATAAACGGTTCCAAGATTTAGAATTCCACTCGGCACCTGATATTGATTAGGCACTATACCAGCAACATTTACTAAAGTAGTAGCAAAATTCGGATCATTAGTAAGCTGTACTCTGTAATCAAAGGCATTGGGTATATCAATCCACTCGAGCGTCGGGGTTAAGGATACTTCGAGAGAATTGTTGGGCGGAGAAACCAACGTAGGTGCTATAGGAATACTCCCCCATTTTGCAACCCTATTAGCCGATACACCACCGGCATTTGTAAACCATCCGCCAGCAATAAGATTAGCATCAAATTCTCCAAGTGCCCTTACGGAACCGTTTGTATTACCAAGTCCGGCAAACGAGGACCCCGTCCATCTGGCAATATTTGTGATAGAGCTCCCACCTATCTGGGAGTATAATCCACCAACAAATATCTGATTCAGGTATGTACCTAAAGCATATACTGTACCATTTGTTCCACCTCCGAATTGAGCCCAATTAGAACCAGTCCACCTTGCTAATCTATTAGTTGTTGTAGAACCGGAAGATGTAAATGTTCCCCCTGCATAAAGAACACTATCATGAACTAGAAAATCATAAATCAATCCATTGTTAAAACCTGAGCCCATTGCGAACCAATTATTTCCATTCCATCTACCGACCCTGCCAACGGGAACTCCACCAATAGTTGTGAACGAACCACCAACAATAAGATTATTACCAAAATCATTTATTGCATAAACAGTACTATTGGTTCCGCTACCGAGGGCAGACCATGCACCAGTCCACTTAGCAATTCTGTTTACAGTAATACCTCCAGCTGTGGTAAATGCACCACCTACATACAAAGCATTTCCAAATACGTGGATTGCATATCCACTGTTGTTTAACCCTAATCCGAGGGCAGACCATGTAGAACCATTCCATTTTGCAATGCGATTGGCTGTTACACCACCTGCACTCGTGAATAATCCGACAGCATATAATTCGTTATTAAAAACAGCTAAATCTCTTACAGAACCATTCATACCGGTACCCAATGCCGACCAGTTTGTACCATTCCATTTTGCAATGCGATTTACGGTCACTCCTCCAGCAGTAGTAAATTCACCACCTACTATAAGATCACCATCAAAAACTAGCACTGACCAAACAGTTGCGTTTGTTCCACTGCCCAAAGCAGCGAAATTTTGTGCTTCTGAACTATTTAAGTTAACTAAGAAAAGAAATGAAACAATTATAACTATTAAATTAAATTTCTTTCCAAAGAAGTTGATAACATGTTTCATAATTCCTCCTTACGCAAATTGCGTAATTTTATTTTGAAATACAGTTTAATTTATATTAAAAGAACAGAAGTTATTTTAACATTTGAATACATTAAAGATTACACAAAGAATAGTATGCAGACTACCTTTTGTAATCTCCTTATTATACTTTTAGAAAAGCAATTAATCTAATACTCTAAGAATCCCTCTTTACCTAAAGTTACAAATCATTAAAAGTAGAAATACCATTAACATACTGTTTTTATAGTTATTCTACACAATAATTTTAGCTTATTTTGTTTACAAGAACGATTCTATTGCATCATCATATTAAGAAAAAGTTTCAGTCTAATATGCTATCTCATGCTATTACTAATAAGTAATAAGAATTGTGTTGCAATTATTATACCATATATTAACTTGTTGCCTTATTTTTCTATTAGATAGATATAATGATTAAAGAAAATTATCATTAATATTAATTACTTGATTCTAATATTCATATAGAACAGTATTCATTTCATATTACGAATTATCTATTTACTATTAAATTACTGTCTGAACAAAATAAAACATGTTCTATAATGTGACGCATTTCATATTCCTCTTTTTCCTGTTCAATAAAGTTAAGAAACCAATTCTTACACTTATGGCGAAAAAATGAAATGGCTTCTTTATAAGAATAGAAACCAATCATCAATAAAGATATGTTTAGGGTAATAAAATCTTTAGTAAAGAAAACTCTCAGGTATGAAATACTTAAGATGTAAACCGTGAACATTAATGATGAGAAACCATATTTAATCCTCATTAAACAAGTAGAGCTTTCCATTTTTATGCCCTTTTTGTTTTTGAATTAATTGCTTAAGTATTAAAATGTATAATAAATTTACTTAAAAGAAAAGAGCAATAATTATTTCTAAAATTTCGATTTCTAAATTAGTCAGAGATAAATAATCGGGATTTTATTAAAATGAGATTTATTAAATTGGAAACTTCAAGCTCTTGGATGGAACGACTTATGAACCTCAATCAAATATTCTTTATCGATATGAGTATATATTTGCGTCGTAGAGATATCAGAGTGACCAAGCATTTCCTGTATGATTCTTATATCAGCTCCTCCTTCCAGCAGGTGAGTCGCAAAAGAATGTCTGAGTGTATGTGGATGGATTTCTTTGTCGATATGTGCAAGCTTACAATACTTCTTTACGATATCCCAGATTGCCATCCTTGATAATTTTCCACCTCTGAAATTTAAAAATAAAAAATTCTCTGAGCGATTGCTTCTTAAATATTGTCTGCTATCATTTATGTATTTCGTAATATATTTCAATGCAGATCTACCTATCGGGACAATCCTTTCTTTTGACCCTTTTCCTATAACCCTTACGAATCCATCATCAAAAAACACATTAGAGATCTCTAAATTTATCAATTCACTTACCCGCAAACCAGTAGCGTACATCGTTTCAAGAATTGCCCTATCTCTTAACCCAAGTTTTGTTTTTATATCTGTTTTACTTAACACATCATCAATTTCATTAATTGTTAATACGTTCGGTAATATTCGCGCTGTCTTAGGAGTTTCAATATTCTCTAATGGATTTACACTAATTTCTTTTTCAGATAAAAGAAAATTAAAAAATGATTTCAGCGAAGAAACAAATCTGTTTATCGATTTTTCCGAATAACTTTTTTGATACTTTGTTTTAGATTTTCTGAGGAATTTAATATAATCCGAGACTGTACTTTCATCAATATTTTTCACCGAGCTTATTAATTTAACGTCTCTCGCATAATCAAAGAACTTACCGATATCAAAATTATAGGAATTTATTGTATTATCGGATAGAGATTTTTCTGTTCGGAGGAAATTATTGAATAATTTTTTTCTTAATTCAAAATCACTCATAGAAAAATCATTATGAAATTGTAGTTGCGATAAAAATGAAATCCGTCATGTATGGTTTTATCAGGACTCCTCTTATTCTTCTTTCTTATCTTTAGGATATTTTATTCTTTGATGATGAATACCAACAAGAATCTTTAAGAAACTTTGTTTTATCAAAGTAAGATCCTTTAATGTTAAGTCACAGTCGTCAAGTTCACCTTCCATAAATCTTTTCTTTATTATTTCATCAATTTTATCTTCGAGTTTTTTAGGTGTCGGGTCTTCTATTACTCTTGACGAAGCCTCAATAGTATCTGCAAGCATAACTATACCGGTTTCTTTTGTTTGGGGTTTGGGCCCGGGATACCTGTATGTATAATCTGCTACATTTTCTTTGTCTTCATCGACCTGCAACTTTGCTTTGCTATAAAAATAAGCAACCAGAGTTGTTCCGTGGTGCATTGGTATAAAATCTATCACCTCTTGAGGAAGCTTGTATTTTTTTGCTAATTCAATCCCGTTTTTAATATGAGACATAATTATCTTCGCACTTATATTAGGATTTAATAATTCATGCCTATTTTGTCTCTCGAGTTGATTCTCTATAAAGAATTCAGGTTTTAGTGTCTTACCAATATCGTGGAAATAGCAGCCTACTCTGGTAAGAACGACATTTGCCCCGATAGCTTCAGCAGCAGCGGAAGACAGATTTCCCATAACAATACTGTGATGAAATGTTCCAGGTGTTTTTGCAGATAATTCTCTTAACAAAGGATGATTAAAGTCAGTTAATTCAAGCAGGGTTAAATCTGTAGTTATTCTAAAAACTCTTTCATAAAATATTAAAAGACCATACGCAAGAACAGGAGACAATACTGCGTTTATACTACCAAACATCAGTTGTGTTAAAATTTTCTGAGTTCCTTCTGTCCTGTCTAAGCCGAATGCTAATATAGATATGGTATAACCACCGAGTATAAAGAAAAATGAACGAAATATTTGTGAGCGGTTTTTTATATCTCTAACACTAAAGATTGCAAGTATAGAACCGCTGAGAGATGTGAATGCAATAGTATAATCGCCTCCTCTGACCGCTGCAACTAAAAAACATATTATAACAGTCGTGTAAAATGCAAGCCTTGAATCAAAAAGGATAGTGAGCAATATTGAAGCAACAGAAACGAATATAAGCAATTCAACGGGATAATTTACATTTAGTCTTAAGCTTAAAAACGCGATGAAGCATTGCATAATCAGTAAAGAAGAAATTAATGTGAGTTTATAATTATCATTATATACACGCTTTCTTATATAGAATAAAAATAATGCCAGCATTGTTAATAAAATCACCACCGTTAAAACCTTACCCAAGTATTGAAGGAAATAATCCTGAACCCCTATCTTTTCCAACCGCACTCTTTTGTATGAATCTAATTTGAGCTTTGTGTTTCTTGTTATAGGATCATGTTTACTTATTATTCTTTCGTTTTCACGAACGATGCCAACAGTTTTCGGAATTTGAGCAATGCGGTTTTGGATTTCAAGATCAGTCAGCGGTTTATCAAAATATAGATTTTCTTTGACGAATGCCTTCGTTATATCAAAAACAATAGTTTTTAAAATGGAATCCTGTACGAGAGGTTGGATTTTCTCGGTTAGTATTTTCATAATCTGATTCCTATCATAAACATTATTAATATCATCTATATCCTGTAGTTTTTCTTTCTCTCGCTTAATCGTAATCTTTTTAGATGTAATCTTCGATCTTTCCAGGTTAATAATTTTATTTCGGTTTGACTCAGTTAAATTTTGCAGTAGGAATTCCTTCAATGAAGGATAAGTAAAGCTCGATGCATCAGTCAGTTCATTTTTATAATAATTATACAACTGTCTCCACTGCCCGTCATCTAATTGTATTTTTAAAAGATTTTTCCTCTTTAGTAATACATCAGAGTCGATTCCACCTTCATTGATTTCTTCAAGCTTTTTAGCATCAGTTAGAATGCCATCTATACTTTTGAAAAAGTTATTAAGAGAGTCGTTAATATCACCGGCTACATTTACTTCAATAAATACAGGTGCCACACTGCGCATAACATCTTTCTTTTCCTTCTCATAAGCAATTTTATCTTTATAAATCGGAAATGGAAACGGAGCTATCAAATCCTCACTGGACCAAATTGTTCCAACTTCAAATTCAGTTTCAATTGTTTTATAACTCGGTAGAAGAAGAATCACGATTGAAATCGTAACAATACCAATAAATATTTTCACATACACATTAGTCTTAAAATCAAAAGGTTCTTTTGCTTCTGTACCTTTAAATATGTTATGAAAAACACTTTTCAAAATAATATCGTAATGGTTTGAATAATAAAATTATATCTTGTGCAAATAATTTATTTTGTTTTTTTGTTTTCAATACAACTAACTTCAAGTATTCTTCCCTTTTTTCGGGATAAATATTATAATTGATTTCAAATAAGATTTTAGTCATCCTTTATTATTAGTTATAAATTTATCAAATCAATATAGAAAAGCGTCATTTGAAAATAAAGTTAATCTTTTAACCGAGTAAACGAATTACAATAATACTCAGCATCTTCTTGAGATAATCGTATTGAATTATGAAAGAAAGCCTTAAGCTTCTTATAACATTAATAATCTTTTCCGTTCTATTAGGCGGCACTGACTCTATCTACGGGCAAAGCAACAAAGTCTATCCATCCGACGAAGAGATCTACCAAGGCTTGAATCAAATCTATAACTTAAGATTCGAAGAAGCCGAACAAACCTTTAAGACACTTCAGGCAAAATACCCGTACGATGTTAAGAACTATTTCTATGAATCAGAAATCTATTTTTACAGAGCTTTCATGACTGGAGACGAACAGCTTTATGAAAAATTCCTCGAACTTTCGGAAAACGTTATTAACAAATGCGAAGATATTTTGGACGAAGATTATAATAATATAGAAACTTTGTTCTATAAAGGACAGGCTCACAGCTACCGCTCACTCTTAATGCTCAAGCTAAACAAAAGTCTTTTCAAGGCAGCAATAAACGGCAACAGTGGGTACCGCATATTAAACGAAGTCATAGAAAAAAATCCGGAGTTTTACGATGCTTACATGGGACTTGGACTGTATAAGATTGCACTCGGTTTCGTTCCGAATAGCTTCAGATGGCTGCTTTCTATAATTGGCTTCGACGGAAACATAAAAGATGGGCTAAGCTATTTGAGAACCTCGATGGAGAAAGGTAAATTCACGAAAGTAGATTCAAAAGTTTACCTGGCAATCTTTTCTATAAGAGAAAGGGAAGAAAGAGATAAAGAACCCGTCAAACTAATTATGTCGTTATCCGAACAATATCCTGAGAGTCCGATTTTTAAACTTATGTATGCAGGTTTCCTTCAGCAGATTGGTGAGGTTGATGAATCTATAAGAATTACAAAAGATGCGTTGAGGTTGAATAATCACTCATTAAAGGACGAAGTAAGAAAATCTGCGTTTGGTATACTCGGTAATGCTTACTTTAGAAAAAATGACTTCCGTAAAACCATTGAAGTACTGGAAGAATACCTGAAGTTTGTTAACGACGAAGACAAATGTAACGTGGTTTATTTCACGCTTGGTTCATGCTATGAAATGCTCGGCGACAGGGAAACGGCTCTTAAAAATTATCGCATGGTCAGGGATAAATTCATTGATGCAAGAGACGGCGAAGGCGAAAAATTATTTTACAGGTATGCGATGGAGAATATTAAAGAGCCGATAGATGAATACGATTCCATACTCGTCGTTGGTATGAACCTCAGGGAATCGAACCACTGGGAAGAATCTCTTAGCATTCTCAACTCACTCGAGAGCTCGAAGCTCACGGAAAAGTATAACACGGACGACGATAAAATAAGATTGTACTATGAGCTTGGCAACGTTCATCTGTACATGGAAGACCTCCCGGAAGCGAAGAGATACTTTGAAATGTGTGTTGCCCTCCACCCGCAAAGGGAAATATGGTTAGTCCCCCACTCTTATTTTGAGCTTGGAAAGGTATACATAAAACTCTACAACAAAGAAAAAGCTGAGGAGATGTTCGACAAGATTTCCGATTACAGCGATTATGACATGGAAACTCTTCTCGAAATGCGTCTCTCAAGTTTTAAAGAAAGAATGTGAATTTCGGGGTGGCATTTGTAGTGCTATCCTGACATAGATTGACTTCTCCCATAGGGACTCCTTCGGAGCCGTGCACGGCACAAACCTTGTCATGCATGACAAACCACGATACGAGCGTTCGAAGCCATTTCGCGTGCGTGCTTCACGTCTCATCAGAGTCTCCCGCAGGGGACTCTGATGTATAAATAATAATTTGTAGAGTCCTCTCTTCGAGAGAGACTCTACTCGAACAAGAAGGACTTATGAACAGCCGGATTTGCGTTCACCATACGAAGATACAAGAACGAACAAAATAAGCGGTACACCTGAATACCGCTATTACCGCTTCCGTTATATTGACAAAGATGGCAAGGAGATAGGTCTCTGGACTGATACAATAAAAGAATTGGTTGAGATTTATTAAAAAGAAACAACCCCCCTGTCCCCCCTTTGCCAAAGGGGGGAATAAAAGGGGGGTTCAAAGGCGACTCCCTAAGACTCAGGTCAAAAATGTTACGTAAGTTCTATATCATTTATACAAGGGGGTTGCCTTTTGTGCATTGAAAACAGTCGTTTATTTTTAAAAAGAGAATAGTTATTTTATACTTAATAAAATCTGCGAAGGAAAACATTTGAGCAGGAAAACAATTTTAATAAAGGCAACTCCCTATTACCTTGAGAAAGCAGTTAATTCTCATAAAATATCTTTGTCCTTTCAATAGGGGTTGCCT
>CAYYJH010000036.1:0-25912 GCA_964472195.1 uncultured Ignavibacteriaceae bacterium | reverse complement strand
TCAACAATTTTTCCAAACGGGTTTTCTCTTTTCCATATAAGAATTTATCCCTTCATTTGCGTCATTGGTTTCCATCAAACCTTTTATATAGGTTTCCTCTATTTTTGGAAGCTCTGTTTTCACAACTTCGTTGAATACTTTTCTGGATACTTTTACCGCATATCTTAATGATGAAGCACTTTTACTGAGTATATTCTTATTTATCCATTCATCGAGAGAGGCTTCCATAGTTTCTTTATCATCATAAACGCCATTTAGTAATCCAATTCTTTCTGCTTCTTCTGCTGAAATTATTTTTCCTGTTATCAGCAATTCTTCAGCTTTTGCGTTGCCGATCTTTAATGGCAGAAGAAGGGAAGCTGGGGGGGCAAAAACACCGAGTGTAATTTCAGGCTGTCCGAATTTTGCATTCTTATCGGCAAAAATAAAATTACAGGCTAAAGCAAGCTCCATTCCACCGCCTAAACACTGTCCGGATATCTTTGCCATTGTAGGGATTGACAGGTCAATGATTTCATAAAACAGCCTGTGGAAATTTGACAGCATCTCTGCTGCGTGTTCTTTTGTGTGCTCCGGGACACTGGCTCCAAATGAAAAATTCTTACCCGCTCCTTCAAACGTAATGAGTTTTATATCGTGTTTCCCCTTCAGTGTATCAAGAACCTCATGCAGGTTATTCATCATAATTTTATCGAGTACGTTTCCCTTACCATCATCAAGTATGATACATAATACTGATTCTTTGTGTGTATATTCAAACTTTATTTTTTCCATACTGAATTATATTTAGTTCACTTTTTATATTGAGGTGAAATAGCTTTTATTAAGTCATCATTCCATTCATGTCCTTCTGCTAATAGTTGTCTGAGTTTTACGAAGTCGCACTCTTTATCACCCTTTGGTCCTTCGTTGAATGCTCTGAATCCTGCTTTTGCTTCTGTCATCATATTCAACGCTAACCAGTCCCGGTTGCTTTCTTTGTTTTTATCCCAGTGTACTAATTTATGCTTTCGAACAGAATTAAGAGTTTTACTTGTACAATTAGGCATTGTCAGCATTAGCTTTGTTGCAAGCTTGTCAACAGCATTATCCAGCAGTGAGAGGTCAACCTCACCGGATTTCAAAACTTCTTTTGCCTTTGCAAGGTCCTCACCGCTTTTCATTTTTCCATAGATGATATTTCCTTTTTCATCAATCCATTTGTCAGTATAAACCATTGGATTCGGAATAAATTTACCGTTAACTTTTAGTGCGGGGACTACCTCAGTTATCAAACCATGTCGGAATGCTTCGTGAGCTGACCAGGGTTCACATACTGTACATGAATACATAGCCACTTCAATTCCAACGAACAGGGCTAAAAAATCTGTTGATCCACCGTCTGGAGCGCTTCCGTGTTTTGGTCCGGCTTGCCCGAAACGTGCAAGATCCTGTGCAATTGTAAAATCACACGCCATTCCTATCTCCTGACCACCGGCAATTCGCATTCCGTTAACCCTGCAAATAACGGGTTTGTCGCACATTAATATCGTTGAAACCATTTCATTGAATAATCGCATATATTGTTTGTATTCTTGAGGATTACTTGCATAATATTCTGCATATTCTTTTGTATTACCCCCTGTGCAGAATGCTTTGTCGCCTACAGCAGTGAAAACAATATTTGCTACGCTTCTGTCGTTCGATGCTTCCCGCATGGCAAGTATTACTTCCTTAACCATCTGGGTTGTGTAAGAATTGTACTGTTTTGGATTGTTAAGAATTATCCAGGTATTGTAGACTCCTTCGCATGGTTGACCTTGCTGGTCAAGACATGGACGTTTTTCTACTAAGATACCCGTATAATCTAATTTGTCTACTAAATTATGGGATACTAACATAGTTTAAATTTTTAAGTTTGTATGAAAAAATTTATTTAAAATCCGGTACTAAAACAGAACGCTTTGTATATTTGTGTTCTAATGTGTTTTTGAAAACTTCATTAATTTTTGACATGGAGAATGTCTCGACGAATTGATCTATTTTAAGCTTGCCAGTTGCTATTAAATCTACAACATCCGGATACAATTCGGGTTTGCATCCCCACGTTCCGATTACATTTGCGTCAAAAGCCATCAAGTTGCTTAATCTTAATTCACATTTATCGAGTGTAAATCCAACAATAGAAAGTGTGGAAGTAAAACTTACAAGTGCATATCCTAACTCCTGACCGGCTTTTGTGCCTGACATTTCATAGATTTTCCAGAAGAAACGAGAAACTCCCAGCTCTTTTGAGATTTCTTTTATTTTCCCTTTGATGGATTTAATGTCAAGTCCATTGACGTTTAGAATTGCATCTATTCCATTTTCTTTTGCTGTATTAAGTTTTCCATCGTCAATATCAATCGCAAGTACCTTTGCACCTAAAATTTTTGAAATCAATGCACCATATATTCCCACTCCTCCAACACCAATAACTATTGCAAGATCTCCTGGTTGTAGTTCTGATTTTTTTATAACCTGATAAGGTGTAGTAACGGCATCAGCTATCACTGATAATTGTTCTAAAGGATACTTTTTAAGCACATCTTCTGAAAGAGAGCAAAGATATTTATAGGGAACTTTAATGTGAGAGGCGAAACCTCCGTCAAAATCGTTACCAGGCATAAGCTGCTTCTGGCAGATATTTCCTCTTCCCCTTTTACACAATTCACATTCACCGCATGGTAATACAGCCGGGATAATAACTTTTTTATTTAACCAATCATCAGGTCCTTTTACAACTGTCCCGCTGATTTCATGTCCTAATGTTAGAGGTAAAGCGTGTTTAGTTGGGACACCGTAGTACCAAAAACTGAGGTCGGTATGGCAGACACCACAACCTGCAACTTCTACCAAAACCTCACCTTCTTTTAACTCGGGTATTGGTTTCTCAGTCAAATGAAAGTCAGCTTTTAGTTCTGTCATTTGCCATGAGTAGATTTTATTATCCATAATATTATTGTTTTATATTTTTGAAAATAGAGAATTAATACACGTTAATTTGCAATTGCATTTTGTTCTTTATTTATTGTTGCTGGTCTTTTATCAAAAGTACCTACTAATAAAAAAGTTGCCACACAGAATATCCATTCTAAGTAAATCGGATGAGATACAATTCGTACAACGGGTATAAACTGCCACAATGCCAGTATTGCTATTCCTACAATCAATGTCCACAAAGCAGCACTTTTCTTGCATAACTTTGGAGCGAACATTGAGAATAGTAAAATAACCGTGTACGATGTAGTTAAAGATAATCCAAGCAGCAGCGTTTTTAAAATTCCAACGACAGAGGTTGCAAGAATATACGTAATTACACTTACCCCTAATACAACAATGCGTGAAACTATCAACTCTTTCTTTTTAGATATTTTAGGTTGTAAGAAACTCTTCCAAATATCTCTTACTATTAATGTTGCTCCACCAAGCAGAAGTCCAACTGCGGTTGAAACGTCAGCAGCCCATAACCCGGCTAATGTCAAACCGGCAATGAAAGGATTAAAACTCATCACAACTTTTGGTAAAGCCATTGCAGAATTTTCTAATCCGGGAAATTTAGCTGCTGCTACAATACCAAAAATTGCAGAAAGGAAACCTATCGGTAAAATAAGTAATCCTCCAAGTATATATCCTCTTCTTGCTGTTTTTGCATCTTTAGATGCAAAAGAAACCTGTACAACTGCTTGAGTTGAAAAAATCGTTGTGAACATGATAATAAACCATGCAATAATCATGGCGAGACCAACTCCTGCAACAGGATCGAACCAGGGTTTTCCTTGAGGCAGTTCTGATGTTAGTGAGGTGAATCCTCCAAAACCGGTAACACTGACAATCACACCTGCAATCACTCCAATATAAATAATAGTAACGTTTATTAAATTGGAAAGACCTGCTGCCCAATATCCTCCTATAAGAGCAATGCCAACAAATACAGCTGCGGTTGTCAGCATTCCGGTAGAAAAGGAAAAGTATTGAGGCAGCAATGAAGTTAGTATCGCACCTCCGGCTACGTACTGTAAAGAAATTATAACGATTAGTATAATTATCTGTCCGATAACAGCTACGATTTGCCCGGGTTTTCCGTAGTATCGTTCGAATAATTCAGGAATGGTTGTGATATTCATTTGCCTGTATTTTGAGGCAGCAATAATTCCAACTAATATTGCTCCCACACCCCAGGCAGCATTATACATCCCGGCAGAAATACCATTGGTATAAGCACTTTCTGCTACTCCAACAGTAGAAACACCACCGATTGCAATCCCGGCAATCATGACTGCAACAATGTAGAAAGGTAAACCCCTGCCTGCCAGTAAATATCCCAATACCCCTGAAGCTTTGCTGAGTTTGGTTGAATACCATGAGATACAAAATAAGATAATTATGTAACCAAAAACTATAATAAGTGGAATGCTCATGGTAGTTTAAACTTTTTTGTATATTATATTCGTTATAGATATTGCTCGAAATTTACAAATGAACTTCATTTAACTTTGCATCGTCTGGTTCAGTGGTTTTTGATAATGAATTTTTATGTGTAACAGCAGTAACTAAATTTGTAAAAGTAAGATTTAATGGTGTACGGATGTAATGTTTTCTCCCGTATTCAACGATTTTTCCGTTCATGTAGTCAATCTCTGTTTGATGGTGATTCATAAGATCAACCGCGAGAGAAGGAAAGTGATCGCCGGCACTTTTAAGATAACGTATACATAGTTTAACAAAGTTTGGTTCAAATTTTATTTCTTCTGCTTTACCAACATCCATTGCTTCGAGAATTATTTGTTCTACTATTTCGAGCGTGTGCGGGTGATCCATAGCTTCTTTCATTGTCATCTTAGAAATAGCACAAAGTGGACTCAATGCAGCATTTAAAATTGTTTTTACCCATATTTTATTTACCATGTCAAACGAGTCTGTACTTTTTGTTTCCAGCTTTCCATTGGTTAGAATATCGGAAAGCCCTATGGCAAGATCTTCTTTAGAATCATCTATCGAAGCTATATAATTAGGAGGATTAAAAAATGTGACATAAACAGCATTAGGTGCGTGTAAGTTACCGGCATAGTTTACAACCATTCTTAACATTTGTGACTCATCAAAGTGCTTCAAGTACCTGGATCTTATATCCAATCCATTTTGTGCAATCAGTAAGAATAAGCCTTCTTTATGAAAATGTTTTCCAATTTGATCTAATACAGAATCCACGTGGTAAGCTTTTACAGCACTTACTAATATGTCAAAGTCATGATTTCCAAGTTCTGCGATGGAAGTGTATGTATGATCAAAATAAGTGGTTTGTTCAATTTTGCCAAAAAGCTTAACTCCACTTTTTCGTACCAGATTCATTTTTTCTTTATCCAAATCACAAATTGCAACTTCACAACCTGCTTCTCTTAAATGTACGGCGAGGATAAGACCAACAGGTCCTAATCCTATAATACCAATCTTGTATTTTTTGTCATCTGATTCTTTTTTCATTACTTCTTAATTGGTTATTAATTTTTTAAAAGTCTTAATCAGAAAATTAATGTTTTTGATATATTGATTATTTATACATGATTAGTATGTTAGATGAGCATAAGAAGCAGTTGAATTTTACAATAATTAATATGGAACTTTGTAAGACTCACTTGAATTTGATAGAACTAATCACATACTTATTGATATATTCTTTGGTGTTATCGTAAAATCCTTTATGAAAGTTAATACTAAAATAAAAGTAATCTATTCAATTTAAATATTAAATAGAATTTGTTAAAAAATCTATTTAATTAAATCTTTATTCGGGCATCTACAACAAACACCTTATCTTCATAAGCTATAACAGGATTTAAATCCATTTCTTTTATAAGAGGTAACTCATCAACTAATTGTGAAATACGTTGAATTATTTCAATGACACTGTTTTCGTTAATTCCCTTTTCACCCCTGATCCCTTTTAATAAAGGTGCTCCTTTTATTGATGAGAGCATTTCTTTAGCTTCAACATTTGTAACTGGAGAAATTTTGAATAACACATCTTTTAAAATCTCAACAAATATACCCCCAAGACCAAACATTATTAAATGACCGAGTCCCGGTTCTGCTTTGGCTCCAACTATTAACTCTTTTCCTCCGCTTAGATATTTCTGCACAAAGAATCGGAGATTCGATGCTTCGAAATTCTTTTTCATTCCCTCGATAGTTGTTCTTACAGCGTTACTATCTTTTAAGTTAACGGCAACACCACCTACATCACTCTTGTGAATTATCGATTCAGAATCAACTTTTACGACAACAGGATAACCAATCTCTTCGGCAGCTTTTTCAGCTTTCTCTATGCTGTCTGTAATTCTCCAATCAGCAACAGGAATACGGTATGCTTTTAGAATTTTATAAACTTCCTCTGCAGTAAGTATATCGCGATTTGATTTTTTTGCTTTTGATAGTATTTCTTCTGCATTGTCTTTTTTCACATCATCGAATTTCTTTACTTCACCTGCTTTCTTCGAGCGTATCTCGTTAAAACGTGTTAAAGCAGAGAGAGCTTTTGCTGCCATCTCGGGAAAATCGTAACACGGAATACCGCCGCCTTTTAGAATTTTTGTCGTTTCTATCCATTGAGCCTTATCTGTCATATAGTTACAGATAATGGGTTTCTTTTTTTGTTTACTTACTTCAGCCATTTCTTTAGCGACACTTTCCGTATCCACGAATGGAGGAGTAACAAAATTAATATATACACTGTCTATTTGTTCTTCGTCCATCAATGCATCCATAGCCGCACGGTAATGGGGTGCTGAGGCTGTTGCGAGTACATCTATCGGATTATGAATCGATGCTTCGGGATATAATTTGTCTTTAAGGAAAATTTTAGCTTTATCTGAAAGTGGTGGTATCTCAAGTCCCAAATCAACAAGTTCATCCGTTGCAATAATAGCAGGACCTCCTGTGTCTGTTATTAAACCAACTCGTTTTCCCTTCGGAATTGGTTGAGTTGCGAATGCAACCGCTGCCTGGCACATTTCTTCTTCATCCCTGAATGTAAGGATTCCTGTTTTATTAAAAATGAGTTCAGTAGAAAGTCCAATTCCAGCTAAACCTCCTGTATGCGAGGTTGCTGCTTTTGCTCCTTCTTCGGTTCGCCCTCCTCTCATTGCAAGGATAGGTTTTTTCCCTGCAACTTCATAAGCCATCTCCATAAAACCTTTCGGGTCGGAAAAACCTTCTACATACAATACTATTACTCTTGTTTGATCGTCGTTTCCCCAGTATCTAATAATTTCTTCGATTGAAATATCGCAAGCATTACCGTTCGAGGCATAGTATCTCATTCCAACACCTAGATCAAAAAATCTCTGCATAATTACCGCTCCAACGCCGCCGCTTTGTGCGACAACAGAAATATATCCGGGTTCGGGGAAAGTAAATGTAAAATCACAATATGCTTTTATTTCAGGATCAGAGTTTATAATCCCCTGGCAATTGGGTCCGAATATTCTAACACCATACTTTCGGGCAACTGATACAACTTCTTTCTCTAATGCTTCGCCCTCTGCTCCTATTTCTTTAAAACCAGCACTGTTTATTATTATAAACTTCACACCTTTTTTACCACAGTCTTCTACTGCCTGAAGAACAAATTTGCTTGGTATGCTGATATGTACAAGATCTATATCAGCAGGAACATCAAAAATTGTTTTGTATGCTTTGACTCCTCTAACTTCATCAGCTTTTGGATTAATTGGGTAAATAGGTCCTTTGTAATCGTAATGAAGTAGATTTTTTGTAATAACATTTCCTATTGAGAGCTCCTTCGTTGATGCGCCGATTATGGCTACTGACTTTGGATTGAATAGTTTATCTAACATTATATGAATCTCCTCATTTGTTTTAAAAAATTCTCAAGTATTGCCGTCCATTTCTCCAAATATTTAACTGTGTTTATTTTTTGTTTTCCTCTAATTGTTCAATAAAAGCTTCTATATTAGTTTTTGTTTGTTCGTCTGAAATCAGTCTTAAATCGTTCAAATCCCCGTTAATTGTCAGGCTTGGAATACCGGTTTTCTGTTCGAGTCTTTGCGGCATGCCGTAACGGTTATTTGAATTGTTCGGGCAGGTTTTTGCATCATGAAAAATAATTCCGTCTATCTTATAAAGATCTATCATCCTTTGCATATATTTTTCTTTCGTTTCATCCGATCTCACTATGAAAAGTTCAGTGTATGCTTTAGCCATGCTTGTGAATGGGTCTTCGGGATCAAAATCTGTGAATATCCAGCTATTGCAGTATGTCGAAGCAAGTACGCATGCTTTTAGATTTGCAAATAATTCGGAATGTGGTCTGAGCCTTCCCCACACAGGCATACCATCCCAATAAATCCTGTGTTGTTCATCTTCGACTGCACCTTCATGATTTTTCACTCTTTCTTCTAATTCTTTTAAAAGAATTTTATAATAGTCAACTGCTTGCTGTGTTCCTCTTAAAACTACTGCCGGACCCATGTGTATTGTTCCATCAAAGAATGTTAGGGGAGAGGGACGTGATGCAGCAGTCTCTAAGACCTTCTTCCATAGTTCGGAGCATTCCCTCGATAAAGCTACAACTTTCTTGAGTTTCTCCAAATCGAATTTATTACCTGAGATCTTCTCAAGGGGTTCTACTAAATTCTCGATTTGTTTTGCAATAGAAGGAACAATTGTGTCGTCAATATCAGTTGGATTTCTTTGTGTATGAATACCATACAATGGAACATTTAGCTTCTTAGCATACCAGGCGAACCAGTCTTTTACATCCCTGCATTGATTTGTGTTAAAAATTAGTACATCGGGATTAGGAACACTTTCTATTCCTTCGAAAGCTTTAGATAAGGGAGTTACTCCTTGAACATATGCTCCAATATCAGCTGTTAGGTAAGAACAAATATCTGGTGAATAACCCAATGCATTAGCAGCCGGGATCACTTCTGTTGCCAGTCTCGATGTTCCCAACAATGCTCCATGATTTTCGGGATAATAAACCAGAAAACCCATTGACAGAAGCAGTTCGGATGGTCCGACACTTGTGCACCATGCAATCTTTTTATCACCAGTCTTTGAAGCATTGTCTAAATCGTAAAAATAATCAGACATGTATTTGTTCATGGCAGCGGTGGCTTCGATTTTTTTTCTTTTTACTTTTTTCTCTTCGCTCATGAAGATTTCTCCAGTTTGATAAAAATTTATTTATAAAATTTATTTATGATTCTTTTTCTAATGCATGCAAGGCAGCACCAACGGCTCCGGAAAGCTGTGGGAATTCAGGGACTAAAATATCTCTTTTGATTATCTCTTCTGTCATCTTAACTAAGTAAGGATTATGTGCTACAACACCGCCGGTCATGACTACTTTTTCTGTAAAAGAATCCATTTCCATAATCCTGTTTATAACGGAGAAGAACACGCCTTTGATTATATCCGGAAGCTTAATTCCGCGTCTGATGTTTTCTAAAACTTCGGTTGCGGAGAAGACGGTGCAAAAGCTTCCTAGTTTTACCATGCTCTCTGATTGACTCGCAAGATTGTCCATCCCTTCGAGGGGAATTTCAAGACGGGCAGACATCTCTTCTAAAAAAGCCCCTGTACCAGCAGCACACTTTCTGTTCATTTTAAAACTGCTTCGTTTACCGTTTTCATCAAGTTTAATGATTTTATTGTCCTGACCGCCAATATCGATTACTGTTATAGCAAACGGGAAATAATGATAACATCCTCTTGCGTGACAGCCAATTTCTGTTAATGTTTCGTTAGCATAAGCAACATTGCTTCTGCCATACCCTGTTGAAATTGTTCTTACAATATCACTTTCAAAAACGTTTGCCTTTTCTAAGGATGTTTCAAGACAAAGGTTTGCTGTAGCAGTGAAATCTGTTCCGGATTTTCTTACACAATGACCGATTAAAGTTTTGTTTGAATCAAGTACAGCAACTTTAGTTCTTGATGCGCCTACATCAACACCTACAAAAACAGGTTGTGAATTCAGTTTACTCAATAAAGATAAATTGTCTTTTTAACACTTCTAAAATTTTCTTAGTATGTTTATACGGATATTGAATTCTTAATTAGTTTTTTTTCTTGTATATAAAATTTTAAATTTCTCAGGATTAGCTATGTAACATTCTTTACAATACTCTTGCGGAAGATGTTCGGGATCAACATCTTTCACCATTACTTTGAATCCAATCGATTCGTACATTTCTACCTGCTCGCTAACTCGATGGTTATCAAGTATACATCTTCTAACCCAGTTCGATTTGACGTTATTATTTTTTGATTCATTCATTTTCAAAAAAGATCATCAAGGTCATCGCCTGCATCCGGAAGCTTACCGTGTTTCTGGAGATATTGCTGTAACAATTCGCTCTCACGTTTTGTAAACATTGCATCGGATTCATACATAAAATAATGAGCTTTCTCATCGTTATTTAATTTTTCAAGAAGAGTCTCTTTCATGTTTTCACTACCCTTTATTTGATAAACTTCCTTTTTATCATCAAGGAGCTGGATTACACCCTCTTCTGAAGGAACAAGATTAATAAAGTTGAGATCGAATTTCAAGTACTTTTCTGGAGGGAATGGATTATGTCTTAAATTTAAACGAAGATCGCATCTCAAACATCTACTTGCTTCCTTAATCGCAGTATCATTTTCATAAGTTAATTCAAATGGATTAAAGTTAAACTTTCTTGTTTCCGTATCGATATAATTGACATCTTCTCGTTTTAACATGCAAAATCCCTCTTCACGTCCAATATGCATTTCAAAGTTTTTGTGTAAATCTTTATCAAAATCAATGTTTCCGTCACCACCTAAAAATTTGTCTATCGATCGTGCTGCTTTCCTTCCATGACCTACGGCATCGATCACAGATGCAGGTCCGGACACTATGTCTCCACCGGCAAAAATTCCTTTAATACTAGTTTCAAAAGTATCTTGATTGATGCTAATTAATCCATTCGAAAAAACTGTCTGTTTTATATTATCATCCATTGATTTTAAATCAGCTTCCTGCCCGACACAAACGATGATTTCGTTACCCTCAATATGATCGGTTACAGATTCATCATACTCAGGCTTAAAACTTCCCTCGTTATTAAAGACACTAATACATTTTTTGAGTTTGATATCGTAAATATTTTTATCGATTGTCAAATGTCCTATATCCGAAATTCCCCATCCGTTTATAATTTGAATCCCTTCTTCTTCGGCTTCTTTAATTTCCCATTTGTAAGCAGGCATTTCTTTCTTTTGTTCAAGACATACAATCGTTACTTTATCGGCACTAAGGCGTATAGCTGTACGGGCTGCATCTATTGCAACGTTGCCTCCTCCAATTATGATTATGGATTTTGATTTAAAATAGTCAGTATCTATTTTATTTTTTGCAATACTGTTTAGAAATTCTATTCCGTATTTTATATCTTCCAGATCGTTTCCTGTGACAGGAATGGATTTACTTTGTGATAATCCTGTTGATAAAAACACTGCATCAACACTATTTCTTAAAGAATCAATTGGTCTATCTTTTCCAACAGTTGTGTTTGTTTTGATTTCCACACCACTATCAAGGATTCTGCTTATGTCTTTTTCTAAAATATCGATTGGTAATCTGTATCTTGGTATTCCATATCTCAACATTCCACCGGGCTTATCTTCCTTTTCATATACTGTAATTGAATGCCCTTTTAATGCAAGAAAATAAGCTGCAGTTAGTCCTGCAGGTCCGCTTCCTATTACTGCAACTTTCTTACCTGATTTCATTTTTTGATTTTCGAGCGGTGGTAAATTACTATTACTCATTGCATAATCTTTTATCATCCTGATGTTAAGAGGTTCGCTGTTATTTGTTAAGACTTCTGAAACCTCATTATGCTTGCAATCAACTTCACACGGATGAAAACAAATTTTTCCAAGTACAGATGGAAAAGTTATTTTTGAAGCGATTACTTCTGCAGCTTTTTGATTTTCACCCTTTGATACAAGCCTGAGATACAAAGGTATGTCAACCTCTCCGGGACATGCAGCTCTGCACGGTACAAACTCGGAAAATTCTCGGAGCCTGGGCTTTATTTTATCTCGTAAAGCTCCGGTAGGACATACTTCCACACAAGAACCACAGAATTTACATTCAGCATCATTAAGCATGGGTCCATTAACCGAACCAATTAAAAGTTTATCTTTGCTAATAACCCCACCGAGAGCATATACACCTTTTATGTGTTGACAAACCCGGACGCATCTTCCGCACGCTATACATAAATTATAATCCCTGTTAAATAGCGGGTCACTTTTTAATTTTGGGAGATCTTTGAATTGATATCTTGGGGTTTCAGGAGCGATCCCTACATAATCAACTACTTTTTCAAACTCGCAATTACCAAGTAGTTCACAGCATCTCTCCTCAATTGGAACATTTCCCGGGCAAACGTCTGTTAACGGGATACAGCCTTCACGTTGATCACAGGTAAGGCATGAATGTGGATGCGTTGCCAAAATACGTATGAGATTATGTTGTCTTTGCTTCCGGATAGAATTGTTATCAGTTGTAATTTTCATGTTATCTTTCACATTGGTTTTACAAGAGGGTTTCAATTCCTCTTCGCCTTCAGTTTTTACAAGACATAATCCACATTCATTAACAGATTCTATTGAAGCGCTATTTTCGTTTGCAAATTTATTGTTCCCCTGATAAATTAATTTTGATAATTCTAAAGAATGGTATGGAGGTAAATCAGGATGGCTGCATATTGTTGGGATATAAATGTCAACAGACCGTGCTGCTTCAAGAATTGTGGTTTCTTCTGAAACTTCGAGTTCAATATTATCTATTGTTAAATGAACCATTTTATATCTTCAAGTTAACTATACAAAATAATAAACAAATTAAATGGGATTATTATTTCTAAATAGTATTTGTGTTTAATAAAATTTTCCTTTGCGTCCATACATAAGTCATTCAAGTTAGAGTGAAATAAAGACATCACGCAAAGTCGCAAAGCCGCTAAGAAAATATGCTTATTTATAAGCTATTTTACCAGGAATGAGTTATTGCATTTAATTCACAGACAGCAATACAGGGTTCCTTAATAGATTCATCATCATGTTTACAGGGAGCGCATGAATATTTTATTTTTTTTCTGTGTTCATCTTTAACAGCAGCCATCTTGTCATCGGCGAGGGGATCAAACTCATTTTCCCTAATTTCAAGAACACCCGCAGGGCAAACCGGAATGCAATCTCCGCAACCATTGCATTTTTCTGTATCAATGGTTATGAAGAACTCACCCGAACCATCCTTATATCCAAAATTTGCAATCATTACTTTCTTCCCTTTTCCGCTAATACCTTGGCAAATAAAGCAGCACCGAGGGCTCCCGCGATTTGAGTATCATAATCGGTTTTTAGTGTCTCGATCCCGATCTCTTTCTGGAGACGGTTTACTACACCGATGTTCTTCGCAATTCCACCAGTAATCGCAAAATCTTTCTCAATTCCAATTCTATCTAAAAGTGTTACAACCCTGTGTGCCATTGCAGAACTGTAAGCTGCCAGGACTTTATTTTTGGGCCAACCTTCCCGAAGTAATCCCGTTGCTTCGGATTTAGCAAATATGACACAAGTACTGCTGACAGGCTCAGGTTCTTCATCAATGTCAAACGATAATTCACCAACATCTTCTATAGATAAAGATAAGAGGTCTGCAAACACTTCCATTCCCCTCCCTGTACCTGCTGCACATTTATCATTCATAAGAAAATTAACTACTTTACCTTTTTCATCGCACTGAATTGCTTTGCAGTCCTGTCCTCCCATATCGATTAAAGTACGGACAGTGTTCCCATACATGAGGTTTGCCCCCCTTGCATGACATGCAATTTCAGTAATTGTTTTATTAGCAAACGGAACGTTAACTCTTCCGTAACCCGTTCCAACAATAAAATGAATATCTTCGAGTTTCATTCCTGTGTTTTCTAAAGCCCAGTTCATTGAGTTATTAGCACTCATTGGACTATCCGAGCCTGTTCTCATGTTGGAATATGCGAACAGTTTTCCATCTACTAAAATCACAGCTTGTGAACTTACCGAACCTACGTCTACACCAGCACTTATTGTAGTACTTGACTTCCAGTCAATATCATCACTTTTCCAGTTATATTCTTTCCAACGCCAGAATTCTTTTGCCATTATAATATTCCTTTTAATTTAATTCTTACTATTTTGTTATTAAGGCAGCACCATAAGCACCGACATATTCAGGATCCTCAGGGATTATTAATTTTTCCTTAAGATCTGTTTCAAGAGAGTTGATAAAACCTATGTTATATGCAACTCCTCCGATAAGAGCAATCTCTTTTTCAAAGCCAACTTTTCTAACCATAGATGTTATTCTTGAAGCCACCGCATCGTTTATTGATTTAGCTATATCTTCTTTAGGGGTTTTAGCATGAAGCAGGGAGACTACCTCGGATTCAGCAAATACTGCACACTGTGCGTTCATTGGAATTTCTTTTTCTGATTTCAAGGATATCCTGCCAAAATCTTCAAGGGGTATTTCAAGTGCCCGAGCCATTGCTTCAGTAAAGGCTCCAGCTCCTGCAGCACATTTCTCATTTATTGCGAAATCAATTATTTTACCTCCTGTATTACATCTGATACTTCTTCCCTCTTCTGCTCCAACATCTATTACAGTATGGACTTTCGGATACAAAGCTGTTGTTCCTTTTGCTGCCGCTGTAACATCAGTGATACTTTTTGCTGCAAAGTCTATCATTTTTCGACCACTGCCGGTAGATGTTATCGAATCAACTTCCTCTGAAGAGATTCCCGCTTTTTGTAATACTTGATCGAAAAGTTTTTTTGCATTTTCTTTGCCCTCAAATCCAGCAAGCAGTTGATCTTTTTCAATTATTTTACCATCTTTCAAAACTATAGCTTTAATAAATTTTGCTCCGGCATCTATTCCTACTTGTATCATTTTGATTATTTATTTTCGTTAAACAGAAATTTATTTTTAGAAATTAATTATCATTAACTACTATTCTTCAATCATATCCAATCCAAGTGTTTCCATAAAAGAATCTATTCTCGAAGCTGTTTTAGCTTCATCAAATTCTCTTTCATCTCCCATGTTGCCTTCAAATGTCATTACAGGAAAACCTTCGTCAATTAAAGCAAGCCGGTTCTCAGCTATTCCAACAGAAAGTCCTTCACATCCGCGGTTATAATGAAGCATAATTCCATTTAATTTCCACTCTTTAGCAATGCGAGCCATCATATTACTTTTAATGTGTGGAGAATAGAAATGCTGCCACTCTGGTTTACTGAGATTCCATTCAGCAAGTATTCTGAGTGCTTGATCACGGTTTTCTATTTTTATGCCCTTTTGTGCAGGTGTAGTTCGGGGACCCCAGGAACCATCTTCTTTATCTTCCCATATTCCGATTAAACCAAAGGTGTATAGAGAACCGATCGAAACGGCACCAAATTTTTCTAAATATCTGAAAACTTTAAGGAATCCCCAGGGTGGTTGTGTATCAGACATAAGTCTGCATCTTTCATGTTTAACGGCTGCTATCTGATTTTCAACACGGTATTTAACTTCATCGCGAAGTTCTTCATAGAAATCTGCAACTTTCTTTGAGTGTTTTTCGAGTGTTCCGAGAACATATAGGGCAAACATTGATTTTTCATCTAATGGAGCTGGTACAGCTTTATTTAATTCACATACTTCAGCCCAAACGGAAGTTGCCCTGCATTCGTTATTAACTGCATCGATAAGTTTTTCATCATCATATTTCCTGCCAGTAGTTTTTTCCAGCCATTCAATCCCGTCGTGCATTTGTCCAACGATGTATTCAATTCGATTATCTGTTACTTCTGCATAAGGACCAACAGCAACGTCTATACAGAAAGTTGGGATGCTGCCTCCCTCTAATTCCGAGGCAACTTGATACCATTTTGCATGACTGCAGCAAATGTGATCCTGCCACATAAAATCAGGTTTAGGGAATTTTCCTCCGAAAGCATATTCATCGAGAATTACAGATCCCCAGTAATTCCTCATATACGAGCATAAGTCCCTGGCATAACCCTTTCTTTCAACGGCTTCGAGACAGCGAAGTGAAAATTCTTTGTTGAAAGCAATACTTGCTGCATACGGTTCACCGGTTATAGGATATATATCATCTCCAAGACCTGCAGGAATTGCTCCGAAACTCCAGGCTCCTCCTGCCCAGCGTAAACCCCCGTTTTCATGAGCGTTAGAATAATTTTTATAGAAATTTTCTCTTAATTCTTTTGCTTTGTTCCAGCATTTTAATTGTTCTGTTTTGTAGGTTGGTATTTTCATTATTATTGTCTGTTTTTAAACAAATAAATCTTCTTCCTGGAGCATTTCCAGGAATGCTTCAACTCTAATTTTAAATTGTCCAATTGGGACTGTGACATCAAACTCAAGGAAAAGAGTTTTTATGTCAACACTATTCAATGCCTTGATAATAGCAGGAATATCTAATTCGTGAGGGTCACAAAATTTTTGCTGAATGACTATAGCACCTTTTACGTCGTAATCTTTTGCAAGCTGCGTTATATGGTCAATGCGTGACCTGTCCATCCAGTCTTTACTGGGACAAGCTGGCCGCTCTACATATCTTTTAGCTATTGAATTAATGGGATCACTTTCCGAGTCAGTCACACTGTTCCAGAAATATCTTGTCCCGATACAATGATCTTCGATTACTATAGTTCCATTTACCGATTCGACCATTTGAACAAACTGTATATCATCATTTTCACTACCAAGCAGCATAAGCCTGGTTCCACTGTTTTTACCGTTGGTTGATGACTCAATTTGTTCAAGTAACTCTTTTAGTGCCTGGTTGTGTTCTTTCTTATCAACTAATTGTTGAGAAATTGCAACTTCCATTGTCTCTCCACCAGAGATTGGCGGGTTTTCTTTCTTTTTATATTCATAAAGTTTATGCATAAGACTTCGACTTTCATTCATGATGTTGATTCCATTTCGAACATCATCATCTGTAATATTTTTCCCAATCCATTTTTCTACAGCTGATTTAAAAGCTTTTATCTCACCTGCAAGATAAGTTACAGCACGCGGACTCTGAACATTGTTAGGCATGGGTAAATAATAAGAAAATTCTGTCGGTATGTGTTTAACCCAGCTTGTGTAAGCTTGCCTGATGTGTAAGCACGATTGTGCTATCATAATTCCATCAAGATAATCGTATTTGCCTTTTAAACCCTGGGCAAGGCAATCTCTGCAAAAAGGACAGAACATGCCGAAGATATGCGGCTCGGTAACGTCTTGAGGTTCATGGCTTCCGAGTATACGTACGGGAAGTATATTTGCAGCGTATAGAATTTCTTCCGGGGCGTAAGTGCAAAAATAACCAACTACTTTCCCTCCGGTTTTTTCTTTCCACGCCTTTGCGTAAGTATGTCTGTTTTTATCCCAATCCCTGAATTGTTTTATCATTGGAAGTCTCCTTTAATTTCGTGAAGTGATATGATTATTAACATATAAAGTGAATTATAATACTTAAAAGATTTTGTATTTAATATGTATCTGATCCGAAAGGAGTATATCCTTCAGAATATGCGGTTTATCTAATCGGTTCATTAATAAAAAGTATAAACAAAATTATGATTCACGTTTGATAACGGTAGCCATACTTACACCTCCGCCTCCGCAGATTCCTGCAATCCCATAATTTTTATCCAATCGTTTTAAAGCATGGTAGAGTGTAACTAATATGCGGGCTCCACTGATTCCAGTTGGATGGCCTAAAGCTATTGCGCCACCATGTACATTAAGTTTTTCTTTATTCCATTTCAAAACTCTTTCGTTCGCAAGTACCTGAATAGCAAAGGCTTCGTTTACCTCAATAAGATCCATGTCATCTAAAGTCATTCCTGCTTTTTTTAATGCAGCTGGAATAGATAAAGCAGGTCCTTCGCCCATTATTGCAGGTTCAACTGCTACCTGGCTGAAAGAAGCTACTGAAAATAACGGTTTAACTCCTAATTTTTCAGCCATTTTTCTATGAGTAATGATAAGAGCAGTTGCTCCATCGCTCAACCCGCAGGCATTACCCGCGGTCACAGTTCCGTCTTTTCTAAATGCAGGTTTTATTTTTGCCATTTTTTCTTTATCGATTTTATACCTGATGGTTTCATCTTTGTCAAAGATAGTTGATGGAGATTTTTTAGTCCCGGGTATTTCAATGGGAGTAATCTCTTCATCGAACCATCCATTCTTTTGTGCAGCAGATGCTTTCATGTGACTGTTAATAGCGAATTCATCCTGCTCTTCTCTGGATATCTTATATTTATCAAACAAGTTTTCAGCTGTTTCTCCCATACCCTGCCCGATTAATGGATCAATGCTATCACTCCACCCGTCTTCAATGACTTTATTTCCCATTTTGAAACCATTCCAACGTGCTCCTTTTAAAAGGTATGGGATCGTGCTCATGCTGTCGAATCCACCTATTAAAACTATGTCCGCTTCACCAAGTCGAATAGACTGAGTTGCGAAAGCAAGTGCTCTCATTCCTGAAGGGCATGCCATATTTAAAGTGATTACAGGAACGGAATTAGGTATACCGCCTTTAATTGATGCCGTTCGTGCTGGATTAGGACCATTCCCAGCCTGACGACAACTTCCGAGAATAACGTCATCAACCTGTTCGCTATTTATCGAAGCACGTTTTACGGCTTCTTTTACAACAACTGCTCCAAGGTCGTATGCCGGTATATCTTTTAGTGTACCACCAAATCTACCCATTGCAGTTCTTACTGCTGAGATTGCAACTACATCGTTTAATTCCATAGTTAATATAGTTAAGCTAATTAGTTAAAGAAAATTTTATTGATCATCAAATATACTGACCCCCGTCAACTTTTATGACTTCGCCAGTGATGTGACGTGCTAAGTCACTGCACATAAAAGTAACAACTTCTGCAACCTCTTCCGGTTGTCCAATTCTTTTTAAAACAATTTCTTCAATAGCCATGTTTCGAACTTCTTCTGTCGCATTTTTCATCATATCTGTTTCTATTAATCCGGGTGCAATTGCATTGACGTTTATTGCATACTTGCCAAGTTCTTTTGCAACGGTTTTTGTTAATCCTATTATCCCGGCTTTAGAAGCTGAGTAATTTGCCTGTCCGAATTTTCCCCTCAATCCATTTATAGATGTAACGTTTATTATTTTTCCGGATTTTTGTTCGCGAAAAATTGGAGCGACCGCACGGATATAATTGAAGTACCCTTTTAGATTAATGTCAATGACGTTATCCCATTGTTCTTCAGTCATTTTCCAAATAACCCCGTCCCAATTAATCCCGGCATTATTTACAAGAATATTCAAACCACCGAATTCCTTTACAACCGTTTCAACCATCTTCCCAGCGTCTTCAAAATTTGAAATGTTTGCCTGGACAGCTAATCCTTTCCTGCCTAAAGATTTTATTCTGTTAATTACTTCTTCAGCTTCTTCTTTATGCTTTCGATAGTTTATGGCAACATTTGCACCGTATTCAGCTAACTTTAAGGCAATAGAACTGCCAATTCCTAAACTACCACCTGTTACAATTGCGGAGTTTCCATCAAGGTAAGTTCCAATTTTATTATTGTTTGACATTGTGAGTGTGGGTTTGATTTAATGTAAATTTAACAATCAGAAGAAACTAATAAAAGTCTGTTATTTGAAAAATATGAAAGTCATAATATATAACAAATTGTCTATAATATAAAGATTTTTATTTTGAAACATGTACACTTCCCAATAAAAATTTTATTGGTTTCTGTAATTGCTATTTTAAAAAATTTTGAAGAGTAGAAAATTTATATGTATCTATTTTTTGAAGTAAAGTAATGGTTGGTAAAACTTTTAACGTTTTTTTTGTCAGTTTGTTTGCAACTAAACTATACCCATCATCTCATTTTCTTTTAATTTAAGATACCGGTACCCCGCTAACAAACCTGCTCCTATAGCTCCTGCATAGATTGCATCATTATGAGTTACGAATTTGAAATCATATTTACTCTCTTTTGCTAACTCTTCTATTGCACAAACCATTCCTTTATTTGTTGCCATCCCTCCGGTAAGCACGATTGGAGATTCAGCTTTTATGGATGATAACAATCTAATCACGCGATTACCAATGGAAAGATGTATACCTTTTATGATGTTGGGAGTTGATATACCTCGTGAGACCATATTGATGACATCTGTTTCAGCTAAAACTGCACAGATCCCTGATGGAGTCTCTGGATTTTTAGATTGAAGTGAAATATCACCAACTTCTTCTATCGCCAGCCCTAAATATCGTGAAATGTTTTCAATAAACTGCCCCGAACCGGATGCACATTGTCCGGTCATTTTATAATCCAATACTCTTCCTTGATCATTTATTTTTATAGCCCTTACATAAAGCGCACCCATATCAACTACTGTTTTTGCTCCAGGGAAGAAATGGTTACCACCTTTAGCATGAGTTGTCATACTGTAAAAATGACCTTTTTTTCTTTCAACCATCTCGCCCTCTCCTGTAGAAGCAATGTATGCTATTTTATCATACTTTAGTTTTTGTGCCTTAAGAAGATTATTAATTAAATCTTCAGAAAGCTCAGCAGGGTTTCGCTTTCTCACCTTCTCTGATTTCTTAAACAGAATAGATGGTGAGTTGGAATAGTTTATTAAAGCAGCTTTAATATAACTGCCCCCAACATCTATTCCAATTGTTAACAACTCTTTATTCATTTCATTTTTATTATATCGATTATTTATGATTATTCCTGGGGTTGAAGTTTTTTATTTGCAACAGGTACATCGACATTAATGTTTCTGCGTGCAAACATAGCACCTCCTAATGCACCCATAAAAATAGAATCAGAGTGAATATTGATAGTCAAATCATTGCCATAATTTGATCTAACTAATTCGGTAACATATTTGAGTACTGCTTTATTTCTTGCGACACCCCCGGTAAAGGTGAACTCATTTCTTACACCACCGGAACGTGCAATCAGTGACATTGCTCTCATAACTATTGCTTTATGTAATCCCGCAAGAATGTCTTCTCTTTTTTCTCCAACATTGAGTAATTCGCGTAGTTCAGCACCTGCGAATACAGTACAGGTAGAGCAAATATTAACTTCTTTTTCTGCATCGAGTGCTAATGGTCCTAACTCGTTTAATGATACGTTTAACTCATCAGCTATATAACCCAGATAGCGTCCGCATCCGGCAGCACACCTGTCGTTCATATGAAAACTTGTTACTAAACCATGACTATCAACTTGAATTGCTTTTGTGTCCTGCCCGCCAATGTCGAGTACTGTTCTTGTTTTAGGAAAAACAGCGTGAGCACCGAAGGCATGGCAAAGTATCTCGGATTTAATGCAGTCCTCGGGGAATGGGAGCAATGCTCGTCCATAGCCTGTACCAACCATGTTTGAAATATGAATTTCAAGGTCAGCAACGAAATCAATATGTTCTCGAAAAGTATCCGATATTTTTTCGTGACTGCCTTTTAATAAATTCAGTTCAGCATCAAAGTGAACGCTTACATTCTCGATAGTTTTATCAGCTAATCCCAAATATTTTCCATTTATGATATCCATTGCTTCGTAAACTAAATCTTTAAAATTGTATTCAACCATTTCATTTTCAACTGGTGTAATACTTTTGTCAAAGATGAGCATTAAAACATCGAAGTGGTCGGGATAATGATTTTTTAAATCTTCACTGTATTTTTCATTTATTACATCTCTGAAAAATTGATTTTTTGAACCAAGATTTTTTTCTAAGAAATCCTCTTTAATTTGTATATCAACTCTTTTAAATATATTTTTTAAATATTCTTTTAGCTTGTTTTTGTTTTGTTGAAAGTTTGTATTTTCAACGGTCATGATGGATTGGGAGAGCAAGGCATTCATTCTCTTTTTAAATTGGAGATATAGAAATACAGCCTCGATGTCATTTAAATATATACGGTATTCAGGATTAACTTTTATTTCCTCATAGAGATTTTTCTTAAGTAAATAAAATCTTGCATTATATATAGCCTCTAACTTTGCTATGTCAGCTGCTACTTTATAATTTGCTCTGGTATTTGTTATACCTCTGCCAATTATCTGATCTTTTTCGTTGATTATTATAGCCTTCGAAGTAGTTGAACCTAAATCTACTCCTAAATAACATTTCTTCATGCTACCTCAGTTTTATGATTAGTAATGAGTTTTCGTTGTTCAAGCATTTGAAAGAAAGAGTCGAGTCTATTCTTAATGTTGGAATACGAGAAATACCTTGGGTCAACTAAATCAGATTCGATGAAACCAACGGGAATTTCTAATTTTTCTTCGATCGAACGCATCATTAATAGTTGTCCTGCGGAGAACGAATTACAGCTTTTTATGGAATTTATCAAGAATCCATCCGCATGGTATTTTTTTATATCGTTTTTAAGCAATTCAATTCTTTGAACAAGGTTTAAGTTAGTGTAACAGTTCATGCAGTATTTAGCAAAACTTTCAAATGGTTTTTTAGGATTGTGTCTAAAGCCGGTATCGTATACGCCTCCAACTTTAGTATATGAAGAAGAGACAATGACGGCTCCGAAATCGTAAAATAGTTTCCAGAATTCCCTAAAGCTTGTCCAGTTTGGAGGTCCCTCAACTACAAGTCTGAATTTCTCATCGACTTCTCCTTCAGGAGTTATTGGTCCTAATCTTTTTGCAACACGTCCTAAAATTTCCTTGTATAATTCCTCATAATAAGTAACTGCTTCTGGGGTTCCTCGAAATCCAATATTAATTGGACCTATATAATACACTCCTGCAAAAAATGCATCGATTGGTGAAGGTCTGTTTTCGGTTGTGTCAAATATCTTAACTATCAAATCCTCTGCTTTAGCAGAGTTCTCAAGAATTTTTTCTAATTTTTCTTCATCTAATTTTTTCCCTGACACCATTTCCATTTTTGGAATGACTTCTTCTTTCAATTGTTTCACCATGTACTGAATCATCTCGTCTGTTATTTCTCCTTTTTCCTGGTAAGGAGTATGTAACATTGCAATAGGAACATTAGGATACAATTGTTCGAGGTTTTCAAACCATTTCATAAAAGTAAAACAGCCCGTGTAGCTGAGTAGTAATAGATCAGGTTCAGGGATTTTTTCCCCCGTAGGTCCGATATTTCCGTTAAGCATCATACCAATATCACATTTTACGTAAGTACAAACATCTTCCGAATGTCCATGTTTTTCTGCTACACGTATGTATGAACCCGATGACTTTCGCATTCCTGATTGAAGTGCATTTATTTCAGGATAAACAGGAAGCATATCGAAAGCATATATTAATTCTGAGAGATTGCCGGGAACAAAAGTGTATACAACTTTTTTACCTGTTTCTTTTGCAGCACTTATTTCCTTAAAGAGTTTTCCAATCATTTTCTTCTGGAGGATCATACTTTTTTCTTTTTCGATATCTTTAGTCATAACTGTTTCTTTTATGTTTTAGATTATTTTCAAGAAATTACAGTGGTTTATTCCCAGAGTTTTATTGAATCTGAGAAGGCACCAACCTGCTCTTTTATTACCTTATATTGTGAAGTGTTTTCATGGTATTGAAAACTTACATGCCTGATTTTTTTTTCATCGCAAGCTTTCACAAGAATTGGCGAGTCCAATAAGGCAGGATCGCAAAAACTCGGTGCAGCGAAAATTACTCCATCAGCTTTTCTTCTCATCACTAATTGTGCTAACCTTTCTCCTTTTGGATTATCGACTGAATAAACAGAAGACGAAAAAGTACTCCTGTTTAAATATGCATCTGCTAATGAAGCAAGAGGATCAGAAGAACCTTCATCTACATTACCTTCTATCCATCTTGACCCTATTAAAAAATCATCATCAACTATGTAACATCCTGCCATTTCAATTGATTTTATTAATCCAATCGAAGGTTGTTCGCAAAAAGCTCCTGAAACTACAACCCTGATCTTATCCAGAGGTTCGCCTATATCTTTTTGGATATAATCATGAATAATCTCCAACATTTTATTATGTTCTTCGACAGGAATGACGAGACCTGCTCTGGTAATGTAATATAAATTCTCAGAAGAAATTCTCCATGGAAAATCCTGACGAATATCGTAAATTTGAGTTAGCAGTTTTCTATTTTTGTTAAAAAGTTTTATAGAATTATTCAGTTTTGATGGGGTGACTGCTACCTTGTTTATTTTGTATATTTCATCAAGAACATACTGCATTTCTTTTATTAAGAAAGCTCCTCCGATATGAGTCTGAAAGTTTTGAGGAAAATCAAGATATTTTACGAATGCTCCTTTTTCTAATATTTGAAACATACCGGAAAGATTTCGTATCACATCGCATATTGAAGGAAAAATAAATCCGTCAAAATCGTTAAGATTACCATCGAGTGCTAATTCAATTATTCCCCTTGGTAAGTGGCAGATGTATGATTGGTAATACGCATCTCCCTTAATGATTTGTTTTCTATCACCGGTACCCATTATACCAACAGCCAAACCGTTAGCAGCATGTACAATTTCTCTTGGGAAGTAAATTGGAAGATATCCAACAAGCACTCTTTTTTTATCTTTAGATTTCCATTCTTTTGCATATGAAAAGTTTAGATCGAATGCTAAATCTTTACATTTCTCAATTATTTTTTCTGCTTGTTCCAAATTTGTAAATTGGATATTTGTATGTTTTTATCTAAATTTAGGAAATTTACAAATTAATTTATTAAATATCAACTAATTCAATAATAAAAAATACATAAATTTTTGTATTTATAAACGAAATAATTGATATGTAAGGAAAGTCTATTTTGTAACAAATTAAATGGGATTTCATAGTTTTAATTTTGAATCATTTAGGTGTTATTATATTAGCCGGGGGAAGTTCAGATCGTATGAAACACCCCAAACCTTTCTTACCGTTTGATTCGCAATTAACTTTTATTGAGAAAATTGTACTGGAATATCATAATTTTGTGTGTTCTGAGGTAATCATTGTACTTAATAAAGAATTGAATAATCAGCCGTGGGATAAGAATTCATCCAATATTTCATCAAAAACTTCAATTATTTTGAATAATCACAGTGATTTTGGTAGATTTTATTCGATACAACTTGGTGCTAAAGCATTACAAAATGTCGAAAATTGTTTCATTCAAAACATTGACAATCCATTTATTGACCAGTATTTATTGAAAAAAATTTATACTTCAAGAGTTAATAATGGTTATGTTGTTCCAATGTATCTCGAAAAAGGAGGACATCCAATTTTAATTTCAAGTAATGTAATTCAATCGATTATCGAAGAAAAGAATGTATATATTAATTTTAAGGAAAAACTAAAACATTTCAAGAGAAAGTCGATTTCAGTAGAAAATAAGAAAATATTAGCTAATATTAATACAATTGAAGATTATAGATTTTATTTTGACAATGAATTTTTCCCAGTGTAGTACAATATTTGAAAGATATATATGAAGAAATATTAAGCATCATTAACAGTAATAAAAATGCTGCTTTGTGTATCGTTGTATCTCCGAGAGGTTCTACCCCCGGAAGCCCGGAGCAAAAATGATTGTTTATGAGGATTCAATAATTTCCGGAACAATTGTCGGGTGTGAATTGAAAAAATGTTTATTCAAGGAAATCTTGGAATAGCGGTGGAATTAGATAAAGTAAATATGCCAATTGGTATAAACATTAATGCTGAAACTCCTGGTGAAACTGCTATCAATATTCTGACGGAGTTAATTAAAGTAATGTTAAAGTTACAAAGGATAAAAATAATACAATATAAT
>CAYYJH010000035.1:25995-27827 GCA_964472195.1 uncultured Ignavibacteriaceae bacterium | reverse complement strand
CCTCTTCCGAACCTTGATTATAAAATCATGCAAGGCAACAGTTTGATAGAATTACTTTCCACAGAATCATTGGTCAGTACTAGAGATCATAAGCGGACTGAATTAGTCAAAGAACTTAAAATATTAAAAGACGAATTATTTAATATTACTATTCCTACCCAGAAAGAAAATAAGCGGCGTGAAATAGATATTCTTATGAAGAAACTTTTTGAATATGATCGTGATAAGCAAATCATAAGACTGAATGATATTATATTAGCAATTAAATCTCAACAAAGGCTTTTTGAGGGTGATAAAGATAAAAGAGAAGACGAAAAGAGGATCCGAGAAATTGAAAAAAGAATTGAAGAAATAAAAAACATAGAAGTTCCAGGACCTAACGAACACTTTGAATGGTATGTAAATTACTCGGAAATATTCCAAGAAAAAGGTGGGTTTGATGTGATGATTGCCAATCCGCCGTATATCCGTGTACAAAATCTTGCACATGAAATTATCGACATTTACAAGAAGAGATGGATAACGGCTTGGAAACGAATTGATATTTCAACACTTTTCATTGAACTTGGGTATTCAGTACTTAATAACAATGGTCACTTATGCTTCATATCATCAAACCAATTTTTCACAACTGAATATGGTAGGAAACTTCGCAAATATTTATTGCAAAAGACTGCATTAGAAATGGTTGTTGACTTTGGAGACCTGCCAGTTTTTGATGCACTTACATACGTGAGCATATTTTTACTTTCAAAATGCCCCAAGGATAATTTTGTTTACCATAAAGTCAATAAATTGCCATTCACTGTACCGAACAAATTTCATAAAATTCAAATATCAAGATTAACAGAAGATATATGGTCACTTGGAGACGATAGGAAACTTTCGATAATAAAGAAAATTCAGTTATTACCTGATCGACTTAATAAGTATGCAAAATGCTGGGCAGGTGTAATTACGGGAAAAGATGATTTATTGCTTTATAATATTAATGAAGATGTTGACTACATAGAAAAAGAATTATTGATGCCAATAATTAGAGCACAAGATTGTGTAAGGTTTGGTTATGCATCTCCTAGTAAAAAAATCTTTTTTCCATATGAAGAGGTTGGGAAAAAAACTACACTAATTGATCTTAAAAAATTGAAGGAAGAATATCCGAAGGCATATTCATTTATTTTAAAAAATAAAAAGAAACTAAAAAATCGTAAAGACTCAAGACGAACAATCGGAGAGAAAAAAAGCTGGTATGGCTTAATTAGATTTGGTTGTATTGAAAGATTTAGAAAACCTAAAATCGTTAGCCCTGGTGAAGTAAAAGAGAATAAATTTTCGCTTGATTTAACGGGATCAGCGTTCAGTTGTGCAAGGGTTTTTTCAATTACTAGTGAAAATGAAAGAATGGACATAAAATTTTTATTAGCAATACTCAACTCAAAACTAATTGAGTTTTACCTTCATAAGAATGCTTCTTTGAAACAAGGTGGTTATTATTCTTATTCGTCTACTGTACTTAATGCTATACCATTAATATTTCAAAATGAAAAACAAAAACCATTTATAGAATTTGTTGATAATATATTCACTTTTACCAAAAATGAGGACTACCTACAAAATCCCCAAAAACAGGAAAAAGTTAAAGTTCTTGAAGCAAAAATCGACCAGCTTGTTTACAAACTCTACGATCTGACCGAAGAGGAAATCAAAATCGTGGAGGGGAAATAAAAACTTACTCCCGCAGTGTATGCCTGCCTGAAACGAGCAGCTCATACATTTTCCAAAAACCTCAATTCGTCATGATGTATATATAATAGAAACGGATTTTTTAATGT
>CAYYJH010000035.1:0-25895 GCA_964472195.1 uncultured Ignavibacteriaceae bacterium | reverse complement strand
TAATGTCCTCTAAAAAAGTTATAGATACATATTATTGACTTCGTTTCAAAAATCAATCGTGCATCAAAATAACAATATTATTTTATCAATTTATTTTATATTTTCAAGTTCTTTTTAAAAACAATAAAAAATAACTATGTCTGACTTACAAGATAAACTTGGTCAAATCAAATCAAAAGAATCTTTTCTCGAAAAGATCAAAAGATATATACCCGGTTACGACGGTTATGTAAACAGGGATAACTCAAGAGAATTAGATACTATACTAAGAAACAAATTAGCTTCATTACTCGAAGAAAATAAAACTAAAATTAAAAACACCGTATCTAATCTTTCAAAAAGTGGAAAGCTTTTCGATTCAGCTGACATTGACAAGATAGACAAGAAAAATGAAAATGCTATTGCAAAATTCCATTCTGCAGCACGAGGTTACAGCGGTGCTTTCGATGTAGTAAAAGTAAAAGAAGAAAAGTTAACCATGCTTTACGAGCACGATTCATCACTACTGGCGGAGGTGGAAAACATCAATTCGGCATTTTCAGAACTCGAGACAAACAGTGCATCTAACCTGGATACGAAAGAATCTGTTAGTAAAATTTCTGCCGCTTTAGATAACATACTGTTAAAGTTCGAGAGCAGGGAAAACCTGTTGAGAGAATTTAATTAGAAAACACACAACTTATTTTAACATAAAAAGAGGATTTAAAAATGGCACTAATAGATGTATTAAAATATTTCGATGAGACAGGAAAAGCAATGGTTCACAGGGAACCACAGGATGGTTCATCTTCGATGAGACTCGGTACACAGCTTATAGTACAGGATTCACAGAATGCTGTATTTTACAGAGACGGAAAAATACTCGACGTGTTTGGACCGGGAAGACACACATTAACAACTGAAAACATTCCGTTACTTACAAAACTTATCAGCCTTCCTTTCGGAGGAACGTCACCCTTCCAGGCTCAGGTTTACTTCATTGCAATGAAAAAGTTTATCGACCTGAAATGGGGAACGAAATCTCCGATTAATTTCCGTGATGCAGAACTCAATTATGTTCAGTTAAGAGCATCCGGGAAATTTTCTATAAGGATAAAAGACCCAAGACAGTTTATGGTTGAGATAGTTTCCACCCAGGGTCTATATACAACGAATGAAATTGAAGATTACCTTAGAGATGGTATCGTTTCAAGATTAAATTCTGTTCTCGGGAAAAATTTAAAGACTGTCTTTGAACTCGGGCAGTTTTACCCGCAGATTGAATCCGGGGTTAAAGCTGAAGTTACCGATTTCTTCAATGCAATGGGAATCGAGCTAACCGATATGATAATTGCGGGTATAGTTCCGCCGGAAGAAGTTCAGGAGAAGATCAATGAAAGAAGTGCAATGGGTGCGATCGGAGACCTTGACGCTTACATGAAATACAAAACCGCAAGCGCAATCGAAAAAGCTGCTGAAAGCGATGCAGGAGGTATTGCCGGGGTCGGTGCAGGTCTGGGAGCCGGTATGGGTATGGCAAATATGATGACACAATCAATGCAAAATATGCAGCAGCAAAAGAAATCGGGTGATGAAAAGGAAGAGAAGAAGGTAGAAAAAAAGGATGAGAAAAAAGAAGAAAAGATGAGCTCAGAAGAAATTATGAGCACTATTGAAAAACTCGGGAAAATGAAAGAAGGCGGATTGATAACCCAAGAAGAATTCGATGCGAAAAAGAAAGACCTGTTAGCAAAGCTCTGACCTTTAACACTGATACAAGTAAACGCATAAAATTTATTTTTACCAAATGGAAACGATTACATCGTCTACAATCATTTGTCCGCAGTGTGCCGGTGAGAACAAGATTCCCACTGATGAAAGATTTCTTGAATGTGAATTCTGCGGTTCTGCAATATACATCGATAAAAGAAAGGTTGTCAATCATTATTTATTAACTTCGAATTTCAGCCAGGAACAGGCAATCGGTAATGTAAGAAGATGGATGGCGGGTAACTTTCACGTCAAGGACCTCGACAAGGACGCACAGATATCAACAACTTATTTTTATTATTTCCCTTTGTGGTATTTTAAAACAAAAGAAGCAAATGTTGACAAGATTCATCTTCAGCCCGCTTATTCAACACCGATATCAGAAATTAAAAACATACAAATACCGGCTGGAAACTTAAAGGTCTTTCACAAGAAAGAATATAACATTAAAGATTTCATTACACCCGATGTTCTTTATGATTCTGCTAAAAGCTGGTTGACTCAAACAGGAGTAAAAGAAGACACTATACAGGAATCAAACCTCGTTCATATCCCGTTTTACCAAACCTATTACAATTATAAAGGTTCACAATATACGGCAATGGTTGAAGCATCATCGGGAAAAGTTTATGCAAATATCTGGCCTGCAAAAAGTGAGGTACCGTTTAGAATGTTATTCGGAGCAAGTATTTTCGCATTCTTTATTGTCAGCATATTATCATTTGTTATTGCATTCTTTGCTTTAGGATCAAGCGAAGGATATCAAGCAGCTTTATTGACTGGGGAGGTAATAAAGATATTTGGATATTTTCTTGTTTCATTACCATTAATTTTCATAGCATACTTAATAGCTAAAAAAGTTTAAAAAATACATGGAAGATTTTCAGGATAAAGAAGCCGCGACAAAACAGGCAATCACTTTAAAGAAAGAAAAGATAATAAAAGGAATCACCTGCCCTGCTTGCAGCGGTGAGTTAGATCTCAGGGAAGGTGTAATAACATTTAACTGTAAGTATTGCGGAACACTGCTTACAACTAAAGGTGAAAGCGGAGCACTGAAGTTTTACGTACCGAAAGTTTTAAGTCGTGACGAAGCTATAAACAGAGCATACAAGTGGCTAGGTAAAGGATTAGCAAAAGCAAGAGGTCTAAAAGCAAACTCGAAGATAGAAGACGTTTTTCTTGTTTACATTCCATACTGGAGAGTTCGTGCCGATGTGGTAGGCTGGATATTCGGTCAGGAGAAGAGGACAAGAACCGTGAACAACAGGGTTCAGACTTATTATGTTGATGTCGAAAGAAAAATCCAGCGACCTTACGACAATACATTCGCTGCATGCGATATATCAGAATTAGGAGTACAGAAAGTAAACCTTGCAGGCGACGAGCTTCATCCTGTCGATTTTGAAACATTACAGCAAGAGGGTATGATATTCAATATAATATCCTCCGAAAGCAAGGTTTCAGAAGCAGCTAAACAACAGTTCGTTAATGATGCAAGAAATTCTGCAAGAGTTGACAGAATAAACTTCGAATATTATGACATTGTCAGAGAAAACATCAGTGTAGTTTATTATCCATTGTGGGTAACACGTTATAACTTTAAGAACAGAACCTACCAGGTTGTTATCGACGGCGAAGATGGAAGTACCTGTTATGGCAAAGCACCCGGTAATAATCTTTACAGGGCTATCATGGGAATTTTAGGAATTGGTGTTGGAATGTATCTCGCTACACTGTTTGGGGCATTCTCTGCCATCGAAGCTTTTGAAGAAGGAACCTTCGTTATTTATATACTTGCATTAATTTTTGGTATAACTATAATGATAGCAGGGTACAGAAAATTCAGATACGGAGGCGAAATTGAAGAAGGCACAGGGATAATTAAAAAGAAAAAAAAGAAAGGTACAATTCAAGTCGGGAAAACATCTATAGATTCGATGGCAGTGGTAAAGAATGCAGGGACAGCTTTAGTTGTGGGTTCTGTTGTCGGAAGTATTCTTAGAGGTATGAGAAGATAATCAAACATGCTAAATACAATTATTAACAATATAATTTTTCATAAAAAGTGTCAGACTTTAAATTAGTTGCCGTTAATTGCAAGAATTGCGATAGCGGACTTGTAGTAGAAGTAAACGATAACATAACATACTGCACGAGCTGCGGCAGTGGCTTTGAGATAATCGAAAACGAATTAAAACCAATTGAAATAAACTTTGCTGCTGCTGCCATACGTTCCGAAGGTGAATTAATTTACAAACCCTTCTGGCTCATAAAATCACATGTGGAAATTTTAGAACGGAAAGCGAGCGGTGCTTTCATCCGGAATCTTTTTGGTGGTACAGATAAGTCCTCAGGCGATATTGTTTTTTACATTCCGGCTTTTTACTGCAGTCTCGACAGTATGAAAAATCTTGCTACACAATTCACAGCGAAACATCCTGTTGCTTCACCACAGAAATATAACGCAAAACTTGTAGGCTTTGCGTACGGGAAAGAAGATGCAAAAAAACTCTCAGAATTTATTTTTATATCTTTAGAAGCTGAAAAAAGTGATACGATGAAGACATTCAAATACAAGATGCAATTTAATTCATTAGAAATACTTGGTGTGCCCTTTTATAAACTTTCTGACAGTAGGTTAAAGGATGGGATATTAGGAATACAGATATAACCTTATCTGTCAGAAAATCCTGCGAACTAGAGATTAACGGACATAAATAATTAAACAGAATTTCAAAACAGCCCAATGAAATAAATCATCGGGCTGTTTTTATTAATAAATAATTTTATTTGAAATTTTATTAAAAAATTTTTACTTATATATATACCAAAAAGTTATTCTTGGAACAATGTCGGTTTTTATATCTGTATTAGATATACTTTTATCAATATAAGATTTAATCCATACATTTGGCATAATGTGAACATTTTTGTGCGGTATTATATCCAGACCAACAGTAAAGAAATTTTGTTTGAATCCCGATGTTAAATTTTCGATATCCGGATCATAATAATCAAATCGTCCAAAAGCATTCAGTCTATCCTCAATTATAATTCCCCTGGCAAAGACACTTACTCCAAAGGATTTAAAATCTGCACTATCACCAATAAAGTTTTTCTGCAATTGCTGGTAGGACTCAACACTCGCTGTTATCTTATCAGCTTGATATCCTAAAAAACCTTTAACAGTTGTTTTGCTCATTTCAGGTGATACTTTTTCATAATCGGAATATGCTACGAGAACAATGCTTTTATCAAGGAAATACGAAAACAAATGTCCGTAAAACTTTTTGTACTTATTATTCTCAAGTTTGTTACCTTTCCCGTTTCCAATCATTAGATTGTATCCATAGTCTTTGTTATCATCAAACGAACCCCTCAAAGATATTCCAAGATCCCTTGAGTGAGATCCCTGAAAGTCAAGTATTGTCTTTTCGATACTCCTGTAGCCCCAGAACTTTTCCGAGATAAATCCGAACGTCGGCGGTTTTATTAAACCAATTGCAATATTGGAATTCTTGAAAATGTTCTTCCAAACCAATCTTGCTGTTTTAATAAAGACAGTTCTTTTAGAGTTCGAAGTTAGTTCTGTGCCTCCATATTCAAGAGATAAACGCGTTTCAAAATTCTCGCTTATATTATAATCATAACCGAGTATAATCCTTCTAAATTCAAAAGCATTAAAATCCTTCGAGTAATCAGAGTAAAGTCCCTTTCCAATTGCCACAGTGTCTCCTCCTGCCTTATAGAAATAATCCCCAAACACATAACCCCAGACTTTCCCCGAAGGCTTAATATCTTTTTTAATGCTCTCCTGAGACAGAGAAACATTTACGAATACAAATAGAATTAATAAAGAAGCTAATATTTTCATTTTTGTTTTTTAATTAGAAAAATATTTTTTGTGTCAGCTTATTTAAACTTACTAAAATAAAATTGCTATAGTCTAACAATTTTTTCGAATAGTAAATATAGATACAAATTTTTAGAATTGTGCAATTCCTAGTTGACACAATATAATTTTATTCAACTTATTGCAGTTATCAATGATAAAATCGACAAACTATTGTGATGTATATTTATGTCTGTGGATATCTCCTTTAACCATATACAGGACATCTTCAGCTATATTGGTTGTATGGTCAGCAATTCGTTCTAAATATCGAGAGACTCCCAATAAGTGTAATTTAGAATTAAAACTTTCCGGAGATATTTTAACAGCCACTGTTATGTAATCAAACATTGAAGCATGTAATTTATCTACTACTGCATCCGCAACACAGACCTCGTTTGCAAGTTCTATATCAGTATTTATCAATGCATCAATACTTTTTTTCAACATTTGCCTGACATTTGCAGCCATTTTAATTATGGGTGGAGGAATTTCCACAGGAGGCTGTGTACAAAGATACAAAGCTCTTTCAGCTATATTTGCTGCTAAATCACCAATCCTTTCCAGGTCATTATTTATTTTTAGTACTGCAATAATATATCGTAAATCAACAGCAACCGGTTGGTGTAAAGCCAATATTTTTAAACATTCTTCTTCAACCTCGATCTCCCTCATATCAATTTTTTCATCATTCTCTAACACTTTTTTGGCTAATGCTCCACTGCGTTCAGTCAAAGATTTCATGGCGCACTGCAAGCTTTCTTCAACCTCTGCAGCAACGCTAAGAATTAATTTCTTTAATTTATTTATTTCTCTTTGATAATGTATTGTCATATTTTATTTTTTTATTAACCGAATCTACCCGTGATATAATCTTCCGTTTGTTTTATTTCCGGATTTCTAAATATCTTATCCGTATCATCGTATTCTATTAACTTACCCTCATAAAAAAAGGCAGTATAATCAGATACACGTGATGCTTGCTGCATGTTATGAGTCACTATAACGATTGTATATTTCTGTTTTAGTATACTAATTAAATCTTCAATACGTGCTGTTGATTTTGGATCAAGAGCTGATGCAGGCTCATCCATTAAAAGGATTTGTGGCTCAACAGCCAGGGCACGGGCAATACATAATCGCTGCTGCTGTCCTCCTGATAGTCCCATTGCGTTTTCATCCAAACGGTCTTTAACTTCATTCCAGATTGCCGCATCCTTCAAGCTCTTTTCAATAATTTCACATAAATTTGCTTTATTCTTTACTCCATGAATCCTTGGACCATATGCCGCATTGTCAAAAACAGACTTTGGAAATGGATTCGATTTCTGAAAAACCATACCTACTTTTTTTCTTAGGGCAACAATATCGATACCATCTTTATAAATATCCCGATTATCGATTAGAACATTACCGGTATGATGTGTTCCGTCTATAATATCATTCATGCGATTAAACATACGTAAAAAAGTAGACTTTCCGCATCCAGAAGGACCAATCAATGCAGTCACCTTTTTTTCAGGTATCTTCATGTTTATATCAAAAAGTGCGTGTACCTGACCGTAATAAAAATTAAGGTTTTCAACCGTTATTTTTGAATCATTAAATTTTACCACTTATATTTTTTCCTGAAATAACTTCTTAAAAAAATTGCAGCTAAATTAAAAATTAAAACGAGTATTAATAATACCAAAGCGGTTCCATATTGCATAGGCAACACTTTTTCCACTTCTGGAAGCTGTGTTGCTAATATATAAAGATGATAAGGCAAAGCCATTACCTGGTCGAATATAGAACTGGGGAGCCTCGGCAGGAAAAAAGCTGCGACTGTCAACAATATTGGTGCAGTCTCACCCGCTGCACGACCTATTCCTAAAATCGAACCGGTAAACATACCGGGTAAAGCATATGGTAGCACGTTTTTATAAATTGTCTGCCATTGTGTAGCTCCTAAGGCAAGACTGCCTTCTCGATTGGACTTTGGTACTGCTTGCAGCGCTTCCTCACTGGACACAATAATCGTAGGTAAAATCATAAACGCTAATGTAAAACTTCCTGCTATAATAGAAGCCCCGAAACCAAGAAAAATTACAAACAAACCCAATCCAAAAAGTCCGAACACAATTGAGGGAACACCTGCAAGTGTAATAATAGCAAGACGTATAGTACGGGTGAACCTTCCATGCTTTGCATATTCTGACAAATAAATTGCGGATGCCATCCCTAACGGCATTGAAATGATAATTGCACCAGATACAAGATAGATTGTTCCTACGATTGCCGGTAATATTCCTCCTTCTGAACCACTTTGGCGTGGAAAACCAGTTATGAATTCTATGCTTAATGTTGGTATTCCCTTTATAACAATATCAAAAATTATGTAGCTAATGATGACAACAATCGAGTATGTAATAAACCTAACCGACCAGAATACAATATTTTCTAATGCACTTTTTTTCACCTTATCTCATTTGATATTTTTTTAGAACTTTTTGAGCTACTATATTTAATCCAAACGTAATAATCATAAGTATTATACCAATCCAGAAAAGAGCAGAATAGTGTGTACTGCCAACTGCTACTTCTCCCATTTCTGCTGCTATAGTTGCAGTCATAGTTCGAACCGAATCAAAAGGATTCCATGATATTTTTGCAGCGTTCCCGGTTACCATTAATACAACCATTGTTTCACCGATAACACGCCCCATTCCTAACATTATCGCTGCTATTACTCCCGGTAGTGCAGCGGGGACAGTAATTCTAAATATAGTCTGCAGCTTACTTGCACCAAGGGCAAGAGATGCTTCTTTATAAGATTTTGGCACACTGCGAATTGCATCCTCAGAAATTGATATAACAGTGGGTATCGCCATCAATGCTAATAAAACTGCACCCGTTAATGCTGTAAGCCCGGTATTTAAATTAAACATTCCTTTAAGAATCGGGCTTAATACAACAAGACCGAAAAATCCTATAACAACCGATGGTATACCTGCTAATATTTCTATAAAAGGTTTCAAAATTTCTCTTTCAAAACCCATAGCTATTTCAGAAATATAAATTGCAACTATTACTCCGAAAGGAATTAACAACACCGTAGCTATTACTGTTACAAGCACTGACCCAGATAAGAGAGGGTAAATACCAAATTGTTCTTTCTGAAATGATACGGGGATCCAATTAGAACTAAATAATTCGTTTATTCCCGGGTTTGATATAAATGGAATTGCTTCTTTGAATAGGAAAACAAAAATTAAAAATACGATTATAATACTCGCAGATGCCGCAATACTCAATAAACTTTTTACAAATATGTCTTTTAACTTTTTATTCAAGCTAAATCGTATAATAAGCAAATGTAATAATTTTGTACAACGCTATTTTATTTAACAGGTACATAACCTTTATCGAGAACAATTTGTTGCCCTTCCTTTGATAAGCAAAAATCGATAATATTCTTAACCTCACCTGTAGGACTTCCGTTTGTATATAAATGTAAAGGTCTGGAGATTGGATAAACTCCCGATTGAACTGTTTCTACTGATGGAGTTACAGCATCTGAGTTTTCTGTTTCTTTTACTGTAAGCATTTTAACTTTTCCTTTTGCTTCTAATGCATAACCCAAGCCTACATAACCAATCGCCCACTTATCCTGAGTAACAGATTGTATAATAGCTGAGGTTGAAGGCATGAGTCTTGCTTCTTTTGTATAATCTGACTTTTTCAATACATGTTCCTGAAAAAAAACATACGTACCGGAACTTGATTCACGGGAAAGCACAATAATAGGCTGTTCAGGACCGCCTACCTGATTCCAATTTGTATATGCTCCAGTATAAATTTTTCCAATTTGTTCAATTGTAAGATCGCTAACCGGGTTTTCCGGATTTACAACAACAGCGATTCCATCTCTTGCAACAACAAACTCTTCAGGCTTTATGTTTTGTTCGTTTGCCTGGTCTAATTCTTTTTGTTTAATTTTACGAGACGCCATACAAATATCTGTTGTCCCATTTAACAATGCGGCTATACCGGTACCCGAACCGCCTCCTGTAACAGAAACGTCAGATTTCGGATTAACTTTCATGTAAGCTTCAGCCCAAGTGCTTACAAGATGAACCATAGTATCCGATCCTTTAATGGTTATATATTTCACTTCTGTATTATCATTAGTATCCTTTTTTCCGCAAGCATTAAACAACAACATAATTAAAGACATCGATATGATGGTGCTAATGATTTTATTCATTGCAAATTTTCCTTCCCATTTTTGTTTTTAAAAATATTTAATGGTTTTTATTTAAAGCAGTATAGGAATAACAAATTCTTATACTTTGTTTTTACAAAAATAAAGAAGTATTGTTAGAATTGTGTTAGGGAATTGTTAGATATTGGTTTAAATATTGTGAGAAATTACTACCTTAAGTTCACATAATTTCTGATTCCATTTAACTTTATTGATGAAATTATACAACTACTTAATAAACGTTTTGTTCCTTAAGTATAAACCAGATATAAAAAAATCCGCCCTGCAATAATTAACAGAGCGGATCGCTGACGTAGCTTCTTCTAGGAGAAAGAGCAATGTTATTTAACGAGCATCATTTTCTTTGTTTCTCTAAAATTTTCTCCGCTGAGAGTATAAAAATAAATACCCGTGGTTAAACCCGAAGCGTTAAATTCATACTCATAAGAACCAGTTGTAAGATTTTGATTTAGAAGGTTTGCAATTTCCTTTCCGGTTACATCATATACTTTCAATGTAACAAATCCAGTTTTTGGAACTGCGAAATTAATCTTTGTCGTTGGGTTGAATGGATTTGGATAATTTTGCGATAGCTGAAATTCGGACGGTACTTCTAACGATATTTTTTTTATACCTATAACATAATGAGTAGGGTTGAACTGTGCCCAGTTTGCTGTCCAATCAATTGTACCAAATGCACCAACAAATGTCGTTTGTGTAAAGAATGGATCACTTAGGTTTGAATAGGTAAAGTTACCTCCTGTAAGAGCAGGAGAACCTGTTAATGGCATCCAGCTTCCGTTGTTTTCATAACCATAAGGATTCTGCAGGTTGAGTTCCGCATTTGTGTTAAAGACCCTGTTATTAAAAGAACCGGTTTGTATAAAAGTAGGTCCATAAAAACCATTACCATTCATAGCATTCGTGTCAGCTAATGTTACATTACCTGCATATATAAGACTTTTAAAAGAAATTGTGTCACCATTACAGGCATTAGCTACCCCTGAACCGTCAAACCTGGTTCCAGTTTTGAATCCCATAATAATTGAGTTAAAAACATTCAACAATGTGTTCCTTCTTATATGTATACCTCTTTTATGATTAGGATTAACACTTGTAGACAAAGTTCTTAATGGTCCAACCAAGGTTACATTGCTAAATATTGGCTTTGTTCTGGGTGTGTTAAAGTTTACCGGACTGTTAGCATTGTTATCACTTTCAAAACCATTTGTACCGCTGATATCCGCAATATTACTATCCTTTACGTCAATTAAAAACTGTAAATTCCCTCTGTATCCATTATCTGTATCGAAACCATCATCAACGCATTTATAAGAAATTAAATATTTGCAATTAACTGTTCCGCCGAACCATTCATAGGAGTCATCCCCTGAATAGCTCACCTGAACGTATTCAATTGTTGTTCCGCTTCCTATCCCTCCCATTGTAAGACCGTTGATCTCGTTACCGCTTACCCCGGTAAGGTTAATTCCAGGGAATTCAATTCTGACATACCTTAATACACCGGAGTTATCAGAATTATCATGACCACCGTAGTAAGCAGGCTGGACATACACGGGTATACCTTCAATAGCAGCAGTATCTGCACCACTTACTGTATTAATTTCAGCTTTACCTAACAATATGATTCCGCCCCAATCTCCGGGTCCTCTTTGCCCGGTGTCAAGACGGCTTGTAAAGATTATCGGATGTGTTGCTGTACCGTTTGCCATTATCTGTGCACCTCTTTCGATGAGCAGCGTTCCTGTAGTTGCTTTGTCGCCATAAATCACGGTACCAGCCGGTATTGTAAGAACTGCCGGTGGTTTTACATAAACAAATCCCTTCATTATATACTTTATTGAAGCATTCAAAGTTATACTGGAAGTGATGTTGTTGTTATTCAAGGTTGTTGAATCCCAACCCTGAGATAAAGCGAGATTGCTCATACAGAGCAAAAGAGTGAAAATTAAGATTGCTTTTTTCATTTTTTCCTTTCTATAGTTTATAATAAGGTTTTTATTAGTATTTGAACGAAACTCCTAACGAGTATCCTGTTCCTGATTTATATCTTCTTACAACTTCATCTTTTCCATTGATCTCTTGTAAGTAAATATGGTCTTGATTTAATATATCATTTATCGAAAACTTTACTTCAAAATTATCGAATATTTTCTTTGTTATCGTTATGTCTATGAGATTCTTTTCTTTCTCCCTTGTATCCTCATACCCATTCAATCCAACCTCTGAAATCCTATCTCCAAACCTGTTGTAAACAAGACTCACCCCTGCACCAATATCATAGTTGTCATAGAAGAGTCCAACGTTTACCATATAAGGTGATTGACCCTGCATTCTTCGTTCCTTCTTGGTCGCAACAGTTCCTGTCCCTTCAAGGTTGACCTTCGAGCTTACAAGAGTTAAATTGCTATTCAGGGAGAGGTCTTTCAGGTATCTACTGATAAAACCAAGATTTTTTCTTAACTCAATTTCAACACCATAATTGTCCGCTCCATTTTCAGCATTCTCAAAAGATTTAATTCTATTGGTTGAAGTAGGAACGAATACCTCCTCAATCGGCGCATCGATATATTTGTAAAATAAACTAACTGATATTATTTCTCCAGGATTTGGAAATACTTCATATCTCAAGTCATAATTCCTGACCAATGTCCTGTGCAAGTCAACTGAATTCCCAAATACCTGTGTGCTGGTTACAAAATCAACATAAGAAAATGGTGCAATCTCTCTGAGCTCAGGCCTTGATATAGTCTGAGAATAACTGGCTCTTATATTGGAAGCTTCGTTTAATTTATAGACTACATTAACTGAAGGCAATACGTCTACATTCTTTAAGTAATTGCTTACTGGTTCACCAATAATACCAAGAGTGTTAACTCTCTGCTCAGAATATTCATATCTTGCACCAAGAATAAACCTTAACTTGCTAACAGGAATATCAAGCATTGAGTACATTGCATAAATGTTTTCGCTTGCGTTATAGGTGTCTGTTTCTCGCGTTAGCTCATCATAAAAGAGTTTATTGACATCGAAATTCTCAGGCTTAAATATCTCATTAATAGGTTCATAAAGAATGTTAAACGGCATTCCGATATAATACGCAACTCCAAAATTCCTGGCGTTGAAATTCCTTCTTGTACCATTCCCAAGTCCCCCGATTTTTAACTTCGAATTTGATGTTTCATCACTAATAAATGGTAAATTAAATTTGAAAGGAATCTCAATATTTAAAGCAAAGCTTCTGTTTATATCGGATAAATTAGAAAAAAACCTTCCGCCTGCATAAGTGTTACCAAAGTTTGGATTAATAGCTGCATAAAACGGATCTTGCGTACCAAACTCCCTCTGGTAAGTCATTGTCTTCACATCCGGCTGATTCATTATTGTAGATGAGTATGACGCGTTCCAATCAAACTTTAAATGGTTCAGATTCGTTATTACATGTTCACCAAAAAGCTGTGCCGAAAGTAAATTTCTCTGCACGAATCTCATTATATATAGCTGCCTGTCAAAGTAATCAGAGCCTGATAGTCCATTGATATAACCATTGTAATATTCCGTTTCATCATCCGAACTAAGAGTGTATGTGGCTTTTAAACTTATTTTATTATACTCATTAAGTTTTGCGTTAAGGTTTAATAAACCTCCCCAGAGAATTGAGTTCTGAAAATTAGTCCCTGCATAGCTAATTATCTTTGTGTAATCAGTATTATACTCATCCCTGTTAATTACTTTATTCGAATACGAACTCTTATAAGAATAAGCAGCGAGAAAACCTATAGGAATATTACCTAATTTGTATGAGTTACCAATTGACAAAGCTAAACCTGTATTAAGAGGAGCTTTTATGTCGTTTTGAGCCCAATTGTTTTTAAAAGAGCGGCTGAAATCTCGTAATTGTTCTCTATTGAAATTATTATTTTTGATTTGTGTTGAAGGAATATTCGAAGGAAGCATTCTACTATCGTCTAAACCAAGATTAAGAAAAAGAAAGCTTTTGTTTGAAGCATCATATGTCGAAAAAGATTTTGTACTTGTGAGTGTGTTATAACCTCCCGTTGAGCTGTAATTCATTGTTAAATTTTCTGGGAAGTCTTTTGTATTGATTTGAACCAATCCACCAGAATAATTTGCTGGCTGGTCAGGTGTAAACGTTTTCGATACTATAACATTTTCAAGCAGATTCGAAGGAAATAAATCAAACGAAAAAGATTTCTTATTGGGATCAGTTGAGGGAAGCAGTACACCGTTAAGCATTGTATTGTTATACCTTTCGGACGTTCCTCTTACGAGTACATATTTATCGTTTACAATCGAAATTCCTGTTACTCTCTTTAGAACATCGGAAGCTGCCGCATCGGGTGCTCTTTTAATTTGCTGTTCGCTGATTCCATCCTGAACATTATCCGAATTTTTCTGCTCGATAAGTAAAGCTTGTTCATTAGCCATTGTAAGGGTTGCTTCAACGGTAATTACATCTGTCGTTAAACCATTAACTTCCATAACCACATTCAATTTAACAACATCACCCTTCGATACATTAATGCTTTTATATAATTTACTCGTGTATCCAATGTAAGTAACTTTTATATCATAAATACCAGCATTCATACCATCGACTGAGTATTTACCATCAACATCAGATATTGCACCCATATTAGTCCCGACAATTTTAATCGTTGCTCCTACTAAAGGTTCCGAATTTGTAGCATCAATTACCTTTCCTTTTATGCTCTGTGCGGATGTATCAGATGCAACAAGGTATATGATAATAATAAAAAATGCTGTTAATAATTTGTTCATTTGAATTCTCCTAGAAGTATTTTAAAATAATTTTTTTTTAATTTTCGAATTTTAACAGGGATAATAAATTAACCTGTTCTATAATACAAAAATAGAACGATAGTGTTAGAATAGTGTTAGTGAGTAGTTAGAAGTTGGTTTGATTTTATATGTTGTAAACTTAATATATTAATATTTGTTTTTTGAAGGACTTTTCAAGCATTTGATTCCTTTTATCCTAACATGGCAATGCTATTCAGAAAATAGAAATACGTAAAAAAAGTAAAAAATCGCTCTAAAATTACAGGATTGGGTTGTAAAAGTTTGCAATACATGTCTGAAGTTTTGGAGGGGTATTGTAATATTTTGCTATTCTAAACTTGAGAATAATTAACTTTCCTTAAATTCTCACATATTCATCAGGTATATCATATTAATTAGAATAAATAATAATATATTAAAAGTTTAAATATGTAGAAAAGAATTGATATAAAGTCATTCACTAACAACTTCAAGCTCAGATAATTGTTTTTGGAAGATGAATCGAAAACGTGCTTCCTTTTCCCGGTTCACTTTCTACAGTTACTTTTCCATCATGAATAGCAGCAATATGTTTTACAATTGCTAGTCCAAGTCCCGTGCCGCCGTGCTTTTGGCTCCTTGCTTTATCAACCCTGTAAAAGCGTTCAAAAAGTCTATTATGGTGTTCGCTGCTAATGCCACATCCCCAATCCTGAATGGAAATCACAATCTTCTTCTTCTTTTCCAGCACGGTTATTTCTACCTTACTTCCAGTATCACTATACTTAATTGAGTTATCTACTAAATTAGTAATTGCCTGCTGAAGCAAATCCGGGTTAATATTTAAGGATATAGTCTCATCACAATTTACTTCAATAGTAATTTGTTTCTGCTCAGCCAGAGTTCTACAATCCTGAACAGCACCTGTAATAATATCGATAATTTTGTTTTGACTTAGTTGAATATCAGAACTCTCCTTTTGTTGTTCTATACGTGATAAATTCAAAAGGTCATCTATAATTGCGTTCATGCGGTTGGTCTGTTTTGCAATAATATCTAAAAATTGATTCACCTTCTCAGGTTCTTTAACTACTCCTTCTTGCAGAGTTTCCACAAATCCTTTAATGGAAGTAATGGGAGTTTTTAATTCATGTGAAACATTCGCAACGAACTCACTACGCATACTTTCCAATTGCCTGAATTGAGTAATATCATTCATCACAATCAATGTACCGATCTGGGTACCTCTAGAATCTTGCAGGGCACTTCCCCTGATTTCCAGTACACGTTCCTCTTCCTGAAATATTGTTATCTCTGTTTTAGTACGTTTTTTGCTCTTCAAAGCATACCGAATAAATTCCTGCAACGAAGTATTTCTAATAACTTCACTTATTAGTCTTTTTGAACATTCCTTTGCGTTAATCTGGAAAAAATTGCCAGCCGCTTTATTTAAAAGAATGATCCTTTCTTCCATATCTATAGCAATCACACCTTCTACCATACTTCTCAGCATTGCTTCTTGCTCGTTACGCTGTTTTGAAAGAGTTCTAATCCTTTCGTCAAGCTGTTTTGCCATTGTGTTCAAAGTTTCTGCCAATGAAGATATCTCAACAGAACCTCTACCCTGAAGTTTCTTATCGAACTTCCCTCTTGCAAAGCTTTCTGCACCTTTCCTTATTCTTTCCAGCGGTATGCTAATTCTCCTTGATATAAAAAAACTCACAAATGCTGCCAATACAGCTATGATAATACCACCTATGATTATTCTCTTTTGTATTTGCCAAAGTGTTTCCTCTATGAAAGTCAACGGGAAGGATAATCTTACAACAGCCACGATCATATCTTTTTCAATTACAGGAATAGCAAGGTACATCATATCCTGGTTTAGTGTATAACTGTATCTAATTGAAGTACCAGATCTGCCATTTAATGCTTCGATAATCTCCAAACGGTCTGAGTGGTTATCCATTAAGTAAGGGTTTTCATCAGAATCCGCCAGGACTTTCCCAGTCTTTAAAACTACAGTGATACGAGTGTTAGATAAATCCGCTAAATGCTGGCATTCCATATTTAAATCTTCTGAATTCAGAAGATTTTTTTTGAACAAATATTCTCTTACTAAATTGGCTCTTACCTCCAACTTTGAAGAAGTCTCATCTAAATAAAACGATCTAAGCGAACTTGAGACATACCAGCTTAATGCAATTACTATTATGAGAATAATTAGAAGGAAGGATGGAAATATTTGGAAGAATAAACGTCTTTTAATCATAATTCAGTAAAGCGGTAACCAACACCTCTAACAGTTTCGATGTACTTACCAGCACTCCCTAATTTTTTTCGTAATCCTACTATTTGAACATCCACCGAACGGTCCGTTACATGATAACTATCACCACGCACTCTATCGACTATCTCATTCCGCGTAAAAACCCAACCTAGTCTTCGAATTATAAAATGCAAAATTTCAAATTCAGTATAAGTTAAATCTATTAACTCCCCTTTTACTGTAACCTGCCGTTTGCTTGGATGCAGAGATATTTCGTTATATTTTATAATTTCATCTTCAGATATTTCTGGTTGTGCATACCTTCGCAAAACACTTTTAACCCGTGCAACTAAAACTTTTGGGCTAAAGGGCTTGGTAACATAATCATCCGCACCTAAATCTAAACCTTTGACGATATCTGCTTCCTCTCCTTTTGCCGTGAGTAATAATATCGGTATCGCGGCTGTATCAGAATCAACTTTCAATAGTCTACAAATGTCGAGCCCGTCAATACCGGGTAGCATAATATCGAGAACAATTAGATCTGGGTGTTCTTCCCTTGCCAACTTTAACGCTTCCTCACCAGATGCAGATGTTTTGGTTTGAAATCCTTCCTGCATTAAATTGTACTCAACCAACTTGAGAATGTCTTCCTCGTCATCTACAATCAGAATATTTTTTAGTATTGAATGCTTTTGCAAAGTTCCTCACTGATTAATTAATATAAAAGATTTGTAGCGCGCAGTAACTTTTGTGCAAATTAAACTTTTTTCTATTATAAAACAATATACACGTATGTAATTAGTTGTTATTAATTATCAATAAACAAATTTATAAAATTAACCTCATTTAACTGTTAAAAAATTTTAAATATTTATTTCTTACTCATTTTCTCATTAAAGTCATTCAACTTACCCCTTGCCATTGTCAAGGTATTCCAGTTCTCCCAAGTAAGCGAATTAACTATATATACATTTTGTCTTGACTAGAAGATGTGATGAACGTGTTAATAATAATAATAAATATTAATGCCTAATAATCAATATATTATTCTTAGCAATTTAACTATGTATTTCGAAGCATTTTTACTTATTTATCCTTAAAAAAAAATTCTTCCTATTGAATTTCACACGAAATAATTTTTTTCTAAAAAGTCAATAGTAAAATTTTTAAAAAAAAATTGCATTTAAAAATTAGTATAATTAACTTTACACAATCTCATATCTTATGAACGTGTACGTTTCAACTTACAATTTTTTAAAAAACTTTTATTCTTTTGCTAACCAAACAAACAAGTATGAATAATGATAATTGACCGCATTTACTTAGAACAAGGGGAAACTGCTTTAGACAAAATAGAATTTGAAAAACGCTCTTCAGTTATACGAAATCCTGATGGTTCGGTAGTTTTTGAAATGAACGATATAAACATTCCGAAGCATTGGTCACAGGTTGCAACAGATATAATAGCTCAAAAATATTTTCGTAAAGCTGGAGTCCCGAAATTTTTAAAAAAGGTCAGAGAAAAAGGAGTCCTTGAATGGTTATCAAGATCTGAAATCGACAAAGACAAAGTTAAAAACCTAAAGAATGATGACTGTTATACGTATGAAAACGATTCAAGACAAGTATTCCATAGGCTTGCTGGATGCTGGACTTACTGGGGGTGGAAATACAATTACTTTGATACTGAACGAGACGCATTAAATTTTTATGAAGAGCTGTACTTTATGTTAGCTAATCAAATGGCTGCGCCAAACTCTCCACAATGGTTTAATACCGGTCTTAACTGGGCATACGGAATAAATGGTCCTTCTCAAGGTCACTTTTATGTTGACCCCTCAACAGAAGAATTAGCAACCTCAAAAGATGCATACTCGCATCCTCAACCCCATGCATGTTTTATTCAGTCAGTATCTGATGATCTTGTAAATGAAGGCGGCATAATGGATCTTTGGATGAGAGAAGCGAGGTTATTTAAATATGGTTCGGGTACAGGAACGAATTTTTCAAACATTCGAGGTGATGGAGAACCACTCAGCGGTGGCGGAAAGTCATCAGGCTTAATGTCATTTTTAAAAATCGGCGATAGAAGTGCCGGGGCAATAAAATCGGGAGGAACAACGCGAAGAGCTGCTAAGATGGTTACTCTGGATCTAGACCACCCCGATATTGAAGAATTCATCAACTGGAAAGTTAGCGAGGAACAAAAGGTCGCTGCACTCGTTGCAGGCTCAAAGTCTCTAAATATTTATTTGAATAAGATCATGAAAGCCTGTCACAGTGTACATCCTGAGAATGATGGAACAGACAGAAAAAGCAATAAATCGTTAGCTAAAGCAATACAAGAAGCTAGAAAAGCATTAATACCAGAGAACTACATCGAAAGAATAATACAACTCGCTAAGCTCGGTTATAAAGAAATCCATATCCCAATATATGAAACCGACTGGAATTCTGAATCGTACGCAACAGTTGCCGGTCAAAATTCTAACAATAGCATAAGAGCCACCAATGATTTCATGCATGCTGTTGAAAACGATGCAGACTGGAATTTATACTGGAGAGTTGAATTAGAAAAAGCAAAAAAAGAGAACAGAACACCAAAACCTTGTAAAACAAAAAAGGCAAGAGATCTTTGGGAACAAATTGCTTACTCCACTTGGTCTTGTGCAGACCCTGGAATGCAATTTCATACAACAATAAACGAGTGGCATACATGCCCGGTTGATGGGGAAATAAGAGCTTCAAATCCTTGTTCTGAATATATGTTCATAGATAATACTGCTTGCAATTTAGCATCACTCAACCTAGTAAAATTTTATAATCAGGAAGATAAAGTATTCGAAGTAGATCGTTTCAGGCATGCGGCACGTTTATGGACGATCGTACTCGAGTTAAGCGTATTGATGGCACAATTTCCAAGCAAAAAGATTGCAAAACAATCTTACGATTACAGAACTCTTGGTTTGGGTTATGCAAATCTTGGAGCATTATTAATGCGCCAGGGTATCCCTTACGATTCAGAGAAAGCATTAGCCATAACCGGTGCTATCACTGCTATTATGCACATGAATGCATACTCTACATCTGCTGAAATGGCAAACGAGCTTGGACCTTTCCCAAAGTATGAAGCGAATAAAGAGAACATGCTTCGTGTAATAAAAAATCACAGAAGGGCAGCATACAACACACTTAGAAATGAATATGAAGGATTATCAATTTATCCAAAAGGAATTGATAAAAAAAATTGTCCTAAATATCTATTTGAAGCCGCGAAAGAAGATTCTGATAGAGCATTGGAGTTGGGGGATAAATTCGGTTATAGAAATGCCCAGGTAACAGTTATCGCCCCAACAGGAACTATTGGTCTGGTAATGGATTGTGATACTACAGGTGTGGAACCAGATTTTGCTTTAGTGAAATTCAAAAAGCTTGCAGGTGGTGGTTATTTTAAAATCATTAATGAGTCAGTATTACCTGCTTTGAAAAAACTTGGCTATTCACAAAAAGAGATCGAAGATATTATAAAATACACGAAAGGGTATGGATCGCTAATCGGTTGTCCACATATAAATCCACAAAGTCTTTCCGACAAGGGTTTCACTAAAGAAATCATCAAACAGATAGAAAAAGACTTAACATCTGTTTTCGATATAAGCTTTGCTTTTAACAAATGGACTTTAGGCACTGCATTCTGTAAGAACGCATTAGGGTTTTCCGAAGAGCAATTAGATGATACTAACTTTAATATTTTGAGTGGTCTTGGCTTTACAAAAGAACAGATTGAAGAAGCTAACGATTACATTTGCGGAACTATGACAATCGAAGGTGCGCCACATATTAAAAAAGAGCACTACGCAGTTTTCGATTGTGCAAACAAATGCGGTAAGAAAGGAAAAAGATTTATAAATTCTGACGCTCACATAAAAATAATGGCTGCAGCACAGCCTTTTATTTCAGGCTCAATCTCAAAAACTATTAATTTTCCGAATCATGCGACGATCGATGATATGAAAAAAGCTTACAGTCTATCATGGTCGTTAGGCCTTAAAGCTAATGCTTTATACAGAGATGGGTCGAAACTCTCTCAACCATTAAACAGTGTTACAGATGAAAGTACATTAGGAGACGAAAGTATTAAAATACAGGATGAGGCACTGAATAAAAAAAGTGATATTGTTAAAGTAGCCGAAAGAATTATACACAGATATATTGCAAGGCGAAGAAAACTACCATTTAGAAGAAAAGGATATACACAAAAGGCAAAGATTGGAAACCATTCTGTTTATTTAAGAACGGGTGAATATGAAAATGGTCAGCTTGGAGAAATTTTTATCGACATGCACAGAGAAGGAGCAGCTTTTAGAAGTTTAATGAACTGCTTTGCTATTGCAATATCACTTGGTCTTCAGCATGGTGTTCCTCTTGAAGAATTCGTCGATGCTTTTGTTTATACACGATTCGAACCTAATGGTATTGTTGTGGGAAATTCAAATATTAAAATGACAACTTCTATAATTGACTATATTTTCAGGGAACTTGCTGTTACATATCTTAGCAGAAATGATCTGGCACAAATAGTGGAGGATGAAATTAAGAACAGTCCGATAGATTCTATTTCAAAAACAGACGAGGATGAAGAAGATTTTGATGAAGAAGAGCTTTACAGCGAAAGAATAATAGAAGAAAATATTAATAAAGGCGCAAAAGTCCTGGGAACAGTTACTAAGCCAAAACCCTCTGCAATCAGGGTTGCTGCTGTAACAAAATCGGATACAGAACAATCAAGAATTGAAGAAGCAAAACTAAAAGGTTATACAGGTGATATATGCCAGGAATGCGGTCAGGCAACCATGTTAAGAAACGGTACATGTCTTAAATGTGATAATTGTGGTGCAACAAGTGGTTGTTCATAAAAATAAATAATTTTAAATTTTTCATTAACCGGGTTATTCATGTATAACCGGCTATTTGTTTCATCTGCTAAAAAGAAAACAAAAAACAAATTATTCATTAAATTTAAATAAACAAATTTATGTCTGATGAAAAAACAATGAGAATGAAATCTCTGGAAATTGCATTAGAGCAGATTGAAAAAGAACATGGAAAAGGATCCATAATGAAATTGGGTGACAAGCCGAGTACAAAGCTTGACTTTATTTCCACCGGGTCGCTCTCCTTAGATGCTGCATTAGGTATCGGAGGTATTCCTCGTGGAAGAATTTCAGAAATATTTGGACCCGAAGCTTCAGGTAAGACAACTGTTTGTCTTCATATCATTGCAGAGGCACAGAAAGATGGCGGTCTCGCAGCTTTCATCGATACCGAACATGCACTTGATACCTCCTATGCGCAGAAACTCGGAGTTGATGTTAACAATCTGCTTATTTCCCAACCCGAATACGGAGAACAAGCATTGGAAATTTGTGAAACTTTAGTACGAAGTAATGCACTCGATGTGATTGTGGTTGACTCCGTTGCAGCACTCACACCTCGAGCTGAAATTGAGGGTGAAATGGGAGATTCTGTTATGGGAATGCAAGCACGATTAATGTCCCAAGCCCTGAGAAAGTTAACTGCTGCAGTTTCAAAATCAAAGGTGTCTTTAATATTCACAAACCAGCTTCGTGAGAAAATCGGCGTAATGTTCGGAAGTCCTGAAACAACAACCGGGGGAAAAGCGCTTAAATTCTATGCTTCCATAAGACTGGATATTAGAAGAATTGCTGCTATAAAAGATGGAACAGATGTCATAGGTAATAGAACAAAAGTAAAAGTTGTCAAAAATAAAGTAGCACCTCCATTTAAAATTGTTGAATTTGATATTATGTATAATGAAGGTATTTCTAAAATCGGGGACCTTATCGACTTAGCCGTTGAAAACAATATCATAAAAAAAGGAGGCGCATGGTTTACATATGAAGACAACAGGGTACAGGGAAGAGACGGTTTAAAAAAGTTGCTTAACGAAGATAGAGCACTTTTGAAGAAATTGTATAAAGAAGTTAAATCTGCCATTGGATTTTCAAATGAAGACAATACTACTTCTTCAACTGAGGAGAAAGAAAAATCTTCATCAAAAGCCGAAGAAAAGAAATCTAAATAAAGAATTTTAGTCATTTAATTTATTACTGTTAATCTGTAAAGGTTAACAGTTTTTTTATTTTTAAAATGAGAATAACAAAAATCCAGAAACAAAAAAAAGAAAACCGATACAGTATTTTTATAGATGAAGAATTTGCATTCGGGATTTACAAAGATACGGTTCTCAAGTTTGGATTAAGAACGAAGGATATATTAAGTAACGAGAAAATAACCGAGATAAAAAATCACGATGAATACTTTGCAGGGAAAAAAATTGCACTGAATTTTCTTTCCTATAGACAGCGTAGTGAGAAAGAAGTAAGGGATAAACTAAAAGGTAAGAAAATCTCAGAAAGCAACATTGAAAATGTCATTAACAAATTAAAAGAGTTGAAATATATAAACGATGAACAATTTGCAAAAATGTTTTTAGAAAGCAAACTTTTCAATAAACCTCAAGGTAAACGGTTAATTCAGATGAAACTTGCCGGGAAAGGAATTGATAAAGAAGTCATAGAAAGTGTTATGAATGAACTCTATGATGAAGAAACAGAATTAGAAAAATGCAAAGAATTATTGTACAAATATATAAAGAAAATGAAATCAACAAATGAGGTGGAAGTAAAAAGAAAATGCTATCAATATTTATTATCTAGGGGATTTGAGAATGAACTCGTTAAGATCAGCATAATGTCTTATTTTGACTAATTGTTCATAACTTCTTTTTTGCTTTGTCAATATACGGTCTTAACTCACTTTCTAAATCAGGATTAATTTCTATAGCTTTCTCCCAATCCTTAATTGCTTCTTCATATTTATATATTGATGCATTAGCAAGTCCTCGATTATAATATAAATCAACATAACCAGGGTCTAACTTTATTGCTTTTGTAAAATCTTCTATTGCCTTGCCGTATATTTCTAAAAAATAATAAGCAATACCACGATTGTTGTATGCTTCGGCATAATAAGGATTTATCATTAGAACCTTCGAATAATCTTGAATCGCTTCATTATAATTTTCCAAGAGACTGTAGATATAACCACGACCACTATAAGCTTCTGCATAGCCAGTGTCTAACAGAATTGCTTGGGAGTAGTCCTCAATTGCTTTGCTATATTCTTCCAATTCGCTGTATGAATTCCCTCGATGGTAATAAACTTTTGCAGAATCAGGTATCAGTTCCACAGCTTTAGTATAATATTTAATTGCGTCATCATTTTTTTTTAAATAATCATAAACAAGTCCTTGTTGGAAATAAGCATTCCCGAAATCCGGTTCTAGTTCTGTTGCTCTTGTAAATTCATTTAACGCTTCATCATACTTTTTAATATCAGTATAAACAAGACCTCGATTGTAATATGACTCTGTGTTATTGGGTTTTAACTCAACAGCTTTGTTGAAGTCTTCTATTGCTTTATCATAATTTTTTAAATAATAATATACAATTCCCCGTTTGTTATATGCAGCGACATAATTCGAGTCCAATTCAATTGCTCTTGTGAAATAATATATTGCTTTTGCGAAATTCTGTTCTTCGTGATATTTATTACCTTTAATAAACCATTCTTCTGAAGTTTGTGCAGTAAGTGCATTAATCAAAAACAATTGTGCAGATAAAAATACGAAAAAGAAATTGATAATCTTACATGTTTTCATTTGAAATCCCTAAATATTTATCGAAATTTGTTTCATTAATAAATACAACACTTATATAATTTAATTGTTTCATGAATTTAATAAAATTCTATTTAAACATGATAATTAAATCCCTTAATGTATATTAAAAATCTAATCAATCGATTTTAAAAAAATTTATCAGACATTGAACTCCAGAAAAAATTACCATGCAGGACATAAATTATTGGCTACATCAAACTGGGATGGTGATTGTAATAACTTTAATGATGAACTACTTGAGGATGATATAATTGTATCATTGAATTAATCATATATAGGATATTGTTGGAGGATTGTTCAAAACAGGGGAATAATAATGTAACTTTATACGGTGATAAATAAAAAACCCGCATCAAAATTTTAAATAAGATGCGGGTTAATGATAATGGTTTTAGATCTTTGTTACGTTTACAGCTTGTGGTCCTTTTTCACCTTCTTCAACTTCAAACTGAACTACATCATCCTCTTCGAGTTTTTTGTAGCCGTCAGAATTGATAGCGTTGAAATGAACAAAGACATCTTTACCCTCTTCGCGGGTAATGAAGCCATAACCTTTTGTTGCATCGAACCATTTAACTTTACCTTGTTCCATGTAACAGTCCTTTCTTATTTGTTTCTCCGATTACTCGGTAAAAAAATGTACGCCTGTATAATTTGGCTCTTAAAACACAGGATCACTTTTTATACATATAATGTATTCGAGCGAACTTCTTACTGGAGACAACTTTGAAAACGGCTGTTACAGTAAACTTATGTATTAAAAACACAACTTTTAGAATAAGTCCGTTAATAAACAGACAAACAGTGTACTACTAATTTAAGTTATAATTATACAATTAATAACATCTAACTACAAGGATAAATTGTTTCTAAAGAAACCTTCAGAATATTATGAATGAATATCTAATATTAATAAAACCATTGTATGCAATGATTCAATGAAAATATTGATGGGGTAATTTGCTTAAGACACTTTCCCACGATTTAAATTGAATGATGAATTAAAATTCCTTAAATTAACCCGCATTAAACGGAGCGTAGCGTAGTCCGGTTATCGCGCCAGTTTTGGGAACTGGAGGTCGCTGGTTCGAATCCAGCCGTTCCGACCATTTTTTCTATCTTACTTATTTTTATTTTAACAAAT
>CAYYJH010000034.1:16624-28852 GCA_964472195.1 uncultured Ignavibacteriaceae bacterium | reverse complement strand
AGTGGATTTTAATGGAACTGAGAGCCATAATCTGAGTAGTGGTGTATACTTTTATCATTTAGAAGCAGGAGACTTTGCAGAGACGAGGAAGATGGTTCTTGTTAAATAATATAGTATGTGAAATAATTACCAAGTGACAATTGGACTGTATCAAATTGGTTCCAAAAAAAGAGAATAATATTAATTCATAATAAGAGAATATTATTTAAGCACTTTTATAAACACAAAAATATTATAAATTCCATAAACTAAAAATTATAACTTTCGGAGGAAAGATAATGAAAAAATTACACTTATTATTAGTATCAATTGTTTTATTAATATCCACAATAGGATTTTCACAAACGGATGTACCGGTAGCTCCAATTCCAACGGGCATTCAATCGGTTGAAAATCCGTTTTTCGGTGGTGATAATCTTGTTTCAAACTTTAGACCTATAGGTCCGCTTGCAACAATCCACAAGCAAAATCCTTCAACAATTTTTATTGCGGTCAACGATACTCTATCTACATCAAACCTCGGTATCGTTCTTTATGTATCTACTAATGATGGACAGAATTGGGGTATGTACAGTTACGGTATCGGCTTAAGGCAGAGATTTGACAGGATAAGGCTTGTTAGAAGCGGTCTGGATTCAATCTACCTGGTATATGTGGCTAGTAAGCAGGTTCGTATCTGGAACGTTTATAACACTGCGGGTATTGCAGCACATGATTCGACGAACGTTAGAGCATTCGACATCGTAGCGTCATCTACAGGAGCTTTATATCTTTACACAGACCACCTGGGAACGAACAACATAAGGAGATTTGGTACGATTAATGGAGGTTTTACATGGGTTCAATCAGGTTTTGTGACTTCGGGTGGTGCCTTTCCAACTATGTGTATGTCAGGCACAGGAGATACTTTGTTTATGAATTATTACGGTACACCTTTTGGAAGTGATACATCAACTGCAAAGATCAGAGTAGCGAGGTACAGAGAGACATCACCAGGTTATTTATCGTCCTCTGGTTTCCAGAACTTAGCAACTGAAACAGTATCAAAAAAAGAATTTATTACTGCTGCTTACGGAGGGATAGTGTGGTTTTTTTATACACATGGTACCACAGGGAATATCGATATTAAAGCAAGAGGTAGTACAGATGGTGGCACATCCTATAGTCCTACTTACACTCTTCCTTCAGTACCCGGAGTTGATGAATACTGGATAGATGCAAGATATTTCACAGAGTCTCCGGGGGGAGTAGATTTTTCATATTACCGAGATAGTCTTCAGAGTGGCACTCCAACAAATAATTCCGACAAACTTATGAGCATGTATGCCTGGCTAAATACACCGTCATCGTTTTCCGATCCGGAACAGATAAGCAATCATCCGCCGGGATGGTCTTCAGCAAATTATGTTCCTCAGATAGTTGAACAATTAGCTCTCGAGAATTATGGCTTTGTCTGGGTTGGTTTGGATGCACCATCTAACTGGCGAGTATATTATGATGCAAGTAATATAACAACATCATTAACCAATAATAGCAACAATGAACCTGGTTCTTTCGCACTCTATCAGAATTTTCCCAATCCGTTCAATCCAGTAACAAATATTAACTTTGATGTTCCTAAAGACGGGTATGTAACGCTAAAGGTCTATGACATACTCGGTAAGGAAGTGCAAACACTTGTTTCGCGAGATTTAACACAAGGTTCTTATACTATTGACTTCAATGCTTCGAAACTAACGAGTGGAGTTTACCTATACAAGCTTGAAGCCAATGGATACACGGACGTAAAGAAGATGATGCTAGTCAAGTGATTTTTGAAATGTAATTTTAGTTTCAAAAAAAGGGAGTTTGAAATTAAACTCCCTTTTTCTTTTTTCTCGTATCCAAACTAAGTTTGGGAGTGAGTTATAATAAAATTATTTTACTAATAGCATCCGTTTGACATCTCTAAAATCTCCAGCAGTGATTTCATAAAAATAAACACCGCTTGTTAAATTACTTCCGTCCAATATTACTTCGTGACTACCAACTTCTAATACATTATTTATTAAAGTTGTAACTTCTCTTCCTAAAATATCGAACACAGTTAATTTAACTTTTGAATTTTTCGGGAGGTCAAATCTAATCTTCGTTTTTGGATTAAACGGATTAGGATAATTCTGGTAAAGGGAATATTTAGACGGATTACTATTATTACCGGTAACTGAATTCACAATGGAATGTTGAGCGGTAACACACCAGCTTACCAATTGTCCCACGTCACCCGGTCCGTCATCGTAAATCTTCAAAATCCAATTACCTGCAACAGGAATGTTATCGAGATTACTTAATGGCTGCTCCGGTCTGAAACTTCCCGTAAATGGAGCGCTTCCTTGAGTTATCGAGAGCGAGGCTTCATCATCGAATGTTGTATTTGTGTAATTATTTCCTGAGCCACCGTTATCTGTACTCAATTCGACCTGGTAACCGTTCGGACCTATAAGATATATGTCGAGGTCACCATCATATGTATGAGTTATTGTAAGATTCACGTTAACATCTAAAACGTTTCCCAGTTCGGATACTTGAATTGTATCATAGGTTGTTTGGTAATCCTGGATGGGTTTCGGTGTCGTATTAGAACATTTATTTAAAGTATTTATGTTTGCAACTTGATATACAAAAACATTAGCAGGTGGGGAAGTTCCGGGTGGATTGACTCCTCTACCGCCATTTGGATAGGTTCCTATAAAGTTAGCGAGTGAATCCTGTGCTGCGAAATAGTACGATACCGTTGTGCCTAATGATTGTCCCGGTATTGAAAATTTAAATGTGTCAAGATTGTTGTAAAAAGAATTTACGGGATTATATGATCCCGAGCCAATCTTATAATAAAGTCTTGGTGAATTAGTCCCGCTCGCAATTGGGTGATTGGATTTTATTACAACGGCAGCTGTTCTGTTCGTTGTATCATTGTTCGATAGTAACGGGTCATGTGCAAAATTAATTTTATAATCCCATCCCGATGTAGCAAGCGATGCAATTGCTGCCTTTACCATTTTTGTAAAGTACGGAACATTTAAATTAGAAAACTTATCGTTTACTGTGTGATAGTATGCATTGAAATCACTCATATATTCTATCGACAGAATTGCTTTGTAACCCCTGTTCCAGAATGACTGGTGATCGCTGCCTCCGCTAATCGAATTAATAAGTGCCGGATCGAGTGTGGGCTGGTAGACATTCATCACATTCTTAAATTCATTTGCAAAATTAAATGAATTTGTATTCGTATGAATGTCGTTTTTATTATCATTGTTAGAATCCCAAGCTATCATATCAAGATTGAGTACAGCTACGATTGAGTCACCATGCATTAATGCTGTATCGGCATAAGCTTTGCTTCCATACAGCCCCCTTTCTTCTTCATCGAACGCTATGAATATTAAAGTATAATCAAAAGTGTATGGACTCAAGAGTCTTGCTGCTTCTATAACCGCGCAAGTTCCAGAACCATTATCGTCTGCACCGGGAGCTAGCGGACCTGAAGGCATGTCATCATAGTGTGCACAGATAATAAATTGCTGATTAGGATATTTTGTACCGGTTATTTTCGCAATAACGTTTACACTGCTGGAACTGTTATATTGATACCTTGAATTAAGACCGAAACTTTGAAACCTTTCATAAATGAATTGTGCCGCTTTCGGATTATGGACCGATTGCCAGTTACGTGAGAGAATGGTATAAGGTGAACCGCCAATAATTGTAGCTGTGTCACCGGATAATTGTCGGTTAAGTAATGAAATAACCTGTTCGTTTGTCAGATTTATTATGGAATCAACTCTCGGACTATAAGCAACCTGTGAAAATATACTACCAGTTGTGAGCAAAGTAAGTACTGCGATTAAAACAATTTTTTGTAATGAAGTATTCATGATATACTTTAATGATTTATAAAACTGTCTAAACAATTAACCAAAAATATAATGAAATGGTTTTATATACAAATCTAAAATAAATCAAAACATAAAAGTCGCTGATTTTAAAAAATGATTTACCGAAATTTTATAAAATTTTGCGGTATCTTTTATCCAGTGTTTAGAAATTATTATATTATCAATTGTATATAGAAACTTTGATAATTAAATTGCAAGAAATAAATGGAATAATAGAATGTTAAATAAAAAAATCAAATTAAGTAATTCGCTGAATATTCTATTTGTACTTTTTGCGATTCTAAGCTTAAACTGCACTGGATTGATGTTGAAAGATATTGTTAGTGTGAGCGGGTTTTGGGAAGCAGGCTTGGGTGATACAACTCGGCTCTCAAAACTTTATTACTTCGATATATATCAGCAAGGGGATTCTATATATGGTGTCGCAGAAACGATGGATACATCAAGGACATACACGGGCAGTTTATATGGTAATATAGTAAAAGACAGTGTTCTTTTTAACGTAAAGATGCAAGAAGGTTCTCCAGATTTGGTTTTCAAAGGTATTAATATGATCAGGAATAATGAAAGATTTATTTCGGGTGATATAAAGCTTGGTGCTGGAGGTGAAGAAGAAATAACACTTACTGTATCGAAGAAAGAATTATGTATTATTAGTCCGGAGTTACATCCAGATAATCCGTATAGATTTGAGAAGTATATAGCACCAAATAAATCGCTTCCTTCAGTGAGACAACCTGTCATTTTTGTACATGGCATGACAGCAAGCAGTAAAGAGTGGAATCATATATTAAACAAGCTTGATTCAAGTTTTTTCAACAAACATGAGGTATGGCTTTATCAATATAAATGGGAAAACAATATTCAAATAAGCGGAAGAATATTTTTTGATTCGGTAATAGCAAACAGAATTCAAAATCCAATAATCGTGTGTCATTCAATGGGAGGATTAGTTGCCAGGGCTTATGTTTCTGCTGGAGGTGAAATTGAAAAACTTGTAACCCTAGGAACTCCACATCTTGGTTCACCCCTTACGATGTTCAGCCACATTTTATGCTGGGCAAATCAACCAGGAACAATTGATATGATACCAAACTCAGAATTCTTAAATAAATTAAATAGTGATCCAAAAGACTTAGCAAATAGAAAAAAGTATTATACAATAGCCGGTGAAATAGGTGGATACTTTAAGGTATTTCCTCCAGCATGGAAATGGAATGAAGACTATTATGCAAAGGTTGAAAAAGATGGTTTTTTCGTGATGCAATTTATGGGAGAAAATAGTGACGGGATAGTTCCTTTAGAATCTGCTTTGTTTAATAATGGAAATACAGTTCATCCGCTTCCCATTCAGAAATGGGTAGACCATTTGAATTTAGCAAATCCTGATATAGTAGTCGACGTATTTGATTATATTTCCTCGCTTTGATTTTTTGCTAAGTCATATTTCTTGATCTTTTTGTGAAGTGTGACTCTGTCTATGTTCAATATTTTAGCACTTCTTGAAATATTCCAACTATTATCTATTAATACTTTCTCGATATATTTTTTTTCAAATGAATCTAAAGTTTGGTCTTCGTCTATATTAGAGTTAATTGATTTGGATTTTAAATGTAAGTCTTTAACATTAAGTGAACTCGATTTTCCGATTGTAACAGCTCTCTCGATTGTGTCTTTTAATTCGATAACGTTTCCATGCCAATCGTAATCGCATAACAGTTTCATTGCTTCCGGAGAAATGTTATTGATGTCTTTATCTTTTTCCGAACAATACTTCTTAAAGAATGAATAAGCAAGAATCGGAATATCGTCACGTCTATCTCTAAGGGGAGGAATATTTAAGTATAACTTATTTAATCTATCGTACAGGCTTTTATTGAATTTCTTTTTCTTAACCAATTCGTCAAGAGGTTCACTTGCAGAAGCGATTATCCTGAATTCACTCTTAATCATCTCGTTGCTGCCCACCGGATGATATTTTTTCCCATCGATATGTTTTAAAAATTCTTTTTGAATAATTAGAGGTAGAGTATTTATGTTTTTTAAAAAAATTGTGCCCCCATTTGCTAATTCAAACTTTCCTTTTCGTTTTGATGTTTTTTGCTTTTTCTCGAGTTTTTCAAAACCAAGAAGATCCTTTTCTAAATTTGATTCCGATAACTCTTTGCAATTTACCACGACAAAAGGGAATGATCTTTTTTTACTGTTTAGATGAATAGTTTCCGCAACTAATTCTTTGCCGGTACCGCTTTCACCATTTATTAGTATTGTAGAATCTAAAGATGCAAATATACTGACTGTTTCTTTGATCCTTTTCATTTGCTTGCTTTCACCTGCAAGCGTAACAGGAATTAACAAATCGTTGTTATCTTTTAACAGCTTGTTTTCTTTTTTTATTTTTTTTTGTTCCAGGGCATTTTGAACAAGCTGGGATAGTTTATCTGGATCGACCGGTTTAGTGATATAATCATACGCCCCATCTTTTAATGCTCTTATCGCTGATGATTCCGAAGCGTATGCAGTAATTAAAATATAAATGCAGTCATCATCTGCTTCCTTCATTTTTTTTAATAAATCTAATCCGTTCATTCCAGGCATTTTCATGTCGATAAATACTAAATCGAATTTGCCTTTACAGAATTTTTCAAACGCAATTTCACCGTTTTCAGCATTGTCAACTTTGTAACCTTCGTATTCGAACCAGAGATACAATGATTCTCTCACTATTTTTTCATCATCAACAATTAATATACTTTCCTTGTTAATCATCATAATATTAATTGTTGTGTAGATTGATTGGTAAAGTAATCTTAATAATGGTACCTTGAGAAGAAGAGCTTTCAACTTCAATGTTTCCTCTGTGGAGTTTAATAATACCATACGCAACAGAAAGTCCCAAACCTGTTCCTTTGGAAACATCTTTAGTTGTATAAAACGGTTCAAATATGTAAGGTAAATCCTCCGGAGTTATTCCTGTACCCTGATCGATTATTCTTATTAAAACAAATTCTCCTTCCAACATTGATTTTATTGTTAAAGTACCTCCATGTTCATACATTGATTCGATTGCGTTTATCAATAGTGAAATAAAAGCCTGTTGAATTTTTTGAGGATTGCACTTTATTAATAATTCCTTTACTGAATAATCCTTTTTTAATTTAATGTTCTTTATTTCCAAATGATGGCTGATTAAATTAATGCTTTTATCGATTATTTGAATGAGGTCATTTTTACTGAGCTCTTCACGATCAACATGAGAAAAGGTAAGCAAATCTTTTACAATTTTTCCGCATCGGCTTGCTTCATCAGCTATTAGTTCAAGATATTCTATTTGTTTGGAGTTATCGTTATTATCTTTTGATATTTTTAATCTTTTGGAAATCAATTTGCTGTAAGTCAGGATTCCTTCCAATGGATTGTTTAACTCATGTGCAACAGTCGCAGACAGTTTACCTAAAGAAGCTAATTTTTCTATCTGAATCATCTGGTCATAGATCTTTTTTAACTCGGCAGTTTTTTCTTTTACCTTTTCGTTTAATGTCTCTGACCAATCTTTAATTTCTTTATAAGCTGAAAAAAGTTTTTCGGACATGTCGTCGAACTGACGAGCCATAATACCTAATTCGTCTTTTGATTTCAAATTTATTTTATATTCCAGATTCCCTTTTCCAATTTCTTCTATGCCTTTCTCCAGTTTTTTAAGGGGTTTGTTTACTAAGATTAGAATAAACAAACCACTTAATAAAGATATTATCAGGATAATAAACAATTCGTTAAGTACACTTTCTTTTGTATTTGTTGATATTATTTCATCTGCCATATTCAGAGAAAGAGTAATGGTTAGTACTCCAAGTACTTTATGCTTTTCATTGTGTATGTGACACTCAGAATTATAACATTCGGGTCCATTCTTTATTGAACTAACCAAAAATAATTCTCTTTCATCTTTAGTAACCTTAATAACTCCCATTTTAAATTTTTCCGGCACTTCATAAAGAGGTCCTTGTTGTTCATGACAACCTTTACAAGCGTCCTCACTCAAATCTACTTTACTTAAAAGTTCAGTTGTATCAGTTGAATATTTTATGTATCCCTCTTTGTTGTAGATTCTAATTTCCTTTACATTGGGTTCTGATCCTATTTTTTTTATTATTTGATGAACATCATTGCGTTGATTCAAAAGCATGTCGTATCGTGTAGTCTGTTTTATCAGATTACTTACGTTGTTTGCATTCTGTCGAAATATATTATCAATGTCATCTTTAAATGTATTAACAATGTCATAGGTATGTATAGAGAGGACTGTTATCAATACAAGAAAAGCAAGAAATATCAGCTTTACACTAATTTTATTGTACAGCTTTGCTTTCATTCCCAAATAGAATTCATTTTAAAAATAATAACAATGAAAGTTACATAAAGTTATTCATAGTCAAATTCTTTAAAATTTCTAAAAGATAAAATGCACTTTTTATTTCAAATATTAGTTTTGAAATACTACTCTTACTTTCAAGATGTTTATAATTTGGTTTGAGTAGTATTCACCTTTAAAATAAATCATTAATAATTTATATTGTTTTTTCTAAGAAAGCAGAATAATGGAACATAGAGTAATAAGCGAATTTGAAAAATCAAAACATGAACTTGCGAAATCATTAGATATCAAGTTTAAGGGAAAGCTTAATAAAGCTGATATAGATTTTATACTGAAATCATTCGACTCAAGTATTAACAACATGATTAAGCTTATGAAACAGGGAAAGTCAACACATGAGAAATTTTTCTCTGATATTATTTTACATTCTATAGATGCGATAATAGGTGTAGATAATGATTTCAGAATCTTTCTTTGGAATAAAGGTGCAGAAAATATCTATGGTTATCAAACCGAAGAAGTTATGGGTAAAGAATTTTCGATATTAATTCCGGATGATTTACTTGCAAAAGGCGAAAAAGAATTCCTGATTAATGAAGTAAATAAAAAAGGACATTTAGCAAACTATGAGACAGTTAGGGTTGCAAAAAACGGTGTTTTGAAACACGTGAGTATTTCTAGGTTTGCCGTGTATAACGAAAGAAAAGAATCGATTGGGAGCGTTGGAATAGTCAGGAATATAACCGAAGAAACGACACTCAAAAAAGAATTAAGAGAGAAAGAGAATCTTGCACTTATCGGCGAGGTTGTGTCGATAATTGCACATAATCTTTCGAATCCTCTTAATATTATATCAGGCAATGCTGATTATTTACTACTTGATAAAAAGGAAGGAGAAGAAACTTACGAAGAGCTGAAAGTGATATTGGCTGAAACTACAAGAATTACAAAATCTATCAGGCAGCTTTTGAATTTTTCAAGACCAATGAAATTATTGAAAGAGCCTTGCAGCATTAAAGAGATAATAAATACTGTTGTCTCACAAATTGATTATTTAAAAGAAAACAAGAAGATTCAAATTATAAAAACGTTTGCCAGCCGACTGCCTAAAATTAATGTGGACAAAGAACAAATCAAAGATGTCATTTCAAATATAATCAACAACTCAATACAGGCAATTCTCAAATCCGGGAAGATAGAAATTACAGCTTACCGAAAAGATAATTTTATTGCAGTAGAAATATCCGATAACGGTGTAGGAATTGCTTCAGAGAATCTAAATAAAATATTCAAACCTTTTTTCTCTACAAAAGAATACGGTAAAGGAACCGGCTTAGGTCTTGCGTTTGCAAAGAGAGTGGTCGGCGAGCATGAAGGTGATATCGAAGTTGTAGCTAAAAAGGAAAAGGGAACAACTTTCAAAATTCTTCTTCCAATCGTTTAAAACACATTTTTCAATTTTGTCAATTGCAGGGCGTGGCTTTTTATTTTGTTGCGTTTGTAGTGCTGTTTTAACAAGGATTGACTTCTATACCTGGCAGAGGACTAACTTTTCCCGATTGTAGATTACACAAAAATTCAATAATTTGAACTCCTTTTTATAAATAAAAAACCCCGAGCAAGCTCGGGGTTCGGTCGGGGGTGTTACTTATTTGTTGCTATTGTAGTTACTTTTACTTTAAAAGAATCATCTTATTTGTTTGCATAAAGTCATTGGCAACTATCCTATAAAAATATACGCCGCTGGATACATGATTACCATATTTATTAATTGAATTCCAGCTAACATTGTATGTACCTGCTTTTAATTCTTCATTCACAAGCTCAAACACTTCACGACCGGTAACATCAAAAATCTTTATAGATACGAGTCCATTTTTGGGCAGCCCAAAATTAATTTCAGTTGTCGGGTTAAATGGATTCGGATAGTTTTGGGACAGGTAATAGACATCTGGAATAATTGTTTGATTACCTGAGATACCAATGTTTTGGTCGAACTTAAGTGTATCTGTACGTGATGTTCTGTGTTCGTATCCATGTCTTGAATTTTCAAATGCTGCGACATTAAAAAGATAAAATTGGCTTTCAGTAAACTGAATATCATCGTCATGACCGGTCTGGAGTAATCGTGAGAATTCCGCAGTCCACATGTTATTATTCCAAACGGCTCCAAAATCGATATCACCGCGGCTTCCAGCTGGGGCTCGAAGTATTCTTTCCGGGACAATCGCATTAAGAGCAGCATAATTGGGCCAGTATATTGCCGCAAGAGAATCACTAACACCTGTGGTTGCATTACCGACACACTGACCACCAGTAATTTCCTCTTGAGTTAAGAACATTGCATCGGCATAATCCGCAGGATTTTTTTCCATGTATTTAGGACGGGATTTGTCGCTGATTCTATTATGTGAATAACAGCTGGTTCCAGCATCACCATAACGTCCTCCATCTTCGCCATTTACAGAATCAGGAGCCCAAACATCGACGTACTTATCATCTATAAATCCTGTCATTGAAAATGTTCCGCCAGTAACTTGATGAGTCAGCGGGTCTATTACTAGATTCGTTCCCGAAGCTGATGTGTATGCACCTCCGCGAGCTGCCTTGCTGTGCCATATATCTGCACGTCCACTATCTAACCATGCGTCATCTACGATACCATGAGTACTGTGATGCGGGTCCAATGTATCAGGCCAGTATGTATGACATTTAGACATACAACCGCCGGTGTTATACGGATTACCTCTAATCTGACCTATCGGAAATATAAGAGATACACGGTCTTCTGACTGAGTACCGTTTGGCTTTGTCCAGCTGTTAGTTGCAAAGGACCATGAACCTCCACGTGTAAAACTTGCTGTAGAATCAGGCCATACAGCTAACATATAAATGCGGCTTGATGTGTATACTGATTTTAATTTAACCGTGTAGGAGCTGTTAAAACTATGACATCCGGCACAGTCCATAATGCTTGCAGGATTATGAACATCGTAGGTCTCTCCCAATTGAACCGTTGTTTCTGTAGCAATATTCCACACAGCATCAATAATGCCATCTACTGTGGGAGCACTACCGTTTGTTACTTTTTTTGATGTAAGTACTCGTGATTGTGAAAAACCTATGCTTGATACTAATAATGTCAATACGAATACATACAATAAATATTTCTTCATGATTGTTACTCCTATAATATTAATTAATAAAATTTAAAAAAATAAAGTTTGAAAAAGTTTATTAATACTCTTAAGTACCCCCTTTCAGATAATTTGTTATTTTGTTGGTTTTATTATAAATATTTTCCCAAATGAAACTCATTTCACATTTTTTATTTTAATTTTTATATTTATAAACAATTCAGTTTAAAGAATTAAATTTCTAAATACTTACCTAAAGTTTATTGATACATTCAGTATTTAAAAAATCTGACTTTTATAATAAATTTAATTAAGGTCTGAGTGGCTGTACTTCGATCGTAGTTGAGGTTCAGGTAATTCTAACCTCGTGATTTCCGATGCAGTCGCTAAGATCGTTTATCAAAGCTGACGTGTAACTCAGTCTTTTCACAATTGTGAGAAACCAGAAAAGGGTAATAGCATCCTGGTTTAGAGTTCTAGACTGAGGTTTGAATAATTTATAAGAGATACACATTATTAATAATATTATTATAAATGATATCCCCATCATTTCTTGATTAATATGAAAAATTTATTCAGATAATTAAATCCGAAATTTTTAATTATACATTTATATTATACAAAATTTATGCCAACAAATAAACATGTGTTATTTAAGGATTATTTTTCCCTTAATTTCTGAATGTGTGTATAAAATACTCAATGAGAAAATTTTTACTGTGGAAAAAAGGGACATGGCAACTCTCTCTATGAAGATATTAAGTATTTTAAGGGACTG
>CAYYJH010000034.1:10569-16524 GCA_964472195.1 uncultured Ignavibacteriaceae bacterium | reverse complement strand
AAAAAAAGCCCCGAATAAATTCGGGGCTTCGGTCGGGGGTGTAATATGAAAAAGTTACTTTTACTTTACGAGAATCATTTTCTTAGTCTGTACAAAATCATTCGTTACTATTCTATAGAAGTAAACGCCGCTTGAAGCATATACCCCATTATTAGTAATTGAATTCCATTTTATGCTGTATGTACCCGCTTTCAATTCTTCGTTTACAAGTTTAAATACTTCACGTCCGGTAATATCATATATCTTAATTGACACATATCCGTTTCTTGGTATTGCAAACCTTATGTCTGTCGAAGGATTAAATGGATTTGGGAAGTTTTGATATAATTTGAAATCTTTTGGCAATTCGGAAGAAATCTGTTGAACGTTAATAGTCCAGTTCTGATTTTGCCACCATCTCCAGAGTGTATCTGCTAGTAATGAATCAGTCGATTCTCTCCAGTTTGTAAGTGATGCATCAGTGCCAACTCCGAGATTCGGAATAGTACTTAAAGAATCCGGATTTCTATGACAACTTCCGGCGCATGAGTTAATGTGTCCATTTGTTGGAGAGGTTGTACCCATATGATCCAGAGTCTTTTTTGGAGATACGACCCTGAATGTATGAGAATGAATATCGTATGATTTAGCTGATTTAGCAGTCTTAGCCAGATGACATTTCGAACACCTTGAAGCACCGCCCGTATTACTGTTGTTTGTAGGGTCATATGTGTGGTGTGTATGATTTGTAATGGCTGTGATATTAGGATTTCCCACACTTCCAAAGTGTGTATGACATTGCAGGCAAAGATCGTTATTGTCATTTTCGAGCTTTAATTGGTGTCCGACTGTTCCAACTTTATGTGCATCATGGCATTTGTAGCAATTCATTGTGTTGTTATGAGGTGAATTAAACGCCAAATCCTGCCATTGCTGGTGGTGTCTTCTTGATGTAACTGAATCGGGCCACATACCGGGTCCACCATTTACGTTTAGTAATGTCTGCCATGGTGCGATATAGTTAGCTAAAACCTGCCCGGGTTGATAAGCTGAATTAGTTGTTTCATTCCATGCATATCCGAAAGTTTTGTTTGAGCTTGCACCTCTGAAGTGACATTGACCACAAATTTCTTGCTGCCTGGCTAATGGAGCTGCATTCATTTGTGTTGGACCGTATATATTACTGGTTGATGGTCCACTTATATGGTCACTGCCAGGACCGTGGCAGGCTTCACAGCTGATTTTGTTGTTTAATGTATCGTTACTGTTTGCCCATGTTGCCGTCCAGGATGTATCTGGACCGCTTACATTCATTGTTATGCCAAGTCCTGTCATGTGACAACCAGCACAATTCTTATCATAAGCTTTTGACCTGAAAGAATTTGTGTTGATAGATTTTAACGTTCCGTCAGTGTTAAACCATCTTTCCGGGTGGTATAAAACCCAACTCCCGGATGTGTTGTTCATATATTTCAAAAGATTATATTGTATCGGCATCATAGCATAATAAGTGTTGTTTATGTGTGTAAGATACCTTTGTTTAAATCCTCCACCATAAGTAAAAGCTATATCGTAAGTTGCAGGTGAACCAGATGTTGGGTTCAGTGTGATCTTGTAAACTCCTCCAACAAGACTTAGAGTAACCGATGCATTGTTGTATGCAGAGCCCATGCTAACGTTTCCAGACCATGTTGGTCTTACTGTTCCTGGTCCGGGTGTCATGTGTATCTGTGCGTGCAGTGTAGCTTTCCATTCATTGAATTGACCTGAATGACATCCGCTGCAAGCACCGGCACCAACATAGTTCGCTAATTTTGGATCATCTGCTTGAGCGTCAGTTTCATATAATACAAATGAAGCCACAACAAACAAGAATCCAGCGATTAGTAGTAATGTTTTTTGCATTTTTTTCTCCTCTAACTAAGTTAAATTGTTATGAAATATTTTAATTCTTTTTGAAAATGAAATAAATATTACTAAATGTATTGCAAGTTATATGCCATAAATAAGGAACGAAGAAATCCCCCTTTTTATTTAGTTATTAAGCATTATTCACTTTTTTGATAATCGGGTACTAATTTTAGTGTGGAGTATTGCAACACTTTTAAAAATTTAGTGTAGATTATCTCCACATTAATTCCTAACTTTGTTTAGTATTTATAATTACGAACATGGTTAATAGAATTATGAAAAAAGACATAAAAATACTCATAATAGATGACGAACCTAATTCAACTCAACTATTAAGAAAAGTCCTGAAAAAAAATGGATATGATATTTACGAAGCAAATGATAGTCTTAAAGCAAAGGAGATGATCGAGAAAGATTTTTATCATTTAATAATTTCTGATTTACAAATGCCGAAGCTTTCCGGGCTCGATCTGTTAAGAAATAAACCTGCAGATAGCGTGTTTATAATGATAACGGGATATGGCTCGGTTAATTCTGCAGTTGAGTCTATGAAAAACGGTGCTTTTGATTATGTTAATAAACCCTTTAACATGGAAGAATTTTTGATAAAAGTTGAGAAAGCTGTTGAAAATATTAAGCTGAAAAAAGAAGTGTATAATTTGAAATCGATGTTAAAAGAAAACTATACATTCGGAAATATGATAGGTAAGAGTAAAAGTATGTTAATGGTATTTGAGTTTATAAGAAAGATTGCTGGAATAAATGTTAATGCTTTGATCGAAGGTGAAAGCGGCACGGGTAAAGAGTTAGTTGCAAAGGCAATACATTATAACAGTGGAAGAAAATTCAAACCATTTATAGCTATTAATTGTAGTGCTATACCTGAGAATTTGTTAGAGAGTGAACTATTTGGACATGTTCGAGGTGCATTTACAGGAGCAACGGATGTACAAAAAGGGGTTTTCGAGCAGGCAAATGGTGGAACATTATTTCTTGATGAAATTGCCGAGATGCCTTATAATTTACAGGCAAAACTACTAAGAGTTGTCGAAACCTGGGAAATAAAACCTCTCGGAGGTGATAAAGTTATTAAAGTTAATGTTCGACTGATATCAGCAACGAATCAGAATTTAAAGTTACTAACAGAAGAGAAAAAATTCCGGGAAGATCTTTACTATAGAATATCAACCGTGTCAATTACCCTTCCCCCATTAAATGAAAGAAGGGAGGATATTTCTTTATTAGTAAATAATTATCTGAGAATTTTGTCGGAGAAATTTAATAAAGATTTAAAAATTACATCCCTGGCTCTTGATGTCCTTGTTAACAATAATTGGAAAGGGAATATTCGGGAACTCGAAAATGTGCTTGAACAAGCTGCTATTACGGCTCCTAATGACACAATTGATGTGGATAATTTTAAATTTGATAAGAGCATTGATACATTAGAAGATTGTATTAAAAATTCCAAACCTGAGAATCTTCAGGAATTAGAGAAGGCTTACATTGATTTAATCTTACATAGAGAAAATTGGAATAAACTTAAAGCATCACAAATTTTAGGTATAGATAGAAAAACTTTATACAAAAAAATTAAAGACTATAATATACAACCAGTCCTTAAATCATAAAGAATCCTTACATACATATCTAAATCAACTGTAGATAATTTCCACAGTGCTCTAATACAGAATCTTAATAAACACTAATTTCAACTCCTTTTATAGGTTTTTCTTCACTTACAAACTGGTATGAAAATTGCTACATTATTTGTGTTAGTATTCCAGATTATTTATGAAAAAGAAATTTTATGTACATATATTTTGCATGACTTCATTATTGTGTAAGCTTATCAATAAAACATTTCAAAATAGTAATTTCATATTTAACTGTACAAACGTGGATGATATGAATTATAATGATTTTGAGAATTTAGATATATCTCCGGATTGTATTGTTATTGACAAAGGAATAAACAAAGAGATTCAGTATAAAATCAAAATAAAATTTTCTAATCTGGATATTATATACCTCCCTTTTTTGCAGGAATCAGATTCTGAATTAGCAAATGGATGTAAACAGATTTCTGAACCATTAAAATTAAGCGAACTGGGAAATGTTTTAGAAGAAATTTATAATAGGAAAAAAGATGAACAGCAAATACATTAGACGCACATCAATTTTAATTACAATCATTATCGCAGCTTTATTATTGACTATAACTCTTGATAGTTTTATAAATGTAAAAGCAAAAGATGTTGATGATTGTCTTGTTTGCCATGAAGACCAGGAACTCACGATGGAAAAGAACGGAAGAAAGGTTTCATTATATGTTAATCCTGAAGCTTACGAAAATTCTGTTCACGGACATAATGATTGCCTATCCTGCCACATGAATTATGACCCGGAAAATATTCCACATACCTCGGGTGCCTCTACAGTAAATTGCTCAAACTGTCATGATGCTAACAGGAGTCTTAGAAATAATATTCATAAGAATGTAAAGTGTTCTAATTGTCATTCAAAACATTACATCAAACCTGCGAAAGATTTCGCGAAGGTTCAGACTAAAAATTGTATAAAATGCCATACAAATAGTAATATTCGTGCGTTTGAAAACAGCATACATGGAAAGAGAAATGTTGCATGTGAAAGCTGTCATAAAGGAGGACATGCTACAAAGAAAATTTCGAAGAATGAAATTGAGAATTCCTGCGGGGCGTGTCATCAAAGCAGTAAAAAGAAATTTGACAATAGTATTCACAGGACTTTATTAAAATCCGGTACAAAAAAAGCTCCCACTTGTGTGGATTGTCACGGTGCACATCAAATTATATCGAGCAAGATGTCAGTCGAATCTCAGTCCTGCTTAAAGTGTCATTTAGATGAAAAACTTTTCCCGGGAGATAAGGAGGGTTCAGCCAAATTTGTTAAGGAGTACAAAACCAGTATTCACGGTTCTATACAAAAAGACGGAAAACCTGCTGCGGGTTGTTCGGATTGTCATGGTAATCACATGATTGAAAAAGCAAACGATCCACGCTCCTCTTTGAACAAGGAAAAAATGTTTGGAACTTGCAGTAAGTGTCATACAGAAGTTGTCGAGAAGTTCTTAAAATCGGATCACGGTATCGCATACAAGAATAATTCCAAAGATGCACCATCGTGTACAGATTGTCACGGGGAGCACGGAATTAAATCAGCTTTAACATCCGAGGAGTTTTCAAAGCTTAACCAGACTGACCTGTGTCTTAAATGCCATTCTAAAGGAAAAATTACGTATGTTCTTGCTAAGGAAAATAATGAAAAAAATCTTCATATCGATGAATACAAAGGAAGCTTTCACTATATAGCTTTGAAAAACGGAAATACAAAAGCGGCGACTTGTTCCGATTGTCACGGTGCTCACGAAATGAAAGATATAAAAAATCCTGATTCAAGGATAACACACAGGAATGTTTCAAGGACTTGTGGTTCAAAGGGTTGTCATGTGAAACAGTACTCTGAGTTTACAGGAAGTGTTCACCAGCAATCCATAATGGAACATGAGAATTCTGAAGCACCCAATTGTGTGGACTGTCACGGAAACCACCAGGTGATGGATAAAGATGATGAAAACAACCCGCTTTCAAATTCTGCAGGAATCGTGAAACTGTGTTCTGATTGTCATGCTGATTATGAAATTATTGAGAGTTATGACCTTCCTGCAGGAATGACAGAAGCATACGGGGAAAGTTATCACGGACTTGCTGTAAGAGGAGGGTCGACTATCACTGCAAATTGTGAAAGCTGTCATGGTAATCATGACATTCGTACATCTATTGATCCTTTATCCAGTATATACAAGGATAACTTACCTTTTACATGTGGAGAATGCCACCCTGGAGCGAGTGAGGTGTTATTGAATTCACCGATACATGTAACAAAAGCATCGACACAGTTTCCTCTTTTATTTTGGATAACGAATGTTTATATATTGTTTATCGTAGGAACAATTTCTTTTATGATAATACACAATATTCTTGATTATAAGAAGAAATTAAAATTAAAAAAGACATAATATTT
>CAYYJH010000034.1:7293-10469 GCA_964472195.1 uncultured Ignavibacteriaceae bacterium | reverse complement strand
TTCAAGGATATGATGCTCCGGAAGAGTGATTTATCAGATATTCGAAAGTCTTTTGCTTATTTCCTTGGTAAAACAAATGAAAAACCGAAATATGGGAGATTTAGTTATATTGAGAGAATGGAATACTGGGCAGTTGTATGGGGAACTGTATTAATGGGTTTAACTGGTATGGTTCTCTGGTTTGAAAATACATTCTTTCCTTTGATCAATGTAGCTGGAATGGATATAGCAACAGCCATACATTTTTATGAAGCAATTTTAGCAACACTCGCTATAATTGTCTGGCATTTCTATTTTGTGTTTCTTAATCCCGATGTATTTCCGATGAATAAAGCCTGGCTAACTGGCTTCCTCACACGTGAACAAATGGAACACGAACATCCCTTAGAACTCGAAGAAATAGAAAAAGGACAAGGTTAATAATAAAGAGAATCTTGTTAACGCTTAGCAGATGAAAAAGCAGAAATCGACCTCGTGAAAATTTTTTAACAAAAATTTTATATAAAAGATTAACTATCATGACTACAAATAAGGATTACATACTCCGCTTTAATCTTATTGAAAGAATACAGCACATTATTCTTTTTATCACACTTATCGTTTTACTGATTACAGGATTATCTTTAGCATTTTATGATTCTTCATTCGGTAAATTCATTATCGATCTCGAAGGAGGTCTTCAAAATAGAGGAACGATTCATATCATATTTGCTTTTATATTAATTGCTCTTTGTATTTTTCATTTCTTTTACTTTACTTTTTCGGATAAAGGACATAAAGAGATTTCTGAAATTAAATATAGAAAAAAAGATTTCAAAGATTTTATTATAAGCTTTAAATATAATTTCAGGATTAGCAAGCAAAAACCAGTATTTGCAAGATATAATCTTGCACAGAAATTTCAGTACTGGGGAGTTGTATTAGGTAGTATAATAATGATAATAACAGGGGTAATATTGTTACTGAAAGTCTGGCAAATTGGAATGATTGTACCTAAATGGCTCTGGGATATAACAAACTTAATACATAGTTATGAGGGTTTGCTGATTTTTCTGGTTCTTTTTATCTGGCATATTTACGACGTTCACCTGTCACCGGACGTTTTTCCTATGAACAGTATTTGGTTAACGGGAAAAATGAGTAAAGAAGACTTAAAAGAAAAGCATCCACTCGAATACGAAAAATGTTTTCCTGAAGAAACGTCTGAGGATAAAAAACAAGAACCTAAAATGAATAAATAAGTTGGAAATTAATAGATCAAAAATAAAATTTAGAAAAAAATTTAGCAACAATAAAAGGTACATTATTACTTTAGGCATTATTATAATTTTTATTTTCATTCAATCGCTTATATCTCCCTCGGTTCTTTTATCACAGGCACAGAAATGTCTGATTTGTCATGGCAAAAAGGATTTTAGGATTCAACGCGAAGACGGTTCCTTTCAAAATTTGTTCGTAGATGAAAATACAATTAAGAACTCCCCGCATTATAATAATACCTGTCAGGATTGTCACTCGGATATTGTCGAAATAACAGCATTAGGTCATAAGACAGATGTTAAAAAAGTTCAATGTACACGCTGTCATTATGAAAATAATCCCGTTGGTGCTCCGGAAACTGAAATGTATAGAGAGTTTCAGGAGAGTGTTCATGAAAAAGAGATTTTAAAAGGGAATCCAAATGCACCGGTTTGTCAAACATGCCATGGAACTCATAATATAAAGAGCAGGGAATCTGAATCTCCTCTTGATTTGAAGAAAAATGTTTCAAAAATGTGCGGGCAGTGCCATTTAGATATTTATACTGATTATAGTACAAGTATTCACGGTGTTGCTTTATTTAAGAAAAACATAGAAGATGTTCCCGGTTGTACGGATTGTCATGGAGAGCATAAAATAAAGCAAATTGGAGACCCATCTTCAACCGTATTCAAAACAACGATAGATAACACTTGTGGAACATGCCATGCATCCGAAAAAATAACAGGGAAATACGGAATTAAAGCAGACAAATTTCAGACTTATGAGTCCAGTTATCACGGAATCGCTTCTCAGTTTGGTGAGAAAACAACTGCAAATTGTGCAAGCTGCCATGGAGTACATGATATTAAATCACAAAACGATCCTTCCTCATCAATTAATCCGAATAATATAGTTAAAACCTGCGGGAAGTGTCACCCGGATGCTAATGCTAATTACACCAAAGGACGAATTCATATCAATCCTCATTCTGAGGAAGCAGGGTCAATTTACTATATAAGCAATTTTTTCAAATGGCTGACGATTATAATTTTGTTTTTGCTTGCTATACACGTCGTACTTGATTTGATAAGAAAAATTAAACATAAAAAAGAGGAATCAACATAATAAAAGATGGCAAAAGATAATAACGTTGACAAAAAAATAGAACAAGAGGTCGAGAAAAGACTCAGTGCAGAAATTGCACAGCTAAAGTCTAAGATACGAGAAGAAGTTAAAGGGGAATATAAAGAAGAGAAAGAGGAACCCAGGAAAACGGAAGAACCGAAAAAGGGGAAGGAAGAATTTTTTATCAGGTTCGGGTTGAATTTTCGTTTACAACATATAGCTTTACTGATAACAACTATCATGTTAATCTTAACAGGCATTCCTTTGAAATTTCCTCAGAATGGTGCGTCACAGTTTATTATCAATCTATTTGGAGGAACTCCCGGGGCTCGTGAAGTACATCATTTCTTTGCAATGGGAATGATTCTTGTTGGATTTTATCATTTGTTATATATTTTTTGGGCAGAGCGCGGAAGAAAAGACTTTTTTGAACTTCTTCCTAAGTTTAAAGATTTTTCGGATTTAGTTAATCAATTAAAGTATTACCTTGGAATAAGAAAAGAAAAAGTAAAATTTGGCAGGTACAGTTATGTTGAAAAATTCGATTACTGGGCTGTATACTGGGGTCTTGTGATGATGATAGGAACGGGAATGATAATGTGGCTTTTCCAGGGTAAATTTACACCTCTGTTTATAGGAGACATTGAACTTCCATTCGGTCCTGATATTATTACAAATACACTACATGCAATCGCAAGAGAAATGCATAGTGATGAAGCGTTGCTAGCAACTCTTGTAATAATTGGCTGGCATTTTTATAATGGACATTTGAATCCTCATAAATTTCCGATGAGCATGGTCTGGTTAAA
>CAYYJH010000034.1:4416-7193 GCA_964472195.1 uncultured Ignavibacteriaceae bacterium | reverse complement strand
TTGGCTCTTCATATTCAAAGATATGTCTCTCCTGTCATTATATGGAACCATATTATGAACTATCAGTTAATTCTACTCATAAAGATATATCCTGTGTTACGTGCCATCCCAGCAGGAGAATTTTAACTGCACCATATTTATTAAGATATATAGCAGGTTCCTATAATCCAAGACCCCGAGCTGAAGTGGATGATGATATTTGTTTAGAATGTCATGAAAAACAGAATCTAAAAAAGGAGACTGTTTTTTCTATGCACATTTCATTCAGCCACTCTGATCATCTTGAAGATTTGAAACGTGGTAAAAAACTGCGCTGCACAAGTTGTCATGCAAGAGGTGAGGATGAACATTTCAGAGTTGATAAAAATGTTTGTTACACCTGCCATTTTAAAGGTGTAGAAAGAGGGCACTCTGCTACAGGATGTGGAGTTTGTCATGGTAGTCCCAAAAAGGTTGTTGAACATAGTGGCTTTCAATTTAATCATGAAGCATATTTAAAAATAGGGGTGGATTGTTCGCAGTGCCATATCGATGTTGTTACGGGTAATGCTGAAGTAGAAAAGAAAAAATGCTATAAGTGCCACGTAGAAAGACTCGAAGAATTTTCTAACATAGATAAAATTCATAGTGTTCATATTACCAATGAAGGAGTCGATTGTGAAGAATGTCACAATCCGATTCGGCATGGAAGAATACGAATGATAAGTTCATTAGAGGCAAATTGTGAAAACTGTCATCAATTACAGCATACGTTGCAAAGGGAAATTTATATCGGGGGTGAAGGTAAGGGTGTTACGAGTACACCCAGTAGAATGTTTGCTGCCCAGGTATCCTGCGAAGGCTGCCATCTTGATTTGAACAAAGACGGGAAAAGCGACTTAAGCGAAAAAAGACAATCATGTGTAAAGTGTCATGAAAAAGGTTATGATGTAATGCTTGATAAGTGGATAAGCAGTTTAGATGATGCAGTCAGCAAACTTCAACCTGATCTGGAGTACGCAAGGCAGCTTGTCCTATCTGCTAAACAACAGGGAAAAAATGTTTCAGCTGTACAAAACTATCTTAATGATGCGGAATTTAATTTCAGACTTGTAAAAGAAGGCAGGGGTGCTCATAACTTAGATTATGCCGTTAAGCTTCTCGAAAATGTTGCAAAAAACATTGAAGGTATCTCTGAGAGATTAGGAAATAAAAACTTTAAAGCAACGCGTTCAGCTATATTGACAGACGACAGGGAATTTTGCAACCTGTGTCATTTTGCAATTACTCCGAAAAATATAACTAAATTTGGCGAAGATAAATTTCCTCACAAACGACACATGAGTTTTATTAATTGTACTTTATGCCATTCCAAAGCAGAGCATAAAAAAATTACAGTAACGAAAAAAGAATGTCAAAAATGTCATAAAAACTTTTCTAAGATACGTGAGATAATTCAGTTCGGCTCGATTAAATTTCCTCATACCCTTCATAGTGATAAAAGAAATATTAGTTGTACAAAATGTCATGCATCACTTGATTTTTCAAAAATTCAAATAAAGAAGAATTCCTGTACTAATTGCCATCATAAAGAGAAAGAGCTCAGGAAAAATTGTCCTGTGTGTCATTCGTACCAGAGTAATATATACAGCGGAATTATTTTTGGCAATAAGCATGAAGAAGATATAATGAAAGCAGGAGGAGTCAGTTGTGAAGATTGTCATATAGCTAAAAAGAATAAAGTATCAAAAACCGGAGAAAATGTTTGTGTGGAATGTCATGATGCTTCGTACAGGGAAATACAATTAGAATGGATAAGTGAGATAAAATCAAAAGTAAAAACTCTTTCCTCACTTTTGACAAGCACAAAGAAATCTGAATTTAATCAGGAAGGTAAAGATATAATCCTGAAAGCAAAAAAACTTATTTCTGCTATAAAGTCGGATAAGAGCAACGGGCTTCATAATTACATGATGTTCATTGATTTTCTTGATAAATCAATTAAGGATATAAAAAATTTAAATACAGAAGAGAAGTAGAATAGTTCAAATCAAAATCAAATTCTTTTATTCTGATAAGACATTTTTTGAGTTTATTAATATTCTATATCTTTCTGATGAAAAACGAACTTGATTTTTATTGTGTTAAAATTTAAATAGGAAGAGATAATTATGTAACAATTTTTTTATCTATCAATTAATTAAAAAGATTAAAGAATAAACCTCAATGATAAAAAAAGCAAAGAAGATTTTAAAAGAAAAAAGATTTTTTAAAAAGGTTAGAGGGTTTAGAAGATTTCTTCTGTTTTTTGGGATTTATTTATTAACTGTTCTGATACTACTTTCTATTTCAGCAGAAATCACATCACGTCCTACTTTCTGTCCAACCTGCCATTATATGGAAACATTTTACCAGAGCTGGAGAACTTCTGCTCATAATAATGTTGACTGTGTAGAGTGCCACTTTGAACCCGGAGTATCTGGTACTATTAAAGGGAAACTGAATGGTCTTGTGCAGATTGTTAATTATCTGTCATTATCCTATAAGAAAAGAAAGCCGTGGGCAGAAATACCTGATCATGCTTGCGAAAGGTCTGGTTGTCATGAATCTCAGGCATTCCGTGATACAACATTTGATTTCAAGGGTGTAGCTTTCAATCATAAAAACCATCTGGAAAAGCAGAGAAGAGGAAAGACTTTGAAATGTACGAGCTGTCATTCTCAAATTGTCCAGGGTTCACATATTGAAGTTACAATATCTACTTGTGTCAACTGCCATTTTAAAAAATCAGATGACCC
>CAYYJH010000034.1:0-4316 GCA_964472195.1 uncultured Ignavibacteriaceae bacterium | reverse complement strand
CCGGAGTTCAAATCAGATACAGAATTCATCCCGAATGCATGCTATAGTTGTCATGCAGGAATCCAGGAGATATCCGTCAAGAAATTTGGAATGAATTTTTCTCATAACCTGCATATAGTTAAAAACAGGGTTGCCTGTGAGAAGTGTCACTCCAATGCACAAAAACATGGAGAGTTAATACTGAACAAAAATAACTGTAACAGCTGCCACCATTCAAAGGGAAAATCAAATGATGCCTGCGTAAAATGTCACGATATTCAATCCAAGGTCTATGAAGGGAGTTATTTACACTTCGACCAACCCGATTATATGAAAGAAGGCGGTGTTGGCTGTATCGATTGCCATATAGAATCGGATAAGTTAATAAAGCCTGATAAAAAAATATGTATGAAATGCCACGATAAGGATTATGCTGATATGATGTCCGATTGGGAGAAGGAAATAAAAGAATTAATTAAGGAGATTAATGAAGTAATCAGAAATTTAGATGAATCAAAATTAAATTCAGAAGAAAAGCAGGAAGTCAAACAAATAAAAAATATTATATTTAATTTGAAAAAATATCCGAGTTTATATGTTCACAATTATGAGTTAGTGAGTACTGTATTCTCAAAAAAACTGAAAGAATTAAAAAGTTTTTCTGATTAGGAGATCCTTTTTGAAAGGTTAAGATATAATATTTTTAAAATAATCTGTAAAAAACTTGGAATCAGATAAAAAAAATAAGGAACTGTTCAAAACTTATTCGGGTAATTATTTCGGGAGGCAATACCGGAGGATTATGATGAAAGATAAATCACACATCGTAACTGTCTTTTCTGTTATCATAGTCTTCGTTTTTATAGGTATTATATTAGATAGGGCATTTCAACCGGAAAGTTATGGTGAACACGGACACTATAGATGGGATGCTAATAAGGAAATTCAATCTCAAAAATTAGTAAATCAGAGTATCGAAACGTGTGTCGAGTGCCATGACGATGTGTATCAATTACATGAAAAGGATGCGCATTATAATGTACCCTGTGTTGATTGTCATGGTCCAGGAAACACACACGTAGCTTATCACAAAGGTGATAGTACAGGAAATATTACAAAAGAACAGGGTGTAATGGAAAAAAATTATAATTTTGAGGGATGTCTCTATTGTCATCGAAAACTAAAAGCAAGACCGTCGGATTTTCCTCAAGTTGATCATAATGAGCACTATAAATTTCTAAATGTAGTTGATGCTAAAACAAAATGTATTGAATGCCACAATCCGCATGAACCGATTTTCCTGTTAACCGAAGTGAATCAATCGAGAATACATCCGATTGTTTATAAATGTACTGAATGTCACGATAAAAAACCTGAAAAGAGTTTTAAGGATATCCCGGACCACCCGACAATATTTGAATGTAAAGATTGTCATGCAGAATTAGTTAAGGATTTCAGCGGTCGTCCTCATCATAATTATGTTGAATGCAGAACCTGTCATCTGTTTCATAAAGTAGATGAAACGACGGGAAGGATTTATAAAAATGGGAATGCAAAATTCTGTTTGTTGTGTCATGAAAAAAAGACTTTCAAGGATTTAAAATATCCACCGAAAATAGAATGGCCATCACACCTTGGAAATTCAGGAATGATAGCTAAGAGAGATGAAAAGATTTGTTTAAATTGCCACTCAGAACAAATTCATAAGATGAATTTGAAAGTAAGTACGAGTCCCCATTCTGAAAACTGGGCGTTTGAACATAAAAAATATGCAAGGCAGAAAGCTGATTTTTGCATGAGGTGTCATACAAGCAATCAATGTTCATCCTGTCATATGTCAAAGAGACCGTCTACACATAAACAAGGATGGTTAAAGTTGCATCCGAAATCAGCTGGCAATAATAGATCCTCATGTGATTTCTGTCATAAGAAAAATTCCTGCAGGTCATGTCACAAGCTGGAGATGCCCCACCCTGAAGGATTTGTTGAAGAGCACAAAGAACTCGTATCTCAAAAAGGTGAGACATTATGCCGTAAGTGTCATAAAGAGGAGTTTTGCAGCGAATGTCATTAAGTAAGAAATATTTAAAATAATAAAGTTTTTTGGAAAAATAAAAAGATAGAAAAAAGATTAGTTAAAATGGAAAAGATGGAAAGACGTCAATTTATTAAATTAGGTATATATAGTACCGCTGGTGTGCTCGTTGGTTCTTTTTTTGCATTTGCCGATACGGATAAAAAAATAAGTATAGACAATTATGAAGATTTACTAAAATATGAATGGGGATTTGTTGTCGATACAACAAGATGTATTGGATGCGGTGCTTGTGTTAGAGCCTGTAAAATTGAAAATGATGTACCTGAAAATTATTTTAGGACATGGGTCGAAAGATATGAAATAAATAAAGATGAACAAATCAGGGTTGATTCGCCTAAGGGAGCAATTGAAAGTTTCAAACAGAATAATTTCCCGGAGTCTGATATTGTAAAAGCATTTTTTGTCCCAAAATTATGTAATCATTGTTATGATTCTGCCTGTACACAGGTATGTCCAGTAGGTGCCTCTTATAAATCAGCAGATTATGTCGTACTAATTGATAAAAAACATTGTGTGGGTTGTGGCTATTGTGTTCAAGCCTGTCCTTATGGCTGCAGGTATATTGACCATTCCCGCGGCGTTGCAGATAAATGTACATTGTGCTACCACAGGATACATAAAGGTCTTGCTCCTGCTTGTGTGAATGCTTGTCCAAGAAACGCCAGAATATACGGAAACCTGAAAGATCCTGATAGCACGATACGTAAAATTTTACATAAAAGGAGATATGGATTGCTTAAACCAGATTTAGGAACTAATCCAAAGTGTTATTACATTGGACTCGATATGGAGGTCGTATAATGGAATCTGTTGATGGTTTTGTTTTCCCGAATGAACTGCACATAACATGGACCGTAATGATCGTATTATATCCATACATTACAGGTATGGTTGCAGGAGCATTCATAGTGTCATCTTTTTATCATGTCTTTGGAATGGAAAAACTCAAACCAATTGCGAAATTCGCCCTTGTCTCATCATTTGCATTTCTATGTTTTGCAACCTTACCGCTTTTGAACCATCTTGGCAGTCCGGGACGTGCCTTTAATATTATGCTAACGCCAAATTACAGCTCAGCGATGAGTGGTTTTGGTTTTGTTTATATGTTTTACATGTTAATAGTTATTTTAGAAATATGGTTCTGTTATCGTGAAGAATTAATTAATAAATATTTACAGTCTCGTGGCATAGCAAAATTTATTTATAATATTATCATTTTAGGGAATACAAACGTAAATGATAATACAAGAAAATATGACCATAAGCTGATTGTTTTTTTAGCAGGCTTTGGTATACCTATCGCGTGTATATTGCATGGTTATGTTGGTTTTCTTTTTGGTTCTATTAAAGCGAATCTTTGGTGGTCAACACCACTCATGTTTATTATATTTATTTTCTCTGCGATAGTTTCGGGATTAGCTGTCTTAATCTTTTTGTATCAATTTGTTTTCTGGTTAAGGAAAAAAGAAATAGACCAGGAATGTCTCGATTTGATGTCGAAGTGGCTTTGGGGTTTTATGATCATCGCTGTTACTCTTGAGCTTATGGAAGTTCTTTCCATTGCTTATGAACATACTGAAAGATGGGATATTTTAAAACAATTAATAGTTACAAAACTCAAGACTTCCTATATCTTTTTACAGCTTGGACTCTTTTCATTAGTTCCGTTTATTATGCTAACCATAACATCTTTATTTAAGTTTAATTCGAAGCTGAAGAATTTTATGATATGGTGTTCTTCAGGGATGCTTTTGTTACAGGTATTATTTATGCGTTGGAACGTTGTGATTGGCGGGCAGTTAGTTTCTAAAAGTATGCGGGGATTTACAGAATATTTCCCGGGGGTTTTTGATAAAGAAGGTTTGATTGTGTCTTTTTTAATAATCATAATACCCTTTTTATTATTGTGGGGTTTTGATAAACTCTTTCCTTTTTTTAATAAAAATGAGATGTGATGTATGAACCACCTCGAAATAATTTATACGGATTAATAGTAGATTTAGATAAGTTTAGATATATGAAAAATTTTTTTAAGGGAACTCATATTATCTTTGCTTGAACGATAGAGACTGATTGACTCAAAAAAAATAACCGCAGCAGCGGGCAAATCGGATAATGTTTTTTATGATTTATATAATATATTATATAAATTGATTAAATTGCTTTTAGAATAAGTTATTGTAGGTAAGTCAAAGTTCATTTTTTTCTTTTATCATATTAGTAAACCATGTTAACTTCT
>CAYYJH010000033.1:10559-29291 GCA_964472195.1 uncultured Ignavibacteriaceae bacterium | reverse complement strand
AGGCATGGCTCTTTCGTAACCGAAAAACATTAAATATTTACTGTTCCCAAAGAGGACTTTGGGAACGAGTCAATAATCAAATCATCTATAATACAGCCTGTAATTTTTTGGCGACTTCGAGTCTTTACCTGTAGTCTTTTTCATCTCAGGGTAAAAGTTCACAGCGAGATATATCGTACCGAAGTTTATTTTCTTTTGGTTAGCATTAAATAAACCGGGATATTCACCTCCAAAGTACGGCAGGTTCGACCAGTATTCGCCTCCCCCATCATTCAAAGGAATGCCCTCTTTACCGAAAATTGCTCTTTCGGAAAATCCTCGTGCATCCTGCTTTAATAAAAGATTCGCCATATCGTATTTAATTCCCAATACAACACCTATCTGTTTCGATACACGAGCTTCGATTCCTGTATTAAAACCAATACCCAACCGGAGTTCAGGACCGAATTCTGCTTTAATACTATCGTAGGCGGATTCTGTACGTACAAGACTGGCACTTAAGAAATTAAAATTGAAAGTTGTATTAAAAAATGGGCTGACTACGTTTGTAAATGAGAGGGGCGCTACTTCCAATCCAACTCCAATTGTAAAATTTGTAAAACTGTAAGAGTAAGTAACATTCTGCAGTAATGCACCCTGCTGGGTTAAGAATGGAACTGTACCTACTTCATCACCTTCAAAGGTATTGAAGTTGTTGTATGATATTGTTACTATGCCTCTCGTGATATTATATTTATCGAAATTTATTTTAGCTGAACCGAATACATTGAATCCTGTTTTCGCTCCGTAGTGATCTCTCAGAAAGCTTGAATCTATAAGAGTAATTGGGAAATTACTATAAGTACCATAGTAATAGAGATTCCCCCCTTTTAACTCATCAAAGGGTTGTGAAATACCAAATCCCAATTGAAAAGTCGGTTTATCAAACTGAGAGTAAACGCTCGATGTAGAAATAAAAATCAGAATTGATAGTATGAGTGTTTTGAGTTTCATTTTCTTTATGTATAATTTATAAAAATAATTTTAGTTTAGTAATTCATATAATGAAACTATTGCAGCAGTTTCTGCTCTTAGTTTTCTCGAACCAAGTGACCTCACATGCCAGTTATTTTTTAATAGAATATCGATTTCATTCTTTGTGAATCCACCTTCGGGACCAATGAGTAATGCAGCATCATCTTCTTTTTCATTCATACTTATTTTGCTTGTTGAATCTGCAAATTCGTACATTACAATTTTTTGTTTTGTCTTGTCCGATGTTTCTATCAATTCATCAAAACTCTGCGATGAATGAATTTTTGGAAGATAACATCTTTGAGATTGCTCCATTGCCGATATGATAATACTTTTTAATCGGTTAAGTCTTATAGATGATATACCTTTTTTGTTTACTGTATGTTCCGTAATTACTGGAATAATATTTTTGACACCAAGCTCTACTGCTTTCTCAATAGCAAATTCAAACCTGTTCATATTTTTTAAATGACTGATGAATAAAGTCACACTTCTTTTTGACTCATTAACGTTAAATTTTTTCCGGATAATAGTGCATACTATTTTGTTTTTATCGATCGATTTAATCCTGCATTTATAAACATTAAGTCCCCCATCCGTAACTTCGATTTGTTCTCCGCTTTTCATTCGTAAAACTTTAGCTAAGTGCTTGTATCCTTTACCTGTAAAGAGCAACTTTTTTTTGTTTTCAAAAATATTAGTTCTGTCAGTAAAATAATATTCCATTTTTAATAATTATTAGAAAGAAGCATTTAATGCAATGTTCAATTGTGGTATGAGTTCATCATTATCTTTCCTGAATGCAAGGTCCAATCTACCCACAAATCCAAAGGGCATAATTAAATTAAGACCTGTTCCGAAACCATTTCTGTATTTTGTTTTGAAAAAATTATCATTCTTGTCCCAAACACCCCCTATGTCAAAGAATAAAGTTAAATAAATACCATATTTATAATTGAAATTCTTGAGAAAAGAAATATTCTTTACGAATGGATGATCCTTGCCCTGCACATATCTGGGTTTCAAGAGAGGAATTCGAAATTCATTGAATAATCCGATTTGATTTTCCCCTTCTAATAATATTTCATTCCAGCCCCTTATTATTTCATTGTATCCAAAAAATTCGTGAAGATACGAGGGAATTCTTCCGCCAAAAGCTATCGAACTCTTTAACCTTGAAGCAAAAGTTATTGAATATTCGTCTGTAATTTTTATTGGTATGTATCTTCTAAAATCTACTTTGAATTTGTTAAAATTAATATTATTATTAAAAAATCCAAATTTTGTATATATAACTTTATGTAAAGAGCCATAAGTTGCATATTCTACTAAATTTCTTGTGTCATAACCTAAGACAATACTTAGTGTTGGATACTGATCTGTACCATCTTCACTGAATGTTCTGCCTTCCTTATATTCTGATACTGATGAATGATTATAAGAAAAATTTAAATACGAATAAAAAGATTTAGTAATGTATTTTCCGAAAGCAAAATTACCGTTAAAATTCTTTAATACATAATTTTCAATAATAGTAGTTCCTGAGTTAGTTGAACTTCCATTTTCGTTGACAGTACTTTGATTTTCATTGACAGAATACCCCACTCCCATCGAGGAAAAGAAGTGCTCTTTCTCACCTATCCATGGTACACTGTAATATAAATTAATAAATGGTTCATAAAACAAACCGAAATTTAAACCTATTGTTTCATTCCTGCCTCTAAAATTTCTCCACATAAGATCAATTCCTGCCCAGAACTTTTTGAAATCATCATCCCTGAAACCTCCAATAGGGACAGGAAGAAAATAAAAGCTTTCCTCCACTTCAATAATCAAGTTAACCTTATTCTCCCCTATCGGTATGGGTAAAATGTCAACTTTTGTAAATAAACCAAGATTATAAATTCTTAGAACATCCTCTTGAAGATTTTCGAGATCGAGATAAGAATTTTCTTGTATAGAAAGTTCTCTCAAAATGATTTCATCTTCGGTAACTTCATTTCCCTCAATAATAATTCTGTTGAGAAATATTTGAGTTTTTCGCAATGAATCGTTTTTAGAAACCGTTTCTGTTTTAATTTCACTATTTTGAGCATACACTTGTATGTTAAAAAAAGGAATGATAATGAGGACAATTATTATGAACACAATTTTCACAAGTGTGATTATTGATTTTGAAGTGTTCTTAGCTGTTTCAGCTTGTTCAATAAACGTAATGCTTCCGGACCCTGTGGAGTTACTTTTAATGCTTGATTAATTAATTTTTCTGCATCATCATATTTCGAAAAGTTCATTAAATAATTTGCCCGTGATAAGAAGGAATTGTAATATGCGTTCATAATAAAAGTATGATGATATGAATCTTTATTTGTTACACGAAATTCAAATTCAGGTTCTTTATATTTTTCATCAATACTGTTTACTTTAGAGTACTTGATTAATAATCCTTCAGGGATTCTGACATAATCATTTCCAAATCTTTCCTGAGTCGCCTGTTCAATTTCGAAAGTTGTATAAAAATTTCGTTCCGGGTTATTTTCCAAAATGCTGTTTAAGAGAGTGTGGAATGCTCTCTGAATCTTAAGAACTAATTGCCGGTCAGCATCTGTTACCGGATTAGTATACCTTGAGGTTTCCCTTTCGAAATTGATTAGATCTGATTTATATATTTCAAATTCATTTTTGCTGCGTTCATAGATTTCCGGATAGTGAATCTTGATAAAATCCAAATACCAACTTTTTCTTAACAACTCTTTATCGATAACCACCAGGTCTTTTCTAATTTCCTTGACATACTGAAAATATAATGATGCTGAAACCCAAAAATCCCATTCTGAGGACATTATAATTGAATTCTCAGGAGCCGATTTGAATACATTATACGTAAAATCCCGAACAAAATAATTATCACTCTCGTCTGTAAGTTCATAATTTGCTGTAAGTGGTAATATACAAAGCAATAATGAAACTGCACTTATATTTAAGGAAGATTTTTTAAATTTTTCCGCAAGAAAGAAAACACCAAATGCAATCCATATTACAGAAACTATATATGCAAGTAGAAAATAAGAATCTATATCGTAAATATCATAATTTATTGCATATAACACAGTGAATATAAATAATAAGATAGTATAATTAAAAAGTCTTTTATAATTCTTAAATATTTTTACTAATCCAAATATTGCAAGTAGTAAAGGAATATAGTAATATTCTTTTGGAAAATTATTGACAAAGTATGAAAACTGTTTTTCTGCATTTTCGGTAGATGAAAACATCCACACACTAAATTGTTTTCCGGATATATGCCGATAGAAGTTTTCAAAATTATATGGATTACCCCAACTCAGGATTGGATTATCGGCACGGAAAGGTAAATACAAATAGACTGACAAACCTATTATAAATGGAATTATCATATAGAATATTCGCTGCAATGAATTCTTATTGAATCCATTTACTCCGAAATACAAATAGATAGTACCAATCCCCAAAAAAAGTGTCGTTAAATGATTTGTGAAACTTAAACCCAGTATAAAAGCAAATGTTAACCAGTATTTCTCTCTTCTTAATAAACTAACTTCATTAGAACTTATGGAATTGCATGCTTTAAGAAAAACATAAATCAGTAAAATGAGAAATAATGAATGGAGTGAATAAACTTCAATTGAATTTGCTATGCTCCAATAAGTCAAAGAAAACGCAAGAATAAGAGAAGATGATAAAGCGACGAAATAAATTGACAGTGAATCAAGTTTAAAAGAAGCAGATAAATTTTTTACTTTCTCTTTTTGTCTTTTGGATGATTTTATTTCTGTTTTAGATGCTTTATTAAAAATGTTATAATTTAGTCCCTTAAACAGAAAAACTACTAAGTGAAAAAAGATCAGAACACCTAACGATGACAAAACAGCACTCATTAAATTTAGTCTGTATATTTCCTCCCCTATAGGTATTTTCGAAAAAAGATTTCCCAATATTGTAAACAACGGGTAACCTGTAGGATGCGCTATTCCGAGTTTAATACAAACTGTAGCTAATTCACCGGAATCAATGAATGAAACTGTTGGAGCAAGCGTTAAGACATATACAAAAAATGAAATAGCGAAAGAAAGTAGTGCAAAGAAAACTTTTGATTTGAAGAATTGATTTAATTTCACGAATTAATTTTATATCACTAAATTGTTATAACGCTAAAATAGCTTCTTGGACAACCCGTTTTTTCTGTGTTCAATGTAAAGACATTTGTTTTCAATATATTCCATCTTTTCCTGTAAAGCCAGTTCCTTTGCCTTCTCGTTAAAAATACCTAATTGTGTCCATATTACTTTTGGTTTATATCCCAATTCAAGAACCTCCTTAACGATGTCAAATACAAAATGGGGTTTTCTAAAAATATTTACGATGTCAATTTTCTCAGGTAGTTCGGCAAGGCTGCTAAAACATTTTATTCCATCAATCGTTTTTCCAGCGAGCTTTGGATTTACACCGTAAATTTTATACCCCTCGTCTGCCATATACTTTGCCACTTTGCGACTGTCGCGTAACTCATCCTCAGAAAAACCTACGACTGCTATCTTAAAATATTTTGTTAAGATTTCTTTTGTATTCATTTTTTAAAAAAAATTAAGGGCTATTTAAAAAGTTGTAATGCTTCTTATAGATTAGCTCATTATTAAAACACTTTGAAAATAAAGTTCTAAAGAATTTACTTTTTAAAATAGTCCTTTGAAAAACTTATTTAACATACAAAACTTTTTTCTTATTTGCAGTAAATATTGTATAACCCATTGAACTAATGAAGCTTCTCAAACAGTTTTGAATTAATAAATATTTTAAGTGTCAAATAAGTGTAGGACAAACACCTACGATAAATCGAGTGAATTACTTATATATTCTTTCATAATTATCTTATATCTTTCAAAGAAACATAATTATTAAATAATTTGAGATGAGTTATAGTCCTGTTCCAAGTTGTGTTGTGAATTTAATTTATTATACCCCCACTATAATTTTTTACCACTATGGAATTAAAAGAATTAGAATATTCAAATAAATCAAAGTCAGACCTCATTTCAGAAAATGAACTGTTAAGAAAAAGAATCATCGAATTCGAAAATTCATTAAGCCACAAAGACCTGTCAAAAAAAACTTATGATAAACTACAGCACGATTTATTGGAAAGAGTTAAAGAATTAAACTGTCTTTTCAGCACAATAAAATTAATAGAAGAATATGATCTATCTTTGAACAGCATTTTCCAGAAAGCCGTAACATTTATTCCTCCTGCATTTCAGCATACTGATATAACATGTGCAAGAATTACGTTTGGTGATAATAGATTTGTAACTGAGAATTTCAATGAAACGAAATGGAAGTTATCCACTGATATATTAGTTTCTAATCATAAAGTCGGATGTATCGACGTTTTCTATTTGCAGGAAAAACCACGAAAATTTGAGGGACCATTCATTAAGGAAGAAAGAAACTTACTTGACACACTTGGAAAACAATTGAGCAGCATAGCTGATAGAAAGATTACTGAGGAAACTTTAATAGAAAACGAAAAACGTCTCAAATCAATTTTCAATGCTGCAAGCAACATATCTTTTGTTCTTACTAATCTAGATGGCAAGGATGCTTTAATCCTTGAGTTTAGTCCGGGCTCCGAAAAGATTTTTGAGTATAAACGAGATGAAGTGATAAAAAAACCAGTATCGATTCTTCATACTACTGATAATATTAATAGGTATTCTGAAGCCATTCAAAGAATACTTAAGGAAGAAAAAGGTGTAACGGAAGAACTCGAATTAGTGCGAAAGAATGGTGAAAGATTCCCTGCCCTTTACACAGTTTATCCAGTACTCGATGCTTTTGCTAAAATAAAATACATTTTAAATATTGCTATCGATATTACTGAACTTAAAAATGCTCAGGAAAAAATAAAGCGAAGCGAAGAAACAACAAACGTTCTTATAAATTCATCATTTGATTCGATGATTTTGATAGATAGAAATTATAAAGTCATTTTAATTAACGATATTGCTGCAAAACGATTAAACCTTAAACCTAACACCTTCATGGGTAAGTCTATTTTCAATTTCCTTCCGATGAAAGTTGTAAAAAAGAGAAAAGCTATAGCTGAAGATGTAGTTAAATCTAAAAAGCCAAAACAATTTGTTGATGAACGAGACGGATATATTTTCGAAAACAATGTTCATCCCATTCTAGATTCAAAAGGTGAAGTGTATCTGTTTGCTATATATGCCAGGGATATAACAGAAAGAGCTAATACTGAAAGAAATATTAAATCATCCCGGGAACAACTCAGAAATTTGTCAGCTCATTTACAAACAGTAAGAGAAGAAGAAAGAGCTTCGGTAGCAAGAGAAATTCATGATGATCTTGGACAATTATTAACTGCTGCAAAAATAAATATCTCAGAACTTGAAAAGTCTCTTCCTAAAAGAAAAAAAGCGGAGTCCAAAAAAATTAATACTACTAAGAAACTCCTTGATTCAGCTAGCGAAACAATTCACAAAATTTCTACTGAATTAAGACCAAGCATAATAGATGACCTGGGATTACCAGCTTCTATTGAATGGCAAGCTGATGAGTTTCATAAACATACAGGAATTAAATGCAATGTTAAGTTTAAACCTGAAGAAATTCTCCTTGATAAAAAACTTTCTATATCATTATATAGAATTGTACAGGAGGCATTAACAAACGTTACTCGTCATTCAAGAGCGACTAAAGTCGATGTTAGCTTAATAAAACAAAATAATAATTTATGCCTAACAGTTAAAGATAATGGTGTCGGTATAAAAGAGGGAAAAATAAACCATCCAAAATCATTCGGTCTTATTGGAATTCGCGAAAGGATATTATTATGGAAAGGAACTATGGATATCAGTGGGATAAAAGATAAAGGAACAACGTTGACAATCAATATTGCTTTAGACAATAAATAAATTATCTGCAAAAGTTTTATTTACTTTTAATATTTAAAAGAAGCTGCTGTTATGGATAACTCAAGGGATTTTTAAAATATGCATGAAACAGTAAAAATAATTGATGGATTAAAAAGATTTTAATTGATATGATTATTACTAATGCATTGCTTACTTGTTCAATTTCTTTTTTAGTTTCTCCCTTCTTATAATACTTTTTTTGAGTAGGTTTTCACGAATTTTTTCCTTTTGCAGTTGTTCGTCTGTTTTTTTCTCAGTAGTTTTTTGAGTTTTTGTTTTCTTTTGTTTTGTAAATGACTTGAACGAAATGTCATCTGTTTTCATTATTTTCCAGGTAGTATCTATTTTCTCTAACACAAAATTTTGTTCATACTTTCCGCTTCTATCACCTTTGCAATATAAAGAATATTCTAAGTACACTACCGCGCGTAAACTATCATCTTCTTTTAAATTGTAGTTATTTATTATTGCACTATCAATTTCACCGAATAATTCATTTGAGCGGAATTTATTATAGTCACTCCACAATTCATTCATTTGCCTGCTATAAGCGGATTTCAAATCCTTTGTACCAACATCAGTAATAAAATTCTTTACTTGCTCAACAGGTGATGATAACTCTATTGAAATATTCTTATCGGAATTATTGAGAAGAATATCTCCATATTTGTAAATAAAAAATGTAACTAGAATTAAAAAAAATGCTAATACAGAAATTAATATAACATTGATTTTTCCTCTTCTCCTTGCCTTTTTCTTAAGTTCTTCCAGTTTTGGGATAACCAGACCTTCGTTTGTAATAGCAAAGACTTCGATGGGTTTCTTTACATTCTTCAATTCAAACTCACCCATTGACTTCGTGTTGACTCCGTGTTGATTCTTTATTTCATCGTTTACTTTGTATGAAATTAAAACCCCTCCTGAAATAGAAAGTGTTTCCAACCTCGATGCAAGATTGACACCGTCTCCATATATTCCTTCATCATCATAAACGATATCTCCAACATGTATCCCAATTCTCAAAGGGATTTTTGGTTCTTTCTGTAGTTCCCTCTGTATTTCAATTGCACAATTAACAGCTTCAACCGCACTATCAAAAATTGTCAACGTTCCATCACCCCAGTATTGTAAAGTTTTTCCATTATGATTGTTGGTAGAGTTTTGAAGTACTTCTCTGTGTCTGTCACGAAACTCTTTGGATTTTTTTTCATCCTCCTGCGTTAATGCTGTATAACCGACCATGTCGGTAAACATTATCGCTGCCAATACTCTCTGACCTTTTTTTAACATAGATTAAATGTGTTTAGATTATGAAATTTATTCAGTCATAACTTCTTTCTGAATTTTTTCTTCGTCTTTGATCAGTTCACTGACTGGAATGCAGCTGCAAAATAAATTTCTATCACCGTAAGCATTATCTATTCTACTAACAGGTGTCCAGAATTTATTTTTTATTAAATTCTCAACAGGATAAGCAGCCCTCCTTCTGGAATAAGGATGCGACCATTCATCCGCAGAAACATTTAATGCAGTATGGGGTGCATTCTTCAAGAGATTATCAACCTTATCAGCAACACCGGATTGAATATCGCTAATCTCTTCCCTTATCGAGATCATTGCATCACAATATCTATCGAGTTCTGCCTGTGATTCACTTTCTGTTGGTTCAAACATCATAGTCCCAGGAACAGGGAAGGAAACTGTCGGTGCATGGAAACTATAATCCATTAACCTTTTTGATATATCCTCAACTTCAATTTTTGTTCCAGCTTTGAACTCCCTGAAATCGAAAATTAATTCGTGAGCTACATTTCCACTGTCTCCTGTATATAAAACTTTATAATAATCCTTCAATCTTTCTTTTACATAATTTGCATTTAGTATTGCAACCTTAGATGCTTTTGTTAAACCCTCCTCGCCCATCATTGATATATACGCATATGAAATGATCAAAACAAGCGGACTCCCCCAAGGTGCTGATGAAACCGCACTTATTGCTTTCTCGCCACCAGTTCTTACAAGAGGATGACCTGGTAAAAATGGAACTAAATGAGATGCAACTCCAACTGGACCTACACCCGGTCCACCACCACCATGTGGTATGGAAAATGTTTTGTGAAGATTCAAATGACAGACATCTGCTCCAACCATTGCCGGGCTTGTTAAACCAACCTGTGCATTCATGTTTGCTCCATCTAAATACACCTGACCTCCATTTTCGTGAATAATATTACAAACTTCTTTAATTGTTGATTCAAAAACACCATGAGTAGAAGGATAAGTCACCATCAGAGCAGCTAAACGTTCTTTGTTTTCCACAGACTTCATCCTTAAATCATTTATATCTATGTTACCCTTTTCATCACAATTCACTACTACTACTTTCATTCCAGCCATAACCGCACTTGCTGGATTTGTTCCATGTGCTGATGAGGGAATTAACACTATATTACGCTGTGTATTACCTTTATTTCGATGGTACTTACGTATAATCATTAAACCAGTATATTCCCCTTGTGCTCCTGAATTTGGCTGTAGTGAAAATCCAGCAAACCCTGTTATTTTACATAAATCACTTTCCAATTTATTAATTATTTCCATATATCCTTCAGCCTGTTCAAGTGGGACAAATGGATGTATATCTGCAAATTCAGACCAGGATAAACCCAACATTTCTGTAGTTGCACTGAGTTTCATTGTGCATGAGCCAAGAGGTATCATCGAACCGGTTAAAGAAAGATCCCTGTTCTCTAAATATTTTAAATATCTTGTGAATTCCATCTCCGAATGATAACAATGAAATACCGGATGTGTTAAGTATTTGCTTTTTCTTTCAAATTCAGAAGTATATTTTATATTTACAGAATCTAAATCGATATCTATTTCAATATCATCCGTGTCATTTGCAGCAAATATAGATATAATACTTGCAATATCTTCAAGATCTGTAATTTCGCTTACTGAAATACCAATAAAATTATCAAAGTATCTAAAATTTATTTTTTTAGACTCAGCATTTTTTCTTATGTTCTCAATTTTATCTCGATCACTTTTATTAAATTCAATCTTCAAAGTATCAAAGTAATTTATATTAATCTGATTATATCCAAGTTTTTTTAATAAACCATCAAGAAGTTTAGTCAATCCTAAGATCCTTCGAGCAATATTATTAAGACCATCCGGTCCGTGATATACTGCATACATACCCGCCATAATTGCTAATAATACTTGAGACGTACAAATATTGCTTGTAGCTTTATCTCTTTTAATATGCTGCTCTCTTGTTTGTAACGCCATCCTATATGCTTTGTTTCCATCGTCATCTATGGAAACACCTATAATTCTTCCAGGTATGTTTCGTTTATATTCATCTTTTGTCGCAAAATATCCTGCGTGTGGACCACCGAAACCCAATGGAATTCCCAGCCTTTGTGTAGTTCCTACGACAACATCGGCTCCGAATTCATTAGGAGGAGTTAAAAGAGTTAGGCTTAATAAATCCGCAGCTACGATTTTAAATATTTTTTTCTGTTCTGCTTTGTCAAAGAACTCTCTATAATTGTATATTTCACCATCTGATGCCGGATATTGAACAAGTACTGCAAAAATGCTATCAGATAATTCCACAGTTCTATGGTTACCAACTTTGACTTCAACACCAACGGCTTCCGCTCTTGTTTTAACAACTTCTATAGTTTGAGGGAAACATTCTTCTGAGACGAAAATTACATTCGAGTCTGGTTTACTTCTTTTTCTCAGCGAATTACACATTAGCATTGCTTCAGCAGCAGCTGTCCCTTCATCCAATAAAGACGAATTCGCAATATCCATACCTGTTAGGTCAGTGACCATTGTTTGAAAATTAAGCAATGCTTCGAGTCTCCCCTGCGATATTTCTGCTTGATACGGTGTATATTGTGTATACCATCCGGGATTTTCAAAAATATTTCTTAGAATAACAGTAGGGGTGATGGTCGGGTAATAACCCAGGCCAATATATGTTTTGAAAACTTTATTCTTTTGTGCAATTGATTTTAGCTTCTTTATGAATTGATATTCTGAAAGTGGTTCATCAAGTTTTATTTTTTCTTTTAGGAGTATATTATTAGGAATAGTATTGTCAATTAATTCATCGAGTGATTTAAAATTAATTGTTTTAAGCATGGAATTGATTTCTTTATCATCTGGTCCAATATGCCTATGTGCAAATTTTTGTGTACTTGGTAATTTACTCATATGTATTTTTAATATTAAAGTTTAATATATTATGATCAAATGTAAATATAAAATTTCTATTTTGTAAACTAAATTCAAAACGGAAGGTTAATTAGAATAATTTAATACTAAATGCTAACTGAGTTTAGAATTTATTAAATATGAATTACCTTTACCTATTTATTATTTTTACATTAACGTACTTTTCCATTCATCGTAACTTTTAGCGTCATTTAGTAGATTCCAGCTCTTTAATGATTGTATATCTTTTAATCCACTACCGGTTAATATTATCAGGACATCATCAGTTTGATTTATGTGTGATGAATCAATAACTTTTATGAATCCCGCATAAGAAGCGGCTCCTGCGGGTTCAACTAATATACCGATACTATTAGCAATCGACTTTTGTGCTTTCAATATTTCACTGTCAGTAATTTCAATCCCAAATCCTTCTGAATTTTTTATTGCATCCGCTGCCATATACAAATTCCTGGGAGCTCCTGAACAAATTCCATCTGCTATTGTTGATGCTGGTCTATATTCGAACTTACCTGTTACAAGATAACGAATTAATGCATTACTCCCTTCCGACTGCACCCCAATAATTTTCGGTATTTTTTTAACCCACCCTAATTGTAATAGCTCACATAATCCTTTAAATAATCCGGAAATTATTACACCATCACCTACTGGTATAAAAATATATTCGGGTAATTTACCTTCGAATGAAAGAAAAATATCGTAAGCAGCAGACTTTTTACCTTCTATTGTTAAAGGATTAAAAGCTGTGTTGCGATTATACCATCCTTTCTTTTGAGAAATTTCCTGACATAGATCAAACGCCATATCATAATCTCCATCTACTGTATAGACATTAGCACCATAAGATTTTATCTGGATGAGTTTTCCTTCCGGAATATTTCTGGGAACAAAAATATGAGACCTCAGCCCAAGCTTAGAACATATTCCTGCTAACGATGAACCTGCATTACCGGTTGATGCTGCAGCAATTTCATTGTTTCCACTTTGAATAGCTTTCAATGCGACCAGGGTAGTTGCTCTGTCTTTAAAAGAAAAAGTTGGATTGCGTGTTTCGTCAAGGAAATATAATTTTCTTCCGTCTATATTGCCTTCAACAACTGGATGATTATTCAAAGCTATCTTATTATTATAAGATGTCGGAATATTATCGAATTTATTATCAGAAATATTAAGGGACCATAAATATGGATATGCCCAGAATTCACCGACTGGTAACTGTAAGAATTCCTCTTTTGTATTATGCCTTTTGATAAATTTGTAATCATAAACAACTTTTAAAACACCTTTCAGCGGCATGTTCTTTTCAGCTTCTCCGCAATGAGGACAGAGGTAGATTGTTTTTCCTTCTATCTCTTCGGAAGTGTAATCCTTTTTACAGTCGAAACATTGGTAAAAGTAATGAGACATGATTTACATTGTTAATGACATAATAGCTTTTGCAGTATGAAGCCTGTTTTCTGCTTCATCGAAAACAATTGAGATTTCCGGATTATCTAATATATCATCTGTAACTTCATGACCTCTATCTGCAGGTAATGCGTGCATCAGCTTTATATTATCATCTGCTAATTTAATTCGACGTTCATCGCATATCCAATCCCTGTACTTTTCAAGATTAACTTTCATTTCCCTATTGCATGCTTCCTCATTGTCTAAATATTCCTGCACACCATAATTCCCAAAACCACCCCAGTTCTTGGGTACAACAACTTGAGCATCTTTGAATGCTTCATCCATATCATTTGTGAAGTTAACATTACCACCTCCCGCTTTAGCATTCAATTGAGCTTTCTTAACAATGTCTTCACTCAATGGAAATTCTTTAGGGTGAGCAACCGTTACATCAATTCCATATCTCGGAAATAATAATATCTGTGTTTGTGGAACTGATAGCGGTTTAGAATGTGTATCAGCGTAAGCCCACGTAACTGTTACCTTCAGATTCTGAATTTCCTTACCGTAATATTCAAAGATAGTCATTAAATCTGCAAGCCCCTGAAAGGGATGGTATATATCATCCTGCAAAGACATTACTGACTTCGTAGAATATTCTGCCATCTCCGAAAGATACTTATTACCAATCCCATAAAAACAATTCCGCGACGCAATTCCATGTCCCATCCTGCTTAAAATAACAGCAGTATCTTTTGCTGATTCGCCATGAGATAGCTGCATCTTATCAACTGTCAAGTCATGAGCATGTCCGCCAAGTTGTGTCATTCCTGCTTCCATAGAATTCCGTGTTCTCGTAGATTGTTCGAAGAATATCATAAACAGAGTTTTGTGTGGTAAATACAAAGTCGGTTCTTCTTTAGCAAATCTATTTTTCAAATCAAAAGCCGTCTCAAATACGGTATCTAAATATTCCTTTGTCCAGTCGTCGGTAGTCAGAAAATGTTTTCCCTTCAAATTTGAAACCATAAGAATTCTTTACTTTTTATTTTAAAAATATTCACAAAAATGTGCATAGAATGCACTCGCTTTAACCAGGTGTTCTATTGGTACTTTTTCATTCGGTGCATGAGCTAAGGTTTCATCCCCCGGACCAAAACCCACAACAGGAATTTCATAAATCCCATTTATTACAACTGCATTAGTAGAAAAAGTCCATTTATCTATGATTGGTTTTTCATTAAACAGGTTTGTATATGTTTCAATACCTTTCTGAATTATTGGGTGATCTTCTTTTAACATCCACGTTGGATAGTATTTCTCCATTCCGTATTCTATACCCTTGTGGGATTTTTCTCTATATTGAAGAACCTTTACCTCGGCGTTAATACCTTTTATCAATTCTCTTATCTGCGTAACAGCAAACTTCTTATCTTCCCCCCAAGTAAGCCGTCTATCGAGATGCAGCTTGCAATAATCAGGAACAGCACACAACGAAGGAGTGGACGATTTCATATCAGTCACAGTTATCGAACCTTTACCAAGGAATTGGTCTACAAAAAGCTCTTCATTTAATTTTTCAACTCTTAGTGCAGATTCGGAAGCCATGTAAATTGCATTCTTTCCTCTTTCGGGAGCAGAGCCATGTGCAGAGACTCCAGTAAACTCTACTTCAATCTCCATTCTTCCACGATGTCCTCGATAAATTTTCATGTTTGTCGGTTCTGTGATGACTACACAATCCGGTTTAATTGTATCTTCTTCTATAATATATTTCCAGCACAAACCATCGCAGTCTTCTTCCATAATTGAACCTACAAAATAAACCGTAACATCATTTTTCATTACAAGGTCTTTTAAAATTCTTCCGGCAGTAACAAAAGCCGCCGTACCTCCTTTTTGATCTACACTTCCCCTGCCGTGTACAAATCCATCTTTAATTTCTCCTGCTAAAGGTTTGAACTCCCAAGTCTCCATATTGCCTACATCCACTGTATCTATATGACCATCAATTGCAATAATTTTTTTACCATTGCCAATTCTACCTATAACATTTCCAATCCCATCAATGAAAACTTCGTCAAATTTTGCTTCTTCCATCTGACGTTTTAATTCAAAAGCAGCCTCGGATTCATCACGACTCAATGATTTCTTCTGTATAAGCTTTGAAAGATTCTTAGCAGTATAATTCTTATACTTCTCAGCAAGGTCTAATATTTTTTGTTTGTTGCTCATATTCAAATTGAATGGACTAAGTAGTATGTAATCTTGAAAATAATTTTAAAAACAGATTTTAATACAAATATATCTTATATTTATATTAATATTAATGCACATGATAATTTCTCTTAATAAGAATTCCTATGTCCGATAAAATGAAAACCATTCCTTTCAGGAAATTACTCTTTTGGATTTTCAATGAATATAAAAAGTATGACTCAATCTTTAATATTCCTTCACGCGGGTTTGTTTATTTTAATACTGATTTCAAATTTAAAATATTGGACGAGGAGATTGATTCGCCCGTAGGACCTGCTGCCGGACCACATACTCAAATGGCACAGAACATTTTATGTTCTTATATCTGCGGAGGAAGATTTTTTGAACTTAAGACAGTACAAGCTTTAGATGAACTGATAATTGAAAAACCCTGTATCTATGCTGCTGATGAAGGATACAATACAGAATGGTCACAGGAATTAAATCTCGGTTCTTCTTTCGACGAATATTTAAAAGCCTGGTTCCTGATTCATTTTCTGAAAGAACTCTTTTCATTCTCTAGCAGTATCGAAAAAGGTTTTTTGTTTAATTTGAGTGTAGGCTATGATTTGAAGGGTATAAAATCTAATGTTGTTAATAAATTCATTGATGATATTCAAGATTGTTCGAAACACATTTTATTTAACAAATATAAAAATGAGTTACTCGAATTATTAAACAATGAGGATTTCATTTCACTACTCCAGAAGACTTATGATATAAAAAGTAGATTGAATATTCTAAAAACTAAAATAAAAAACATATCGCCTCAAATATCTAAATCGATAACCTTATCAACTATGCACGGATGTCCCTCAGATGAAATTGAATCAATAGTAAAATATTTGATTAAAGAAAAAGGATTAGACACTTATGTTAAACTTAATCCAACTTTATTAGGTTATGAAACCGTCAAGACGATTTTATCAGAACAGGGCTATGACCACATTGCTTTAGATGAAAATGCTTTTGCAAACGATCTTCAGTATAATGATTGTATTCCAATGTTGAAGCGACTCGTAGATTTTTCAAATAAAAAAAAGAAATCCTTCGGAATAAAACTAACCAATACATTAAGTGTTTTAAATAATTCCAATAATCTTCCAGGTGATGAGATGTATCTATCAGGTAGAGCACTCTTCCCATTAACAATCAACCTGGCTCACAAAATTGCGAAGGAGTTCGATGGAAATATCCCGATTTCATACTCAGGAGGAGCTTCAATTAGGAATATTAAAGATCTAATCCAATCAGGTATATCTCCTGTAACACTTGTGACCGATTTATTAAAACCTGGTAGCTATATGAGATTGTCACAAATATCTGATTATATAAAGCATGAAATTTCAGAATTTCATGGTGTTCAAATAAAATTAGGAAAATTGAATGAACTCGCGAAAGATTCCATTGTAAATGATTTTTATAAAAAAGAATTCAAGGATATTGAATCGATTTCTGTGAATCAATCCCTGCCAGTTTTTGATTGTTACATAGCTCCATGCAAAATTGCATGTCCTATCCACCAGGATGTAGCAGAATATATTCATCATATCAAAGAAGGTAACTATCTTAAAGCTATAGAAGTGATTACAGATATAAATCCTCTGCCAAACATAACGGGATACATTTGTGATCACCAGTGTGAAACACAGTGTACAAGATGGGAATACGATAAACCGGTTCAAATTCGAGAGCTAAAGAGAATCGCTGCTGAAAAAGGTCTTGATGATTTAATACAGAACGTTAAGAAGAAAACTATAAATACAAACGTTAAAGTTGCCGTAATTGGTGCGGGACCTTCAGGTCTAACGACTGCATATTTTTTAGCAAAAGCTGGCGTTAGGGTAACAGTCTTTGAAAAAACAAACAAAGCGGGTGGTAACGTATCACACGTGATACCCTCCTTCCGAATACCCTATTCTGTTATAATAAAAGATGTAGAATTTATTAAAAAGTTTGGAGTTGAATTCCAGTATAACACTAATCCGGATTTTATTATTTCAAACATAAATAAATCTGGTTATCAATTTGTATACATTGCCATAGGAGCCGGTGTGTCAAAAGAATTACTTTTGAATGATAATAACGATAATGTTTTAGATGCGATACAGTTTCTTAAAAGTTTTAACAAAAAAGAATTTAACAATATCGGTAAAAGAGTTGCTGTTATAGGAGGTGGTAATTCTGCGATGGATTCAGCACGAGCAGCTAAAAGATTACCTGGAGTTGAAGAAGTATGCATTATTTACAGACGAACAAAAAAATACATGCCTGCAGATTTGGAAGAATTTGATGGTGCTATAAAAGATGGAGTTAAATTCCTTGAACTTCTCCAGCCTTTAAGTTTTGTAAATGGTGTCTTAAAATGCCAGAGAATGAAATTATCAGACTTAGATTCAGATAGCAGACGAAAAGTAACTCCAATTAATAATGATTATATCATATTAAACTTCGACACAGTAATTGCAGCTGTTGGTGAAAAAGTTGATTATGAATTACTCAGTAAGAACAAACTGTTAAAAAACGAAAATCTTATTGTAAATAAATCCACACTCGAAACCAGTAAATCAAAAACTTATATTGGGGGTGATGCGTATCGAGGTCCTGCAACTGTTGTCGAAGCAATTGCCGATGGAGTTACTGTCTCTAACTCTATATTAAACAAACTTGGCTTGAGTCAAAGGAGATCTGATTACTCAATTAATATGAAAACGATAAATGAAACATTGTTAATAAATGAAGGCAAAGTGTTCATCGAAGAAACAGACGATGAACGAAGCATGGCAGTAAGGTGTCTGAGTTGTAATTACAAATGCAATAAATGTGTTGAAGT
>CAYYJH010000033.1:0-10459 GCA_964472195.1 uncultured Ignavibacteriaceae bacterium | reverse complement strand
GCAATGAATGCGGGAACTGTACAACCTTCTGTCCTTATGACGGTACACCGTATAAAAATAAACTAACAATCTTTAGCAACGACTATGAGTTTCTAAATAGTAAGAATGAAGGGTTTTGTTTATCAACAAATAAGAAAGGTGAATCGACTTTAAATCTTAGAAATGAAAATAAGGTTTTAAAACTGAAATTGGATAAGAATGGAAAGATTATGAAATCAGAATCTGGTTTTGAAAAAATCACTAATATAATTGAACATCTAACTAAAAATTACAATTATCTCTTTGATATTTCTTACCAAGAATAATTTTTGTAAAAGAATATCAAGAAACGGTATCCCTGATTGCTTTGATAATCTGTTTATAACCTGTACAACGGCATAGATTACCGGCAATCGCTTCTTTTATTTCTTCTTCGGTGGGATTGGATTTTTCCAATAACAATGCATACGCAGACATGATAACACCTGGTGTACAAAAGCCGCACTGCACAGCTCCTGCTTTTAAAAAGTTTTCCTGTAACTTATGTAAACCATTCTTCGCAACTCCCTCTATAGTTAATATTTCTGAACCATTTACCTGACCGGCTAACACTAAACAGGAATTAACAGCTTTCTTATTCATTAATACAGTACAAGCACCGCATTCCCCAATTCCGCAGCCTTCTTTCGTCCCTGTTAATGAAAAATCGTCTCTTAAAATATCTAACAACCTTCTATTTGCGTTAGTATTTATGCAAACACTTTTTTCATTTAATATAAACTCTATTTTAATCAGCATTTACACTTTTCGATTTTTTACAAATGTTAACAAGTATTTGATATAATGCTTGTTGGACAACCGGTAATTTATAAGCACTCGACCATCTTAATCCGGTTACCTCTAAAACTGTTCTCCCGATCTCCTGTGATAAAGATACTAAAAGTTCATTCGAGAGTTTCTCACCTATCCCCATTTTCTCAATATCAGTAAATCTCATTGCAACAGGTGTAATTGCCCCTCCTGCGATTTTCAAATTCTCTATAATTTGTTCATCAAATTTCAACAATACTGCAAGACTTAATCTGCTAATAGCAACCCCCCTGCGTCTTCCAAGTTTATAGAAATCTCCTGTATATTCTTTCGATATTTTTGGAATAATTATATGAGATAATAGTTCGTCACGCTTTATACGAGTTTTATATGCATCAATAAGAAAATCCTTTAAAAATACTATTTTAGTTTTACTATTAGACAGAATTCTCAAACTTGCATTGTATACGAGCAATGGTGAAAGACTGTCTGCACACGGTGCATTATTTATAATGTTTCCGCCAATTGTTGCTCGATTTCTAATCTGAACACTGCCAATCGTGGAAATTGCTTTTACCAATAGTGGAAATGCTTTAAATATTTCTTTATTTGATATTATCTCAGTGAAAGTAAGACCAGCTCCAACCTCAATATTGTCTTTCTTGACCTCAATAGATTTTAATTCATTGATACTGTTAATATCTATTAACTTATTTATTTTAGAAAATCTTGAATAATTATGCTGAAATCCAGGAATAATATCTGTGCCACCCGCTATAACTTTTAAGTTAACTTTATTACTACTCAAAAGTTCTAATGCTTCATGTAAATCATAAGTCTTAATATAATCTATTTCAGGAATCACAATTCACTACCTCTTTTAAAATTAGTGGGTTTTAATTTTCTTAACAAAATTATTTCTTCAAGATTTATCGGTAAATTTCTGTACCGTAAACCCGTCGCATTAAATATTGCGTTTGCAATCGCAGCAGATGTTATTTCAAGTGTTGGTTCACCAAGAGATTTTGCACCCCAGGGTCCGAATTTTTCTTTTCCTTCGACAAAGAATGGTTGTATTTCGTCAATGTCTTTACTTGTAGGAATTAAATACTGGTCATAATTTAACTCCTTGATATTACCCTCCTCTGAATTTAATTCTTCCCAAAGACACAAACCTGCCCCCTGAGTGACTCCACCATAAACCTGCCCCTCTGCACCAAGTAAATTAATCACAGTACCCGCATCATGTACTGCTGTAACTTTGTTAACATACACTTCGCCCGTTGATATATTTACAGATACTTCTGCGACCTGACAACCGTAAACATACGTGAAGTAAGCATTTCCCTGTCCGTTTTTTTCATCCCAATCGACTTTAGGTCCGGTGTATGAACCAATTACTGACATATCACAGCCTTCGTTATAAGCTAAGCTGCAAAGTTCTTTGATTGATATTTTTTTATCACCGTTTTCATTTGTAATAAGGCCACCATTAAATAATAAATTACAATCTTCGGTAACATCCCAGTGTTTACGCAAAACTTTTTTCAGTCTTTCTTTTATTATGGTTGAAGCATTCTGCACAGCACCTCCACCCATAAGAGTAGAGCGTGAAGCAACAGTAGGACCGCTGTCAGCATTATGTCCTGTATCTAAATTAAGATAGTGGATATCTTCAATCGGTATTCCCAATTCTTCTGAAACAATAATTGAATATGTTGTTCGCAAGCCCTGTCCGTTTTCAGCCAAACCGCAGCTAAGATGAATCGAGCCTTCGGGTTGTAAAGATAAATAAGCAGTGACTGCATCTATACCTTCAGCTCCCAAAGAGCATCCTCTAAAACTAACTGATAAACCGATGCCTTTACGCCAGGTATTTTCAGGAGAAATAAATTGGTTTTCTTTTAAAATTAAACTTTCATTATTTTGATTCTCTTTGATGATAAAGTTTCCATAGATGTTTTTATTTTCTTCTTTATATCTTTCCCACTTTAAATTGTAATTCGATTCTGAAACCGCCTTTTCCATAACATTTATCAAAGTTATCTCATGTTCTTCCAGCTTTTGCCCGCTTGCAGTTATTGACCCTGATTTGAAACCATTCTTTATTCTAATTTGAATTGGTGAAATATTTAATTCGTTGGCAATTTCATCCATCAAGGATTCCTGTGCAAATATTGGCTGGGGGGAACCAAACCCTCGCATAGCACCTGTATAAGGATTATTTGTATAAACTGCTTTAACGTTTGTTTCAACATTTTCTATTTCATAGGGTCCTGTTGCCTGAACCACAGTCCGCCACGTTGCAAAAGGACTCATCGAGGCGTATGCACCTCCATCAGCAAGAATATCAATCTTCATTGCATTGATTTTACCATCATTATTAAAACCAACCTTATAGTTTAATCTGTATGGATGTCTTTTGTAGGATTCTTTTATCGATTCTTCACGCCTGTATTTTATTTTTATTGGTTTCCCGGTTTTCAAAACAGCTACAGCTGCCCTTGCAGCTAATACATTCATCGTATCATCTTTACCCCCGAAAGAACCACCCAGCTCTGCCTGTTCAATTTTTACATCAGCGAGCGGTATATTCATAACCTCTGATACTACTCTTCTTGCAGTATATGGATTTTGAATACTACCAATAACTTTCACTCCATTATTATCTTCTAATGGAAATGCTATAACTGTTTCTGGTTCGATGTAAGCATGTTCTTGGTAAGTTGTTGTATACTTCCGTTCGATAACATGATCACTTTCTGCAAACCCTTTATCGATATCTCCCTTCAGCAAAGGATAATGATTGATGAGGTTAGTTCTATTTTCGGGATGAATTAATTGTGTATTGTCATTTAATGCACTTTCAGTATCAGTAACAACAGGCAGTTCCTCATAATCAATTTTTACATTATCGATAAGCTTTCTTAAAGCATTTTCATTTTTGCCAACAAGCATAGCTAAAACATCACCTGCAGTGACAACTTTATCATAACAAAATATTGGTTGATCTTTTTTGATTGGTCCAACATTCTTAGCGCCAGGTATATCTTCAGCAGTAATTATTGTCGTAAGAGCGGGGTTGTTTTCTATTGCAGAAAAATCTAAACTTTTTATTTTTGCATGCACAACAGGTGTCCTTACCATCACACCAAATAGCATTCCAGGGAATGTAATATCATCAGCAAATTTTGCTGTACCTGTTACTTTAGCATAACCATCCTGACGAATCACCTCTTTACCTACTATTGAAAAATCCTTTTTCATATATACAATTTAATTATCCTTCATCATATTAAAAAGCTTTCTGCCACTTTCGTTTATAAGTCTTTTGATGTTTTTATCTTGCGGAAAATTAATATTAAAATTTTTCATTAAGAAATTATCCTTGGAATAAGATGCTTTTACATTTCTTTCAACAATTCCATAAATGTAGTGACTAAGAAAATTATTTCTTGTTAAAGGTGTGGGTGGTACATAATCCCAGACAATAAAGTTCGCACTATCATTAATATTTAAAGTAGTATAATCCGGGAAATATTGCTTTACGAATTTAATCTGATCGAAATATATTTTATCAAGAATTCTGAATGCCTTATCAAAGCTTATACCTTGATGCCTGAGAATTAAAAACAGTTGCTTCAAAGATTTCGAAACATTAGAATACATTCCGTCTGTTCCTATTAATAATTTTATCTCATCTGAGAACTCAGTAAGGATTGGTAAACCAACTGAATTGTTCAAATTGGATTCTACATTAATAGCAATCGCACATTCACAATCTTTCAATATCTCTAAATCCTCATTTGATATATGTATTGCATGTGCGAAAATGCTTCTATTATTTAAAAGATTATATTTCATTAATCTTTCAACAGGTCTTGCACCATATTTTTTGACGCTTAAAGTATTATCCACTTCACCTTCGCATAAATGAATATGAATACCTGCCTCAGAATCGTTTTGTAATTTTGAGACTGTAGAAAATGTAGAATCGTCAACTGTAAAAGATGCATGAAGCCCATACATACCTTGAAAGTTAGTGTTAGTAAATTTCTTAATAAAAGAATCGTTTTCGTTTATTGCCTTTTTTTTAATTTGCTCGCCATTTCTATCGGAAGTTTCAAAACACAACACGCCGTCGAGATTATATTGTTGAAAAATTTCTTTAATACAACATAAACTCCCAGTTATATAATTTGGCGAGGAATGGTGGTCAAATATACACTGGACCCCATTCTTAATGGATTCGGATGCAGCTATGTAAGCACATGCTTCAACCATTTCTTGATCGAGAGCAAGATCAAGTTTCCACCAAAGGCTTTTAAGTATATTTAAAAAATTATCCATAGGACCTGATACTGGAACACCCTTCGCAAGTCTTGAATAAATGTGATCATGAAAATTTACAATTGGTATTGTAACAACAGCACCCTCAACATCGAATATGTCATTATCATTTTCTGTTTCTTTTGAGGAAACATTTACATATTCGATAAAATCTTTTTCAACAATTTTATTTATCTTTCCATCTTCCACAAGAAAATCGCAGAATACAGGATTAACTTTATTTCCATATACTTTACATAACCAAGCATTAGATACTAACATAATTCTACATTAAATTAGTTTGTAATTTTCCCTCTAATTCTGAATTTAAAAGATTTCCATTTTCCAATAACATTTTACCTCTTAGAAATACTCTGTCTATCACTGCATTTAATGTAATTCCATCAAATGGTGTATATTTTCCTTTAGAATACATATCTGAAGTCCTTATTTTATAAGAGTTATATAAATCAATTAAAGTAAAATCTGCATCATATCCTGATTTTAATTTCGCTTTCCTTTTCAAATGAAAAACATCAGAGATACCATTTGAAAGCATTGTAACAGTTGTCTCTAAATCAATCTTTCCTTTTAAAAAACCCTCGCTAAATAAAAATTGGACTCTGTGCTGAACTCCCGGAATTCCTCCGTAAACTTCCCAAAAATTATCCGATACTTTTTCTTTCTCAGGATCACATCCAGCATGGTCGGTTGTAAGGAAAGAGATTGTTCCATCTCTCAAACCTTCCCAGAGAGCATCTCTATCATGTTCGAGTTTAACAGGAGGTGCTGTTTTTAAATAATTATTTATACTTCTATTTTCAAAATCTTTCTGTGTAAAGTAAAGATAATGAGGACAAGTCTCTGTTGTAATGTTTAAACCTTCCTTTTTTGCCTTCTTAATAAGCTCTAAACCTTTTTGTGAACTCAAATGGACTATGTGTATCCTGCAACCCGTTTCTTTAGCAATTATAATTAAATTGTTAATCGATTTCGCTTCAGCGTTATCATCTCTTGCATCACAGTACGCCTTCCAATCATTTTTATTTTGAGAAATGGATAAACTTTTACCTTTTGCCACCAGCTCCTTATCTTCAGCGTGTACAGCAAGTATTGATTTACTTTCCTTAACACATTCAGCGGCATATTTCATTTGTGAATAAGAAAGATCGGAAAATGAATCCATTCCTGAGATTGTATAAGCTTTAAATCCAACTACACCGCATTCAACCAATTCTTTAATTTGTTTTTTAATTTTATCTTTATCTATGAAATCTTCTCTTCTAATTCCTCCCCAGAAAAAGTAATCCACATAACTTCTATTATTAACAGCTTTTCTTTTGATATCAAAATTATTTTTTGAAACAACAGGAGGTTTAGAAGTGCACGGCATGTCAAAGACCGTCGTAACCCCTCCGAACAATGCCGCTTTCGATGCATGAGTAAAATCGTCTCTTTCTTCAAATCCCGGTGTATTAAAATGAACATGGCTATCAATCGAACCTGGTAACAGAATTTTATAATCACCATCATTAACAATAAGATTTTCAGAATAACTTCTTCTTTTGATACTCTGAATGAATGCATTCAACTTTTCTTTATTATCAATATCTGCCCAATCTACAATTGCATTTAAATATGGTTCACTCTTTTCAATTACATCGTTAAAATATACATCTATTAATTGCAGTTTATTAAAACCTGAACTTATGAATACATTGCTTAATACATTCATATACTACACCAATCCGACTTCATTATTAAAATCAGTAATTAATTTATCCCATTGAGGTACGACACCGAATCGTTCGCTCCAATAATCTTCATCATACCACTGAGCGTTCAACTCCTCAACATCTTTTTCCTGCTGCTCAACCCATGTAAAATATTTGAGGTTATGGATTCGTTTTTTATCGTTGTAACTCAATTCTCTGATGTAATCGATGCCTTGTTTTTTTACACAGGCATTCCAATCTATTTCTGCTTGCTTCTCTGAATAACCGCCCCAATTCGTATTCATTTCATCAAGTCTTGAATAATACATATCAACTGAATCTGTAAAAATTGTAAATATTATATCGTTTTCGTTGAACTCAAAATACTTTGCTAATTTAATTGAGCTAAGCAGATTACATACTGATGAAATGCCAAGGTATGGAAATTTTGTTATTAACTCTGAAGTTACACCAATAGTTTTCATAAACTCCTGTCCGGCTTTTTCATTGAACAAACGTAAGACATGCAGTGCATCCTCATCATCAATTGCAGAAACTGCATCGGTATTTTTTACATTATGTATCCACGGTATATGTTTATCACCGATACCTTCTATACGATGACCGCCGAAACCATTCATCAAAAGTGTTGGACATTGCAGAGCTTCTGCAGCAGCAACTTTTATTGAAGGCACAACTGTTCTGAGATAATCACCCGCACCGATAGTTCCAGCTGAACCAGTCGCGCTTACATAACCACTTAAACGCTGTCCATCTTTCTTTATCCGATTGTACAGAGTTTCAATTGTGCTTCCTGTTATTTCATAATGCCAGACAGAATTACCGAATTGGTCGAATTGATTGAATATGAAATACTTATCGTTTTGCGCTTCTAATTCGTGGCATTTATCATAAATCTCTTTAACATTGCTTTCGCAGCCGTGAGTTGCAAACACTTCTTCAGCTCTTTCTTTAAGCCAATCAAAACGTTCCTGGCTCATTTCTTCCGGAAGAATTGCAACAGAGTCAACTCCTAACAAATTTGAATTGAAAACACCACCACGGCAGTAATTCCCAGTCGAGGGCCAGACCGCTTTATGATATTCCGGATTAAATCTACCCGAAATAAGAAAAGGCGTCAAACATCCATAAGTTGCACCGACTTTATGAGAACCCGTCGGAAAAAACTTTCCTACAAGACCGATAATTCTTGCTTTAACTCCCGTAAGTTCCTTTGGCATTTCCAAAAAATTGATGTCCCCTATACCTTTTGTGTTCTGATCGTTTCGCCAATTGATTCTGAAAAGATTCAGAGGATGTGTTTCCTGGAAATCAATTTCTTTGAGTTCATCAATTATATCTTGAGGAATCTTTGATGGTGTCTTAAGATGCGCGAATGTTGGTAAAATAATTTTCTTTTCCCTGCAGCGTTTGATTGTCTTAGCAAGATAGTCCTTACTTTCGATTTCCCAATTCCATTTCGTCATGCTTCGCGTGTGGTTGAATTAGTAATAATAGATTAATTGTATTTCAATATAAATTTTCTGATGTGTAAACTAAATTCAAAAAAGGGAATTTTGATTTGTCCACGAATGACACAAATAATAAATGGATATTTGTAAAATTAGTGCTACTAATAATTCAAGATAAAATCTGAAATGGTTATTGAAAGGCTCAGGACAAAAAAGGATTAATAATAACAAGATCCCTTATTTGCTGTTTGTTCTGCAGGTCTTCAGTGTATAAAATGTTACAATTGGCTCTCAATGCAGATGAGATGATAAGCGAATCATAAAATGAATATTGCCATCCCTCTTTTATCTCTAAAGCATCTTTATAAAGTTCAATACTTGATAGTACTTCGCATAACGGTTCTAGAACGTTTATCACATATTTAATACAATCATCTTTGGTTAGTGGAGTGTCGAATTTTTGTAATGCAACATTTATAAATTCCTGAATGACCTGATAACTAATGCACCCTTCATCGTTATAAAGTGCATCGCTAACTATTTCCTTTGATGTTTGTTGTTTCTGAAGATTTGATTTATCGAATGAATAAACAAGAATATTCGTATCAATGAAATATTTATCTTTCATTTAATTCTTCCCTTGTAAATTTTCGCCCGGGATTTACATATCTTAATTTTTGCATTAGTTGGTTATAATTAAAATTAGTCTTATCAGAATTTATAAATCTCTTTAACCATTTGCGAAAATTTTCATTCAAAGTTGTATGCTCTCGTTGAGCCTTTTCGCGTGCTTTCTCGATAAGTTTTTCTTCTGCACTAAAAGTTATATTTTTTAGCATATTCTCCTATCTAATTAAAAAAAAGTACACGACTATCGTGTACAATAAAATAATGCTGAATATTTAAAAAAGCAATATTAAAAATCAAATTTAAAATAGTTAGATTTGTCCACGAATGACACGAATGCACACGAATAAGTTTAAATACACTTGAGTGATAATCAGAAATTAGTGTACATTCGTGAAATTCGTGTCTTTATTTGCAGCAAACAGGACATTTCAAAAACATATCGTGTGGAGATTGCGGGTGGGTTTCATTTATAATAAAAGTATTGTCAGATAAATAATGATAGAGTTCGCATTCGAAGAAAAACGCATCTGAAATCGATTCGAATAAACAAAACTTAAATTGAGAAAAGCATCCTATATGTTCTTTAATTGAGTTATTAAGATCGCAGTCGCAGCGGCTTATATACAGAGGATTAAATTTTCCGTTATTCATCGGAGAATAACCCAAAAGATATATTCCTGCTGAATTTTTAGGAATTACAGTGTCTATCAATTCCTCTGTTAAGTCTATAGCTTTCGAAAAATTGTTAATGTACAAAATCCGTAAAATTTATTTTCCAAAGTAAATTTATTGTATATTTTGAAATTGTAAGATTTATAAACACGAACTGTCTTGTATATATATTAATACTCCACATTTGACAAATTTTCGGAAAAGTTAGAAGGAAATAATAAAAAAACAGCCTGAGGGAAACAGGCTGCCTCGGAGAATTGATTGTTCAAATATTAATTTACTTTAGCAACAACATTTTTTTTACATCAACATAATCCCCTGCATAAATTCTATAAAAGTACACACCGCTTGGATAGCCACTCCCATCCCAGTCAACCTCATAGCTTCCCGCACTTAACTTTTCATTAACAAGTATTGCAACCTCTCTGCCAAGTGCATCATACACAATTAATTTTGTATTAGATGTCTTTGGCAAGTCGAATTTTATGTTTGTTGTTGGGTTAAAAGGATTGGGGTAGTTTTGAGATAATTCATAATCATTTGGTATTTCATAGCTAACCTTTTTTATACTAGTCACATTTAATGTAAAATTCCATACATCAGACCAATACCATGGATATAAATTCCCAGCATATACTTTCCAATAGTATTTAGTATAATTCGATAATATTCCAACTGGAATTGAATAATGAGGTGTAGAAACCGTAGAAGAATCCGTTAGAGTTACAAAATTAAATAATGGAGATACGACTACATGGTAATATGATGCTCCCGATATCGTTTCCCATATTAATGTAGGTGATAATGTATTACTGATAATCGAATTATTTGGAGGATATACTAATGTAGGAG
>CAYYJH010000032.1:0-29505 GCA_964472195.1 uncultured Ignavibacteriaceae bacterium | reverse complement strand
GAAGGTCGCAGGTTCTGCCATAGGCATCACAATGTGAGAATCCAGCCGTTCCGACTTTATATATAAAAAAGTCCCTGATATTTTATCAAGGACTTTTTTATTTTATGATTATGTATAAGCACGTTATAAGACCGATTTTGTTCTTATTCGAACCTGAAAAAGTTCATAACTTCGTAATGAAGGTTATTTCTTCAATAACTTTTTTTTACCCTTTTGTCAGGATGCTTTTCTCACCAAAGAAACCTTTTAAAAAAATTAACATAGGCGGACTCACATTTCGAAACCGTCTCGGTTTGGCAGCAGGTTTAGATAAAGATGGGACAGCAATCAGATTCTGGGAAGCATTAGGTTTTTCCCATGTTGAGGTCGGTACTGTTACACCACTTCCTCAACCCGGTAATGCAAAGCCAAGAATCTTCAGATTGGTGAAAGATAAAGCAATCATTAACAGGCTTGGATTCAATAACAACGGTGCCGATGCACTAAAAGAAAATATTATTAAAGCAAGGAAATCATTATCAAAAGATTTTATCATAGGTGCTAATATCGGAAAGAATAAAGAAACTCTCATTGAGAAAGCTTATGAAGACTATAAAATCTGCTTAGAAAAACTTTACGAACAAGCAGATTATTTTACCATAAACATATCATCACCAAACACTGAAGAATTACGAAAATTGCAAACCGAAGATTATTTAGATGAACTGCTTGGTGAAATTCAAGAAACAAATTCTAGATTATCGGAAAATAAACCTGAAAAGGGAAAAGTAATCTTCCTAAAAATTGCTCCAGACTTAACAGATGAAGAAATAGCTACTATCTATTCACTTGCAGTGAAGAATAATATAAACGGCATCATTGCAACCAATACAACAATTACGCGCAACGGACTTGACGAAAAGATAAATAAAGAGGGAGGCTTAAGTGGAAAACCGTTAAAGCAAATCTCTGACAGAGTATTGAGCATATTAAAAAATTTAAATGAGAAAAACGAAACGAACAAACTTATATTGATTGGAGTAGGCGGTGTTTATAATAAAGGCGGTTATGAAGATAAAATTGAAGAAGGTGCAGAACTCGTTCAATTATATACAGGTTTTGTTTATGAAGGTCCGGGTATTATAAAGAGAATATTAAATCCTGATTTAATAATTTAAAATAATATTTATGGAAACTCCCGTAACATTAACGTTAGTAGCAGCAAATGTAATAGTTTACTTCATGGTTAATCCAAATAAGAATATTGAGTATTTCGAAAGGTTTTCCGAATTGCCCTACCAAATCATTCATAACAACAGGTATTACCAGTTAGTATCATCAGCATTTTTGCATGCCAACTTGATGCACTTACTCTTCAACATGTTTGCTCTTTTTACATTTGGTTCAACTTTAGAAAGATTTTTCAATATTAATCTCGGTGGATTTTCGGGAAGTTTTTATTTTGCTCTGATATATATTATAAGTCTCTTCGCTGGTTCATTTCTCACTGTATTATTCCATTTTAATAATCCGAATTACGTTGCTGTTGGTGCATCGGGAGCTGTATCCGGTATAGTTTTTTCTTATATTATTTTTTTCCCGACAAGTACTCTCTACGTATTCTTCATCCCAATGCCTGCTTTTGTCTTTGCAATACTATGGATTGGTTTTTCGATTTTTGGAATGAAAAGTAAATTAGGAAACATTGGTCACGAAGCACACTTAGGGGGTGCCATCGGTGGTGTCGTTGCAACTTTATTATTAATCGATGGGGCTGTGAGAGTGCTTATAAGTCATTTCGATTTTTTGTGAAAAAATTTGTTGGTGTGTGTTAAATATTAAGTGAAGAAGAGTAGCTGTGTTATTCAAGCATTAATTAACGGTCTTCCTGTAACTCTTGTTGAATAAAAATCTATCTCCTAAAGTGTACAATAACGCTAATAACATAATCACTATTACATAAACAAATGAGTTACCTGATATTGATAACCCAAAAAATTCAAAAAACTTAAGACTTAATGAATTAATTTGTAAAGTGAAATTGTTTATTAATCCTCCGAAATTAAAAATCTTATCTTCAAATCGTTGACTATAGTAATAAGTAAGAGTTGTTGCAAAAGAAACAAATAGAATTAAGAAAACACCAATAATATATTTCACTATCTTTCTCTCTTTGACCTCTTCTTTAGCAAACTCTCTGCTGAGTTCAATTTTTCTTTCAAGTTTCTTGATAAAATCATCCGAAGGTTTTGTAAACAAAGAATGTTTGATCTTATCATCAAGAAGCGAATCTATGTTTATCTTGTTTTCTCCCATGTTTGTAAAATAAAATAATTTTTAATAATTTTAAATTATATACACTATTAAACATACTCAAGAATTTCATCCCGTGTATACTTTTCAAGAATAATTTCCTTCAACTTTTTTTTTGCTCTGAAGATTCGGTTTTTAACCGTCCCTAAAGGGATATTCAATATTTCGGTTATCTCATTATGCGATAAATCATTTATGTAGTACATATTGAGAATAATAGAATAATGTTCAGGTACTGAATTTATAAACTCATTTACTATACCCTGAATTTCCTTTTCTGAGATCTCACTTTCAGGATCGAATCCTTTTCCTTTAGAAAGTATGTTACTGTCGACCTCTTTTTCATAAAACCTATTTGTTAACTCATCGCCTTCTCTGAAATTCGCATCATTGACGTCTATAGAAACTATATTGAATTTTTTATACTTTATTTTTTTATAAAAATCCACCGCCGTGTTATACACAATACTATAAAAATAAGTTGAAAGCTTTGACTTACATTTAAATTGTTTTTGCATTATAGCCCTGTATAATTTCAGGAATGCTTCCTGAAGAGAATCCTCTGCTTCTTCACGATTCTTTAGAATTTTTATCGTGAGCGAGAAAGCTTTATCCTTATATTCTTTAACAAATTCCTTAAATGATACTACATCACCCCGCTGTATCATATTTATTATTTCGCAATCGGTCTCTATCATTTAAATTTGAGTTACTCAATATAGATAGCTAAATGTAAATAAAAAACCTGTAAATTTAAATATCTACATAGAGATATTCTATTGTTTTGATAGAGTGATTTTTCCATTCACAACATCAATAATAACTTCAGCATCTTTATCGCCTAATTTTCCCTCGAATGATTTCTTCTCTTCCGATACATCGGTAAAATTAAATTCATCTTTTATAATTTTTCCATTTGTAACATCAAGCTTAAACTTACCGGAAAACAATTCACCAAGGTTTAAGTTTACTTTTCCGTTTGTAACATCAATGTTTAGCCCTTTTGTAGAATCTAAATCACCTTTTACTTTACCATTTGTAACTTCTAACTTTGTATTTCCATAAACTTTCTCGAGTTTAACATCACCATTCGTTATGTCTGCTTTCACATCATTAGTAATATCGGTCATAAACAAATCTCCGCTGGTATTATCTATAACGAGCAAAATTTCATCAGGAATGTGAAGTTCAAAGTTTATTTTGTTTTCATCGCCAAACGAAATGTTAAAAAATCTTTTTTCTTTATAATATTCTATGTTAATACTAACAACACTTCCTGAAGTATCAACCTTTACTCTAAAGTTTCGTATAGGTTTATCAAGATCCTTTTCTTTTACGTTTGCAATCTTTTCAATATTTATTCTAAGCATACTATCCGATGTGTTGCGAAAAATTCTTATATCCCCTTTCACATTGTCTAAAGAAATTTTTGTTTTGTTATGAGTGTCGATTGTATATTTTTTCGTTTCTGTTTTTTCGTATTTCTTTTTGAATAAGCTGCAACCCGTTCCACTGACTACAATCGTTAAGAGCAGCAAAAATAATATAGCTTTCGTAATGAAGATGTTATCGATTTTCACTTTAGTCATTTTAGTATAATTTTAATTTGTTGAGGGCTGGGAATTAGAATTTGAATTAGATTTCAGCTTTATACTCAAAATCAGATAATACAATAAAGCACCAAGACCTAAAGACAATAACACAATACCGAATGTAATCCCATCATCAAAGTCATACTGAGTTTCTAAAATATTAGCTATCGCAATTCCTGCACCAAGGAAACTCAAAAGAATTCCCCATTTTAAAGCCGAATATGGATACATAGTTTTTTGTTTGTAATCCTTAAAGTACAATTTTGCTTCTTCCGGTGTGAGACCTTTCTCAATTAGTCTCATTTTCTCACGATGTTTAGAATATATCACGAAAAATATTATTATACCCGGAATACCGAAAGAAAAAATTATTGCGAATAAAGGTATTAAACCTTCTAAGAATGTCATGCTTTTTATCTCCTATTGGTCATCTATGACCTCTTTAATTATATGTTTTTGATTTTAAAATTGCTAAGAAAACTGATATTATATAAGAAAAAAATATTATTAAAATTGATTCAACCATTTGTTATTTGTTAAGACTGTTTGTGTTTTGAAAAGTTGCATAGTTTATAATTTGGATTTCTTTATCGCAAGATAAACTAATATGATAAAAGTTAAAGCTATTGTTATGATCTCGAACATCACTTCTCTTTATCATTAAGACTGTTTTAAAAATGATAGGTTTCATACGTTTATATTTTACTATTTTTAATATTTTAAGGTATAAATATAAACATGCTTGTTTGTGTTTTTTAATCGAGCCCATGTGTCAGCGCACCGAAGTGATTTGGGACACAAGTTTGTGTTAATATTTAAAAGCCGCTAATTCGCAAATAAATATGAGCACATTAGCGGCAATTATTTAATGATTCGTTTTCTCTACTAATAAATGTATTAGAAAGGTAAAAACTTGCAGCTTATTATTTCTTTAATGATTTTAACTCTACTATAAATACAGATCCTTTTCCTTCTACACTCTCACACCAGACTTTACCATGCATTGCTTCAGATAGTTTTTTTACGATTGACAATCCTAAACCGGTAGAGCTTTCTCCTCCTGTTGGCTTTGTACTTAACTTAGAAAACTTTTTAAATAATAAATCCTTTTCGCTTGATTTTATGCCAGGTCCATTATCTTCTACTTCTACACGCACGCTGCTGTTAACGGCTTTCACTCTGACTTCTACATTGCCTCCCTTTTGTGTGTACTTAATAGCGTTCGAGATTAAATTATCAAGAACCTGCACTGATGCATCGATATCCGCATTAACTTTTAATCCATTCCTACCGGCGATATACTTTAATTTAATGTCTTTTAGTTTGGCATGCTCTTGAAACTCACTCGTTACGCTTTCAGCTGTTTGACAAATATCAACGGGTTCAAATTTTAAATTAAGCTTTCCCGATTCCATTGCATTTATATCGAGTAAATCCTTTATCAGATTTATCATTTTATTCGAAGTGGTTTTAATATCCGCTGCATACTCTCTCACCACTTTATCATTTAGTTCTTTAGATTCCTTAGACAAAATATTAGCGATCATTATGATTGTAGATAAGGGATTGCGAAGATCATGCGCTACTATTCCGAGCATTTCATTCTTCTCGTAATCTAATTCAACTAAATGTTCATTTAAAGATTCTACTTTATTAAGTGCTTTCCCGAGCTCAACGTTTTTCAGATAATACAACTCTTTTTCTCTCTCCGCAATTTCCTTCTCCTTTTGTGTCCTCTCAAGGTCAAAATTTAATTGAAGTTCTGTTATTGCTTGTTTTTTCTCCTCGCTATGTATATCATCTTTAATCCTTGAAAACTCTTTAAAATAAGAGAGTGATTTAGTCATATCTCCCACTTGACTATAGCTCTCTGAGAGAGATTTGTATATCAAATATTCAAGTCTCTTATAACCTTTCTTAACTGCATACTTAAGAGCTTTTTCAAGATACTGGATAGATTGTTTGTTGTCACCCATTTTCTGGTATACATCCCCTATTAAATGAAGAATGGAAGTGTAATTGTATATCCTTCCAATGCTTTCTGAGATTTCCATTGCCCTAAATAAAAACTCTAAGGCTTTTTCATATTGCCCTAATTCACTGTAGATGCTTGAAATATTTCCAAGCGTTTGTGCTTCAAGACCTTTATTTCCTATTTCTTTAAAAATAGTCAGGACTTGAGTGTAGTAATCGAGTGTTTTATCCAACTCTCCCTGTCTAAAATATATTCCTGCTATATTTCCCAATGCCTGTGCTTCACCATTTCTATCACCCTTCTTTTTATGTATTTCCAGGCTTTTTTCATAATAATTTAATGCCTGTTGATAATTTTTTATCCAGGAATAAATGTTTCCGATATTATTATAAGTAATAGCAAATACTGACTGATCATTTACTGATTCATTTATACTTAAACTTTCAAAATAATATTTTAATGCTTTCGAATAATCATGAAGATTTGCATAAGCACCTCCAAGGTCCGTAAGTATACCGGGAAGTGAATTTTTGTTTTCTATACCCTCGTACATTTTATAGCTTTCTAAAAAATAATCCAGCGCTTTCTGAAGTTCTCCCTTCCTCATATAAACCGTACCGATATAGTGTTTCAATGTAGCCTGACCTTCAGAATTATCTAACTCTTCGTATAATTTCAGAGATTTATTAAAACAATCGATTGAATCATCATATTGAGATAGCATACGCTGGCAAATCCCGATTATAGAAAGACTTTCAGCTATACTACTTTTATTGTTTGTTTTTTGGGAAATTTCTAGTGCTTCCTGTGCAATTTTTAAAGCTTCCTTCGACTCTTTCTTGTGAAGTTTAAGGGCGAGCTTTATCAGCAATGAAATTTGCCTGGATTCGTCAGTACTTTTCCTTATCCTGCGATGCAGGTCTTTTAATTTGAGCTTCATTTGAATCTCTTTATTTATTTAATCTATTTCCAATACCACTATGCTGATAAAGAGTTTCTATCGCAATTTATTACTATTTATTTTACTATTCAATTCAATGTCATATTTTTCATTTTTATCATTGTTGTCCCGGATAAATCTTGATTAACAGAAAAAGCTTAGTCTTAAAATAAAAATATATCCTTATGGCTTTTATGAACTCAACTCCCTAACCCCCTTCTCTTAGAAAGAGAAGGGGGAATTTAAGGGAGATGAGTTATTATATTGTGATCTTTTGGGGAATCCATCAACTTATGATAAGTTGAATGCATCTTAATTCAAATAGTATTTATATTATAATTTAAAATATTTTGGAAAGTTGTGATTTTTTATTTATATCTGTTACTGTATGTGTTGTTCCATTGCATGTCAGGGTTTCTTCCTGCTTACAGCAGGCAAACCTTCAAACACATAATGTAAACTCAGAGTCTCCCTGTTATATAATAGCCTTTCCTATCTTGTTCCCATGCTTCGCGTGGGAATGAATATATTACGTTCTGCATCAATTTATGAGATGAGTGTCATAACAAACGCAAAGCATTATTTCTGCATTCCTTCCGTAGGAATGTCTTCGGCAAACGTAAAACGTTGGAACGAGTTAAACAACATGGTCGCAAGCCAAACCGTTACTTTTTTATCTATATCTGTTACGGTATGAACCATGACACACTAGAAAACTCTATTCTTTCCTTTGTCCCGGCAGAGTCTCTCTCGCAGAGATGACTCTGCGTTTTGATATTTATTCATCAGGGTCCCCTGTGTGAGACTCTGATTTTACGAGTTATTTTATTCTTCTTTATTTACAAATACTCTTTTCCGCTAAACAACATAACATTGATTTTAAAAAAATTTATGTCTATAATTATTTTATTTCAAAGAATAGAAACTTTATGAAAGCTTATTTTTTTAAATTTAATTTCACTACAATGAAAAATTTTTTTGTAACACTTCTGTTGTTATCTTTAATAATAGTGTTCAGAATCGGAGATGTAAATGCGGGCGATAGAATGATGTTGGTAGAATTCTTTACAAGTTCGACTTGCGGACCGTGTGCTTCCAACAATCCATCTATGACTGCATTCCTCAACTCTCAAGATCCCGACAGAATTTCTGCGGTCGGTTACCACATGAGCTGGCCCGCACCCGGTAATGACCCTATGTACCTTTACAATCCTACTGAAAACAATGCAAGAAGAAACTATTATGGGATAAACTCAATTCCGCATGCAAGATACGACGGAATTATAGATGTTGCTCCACCATACAATCAGGGGACTCTACAATCATACTATAATAGCAGGAAAGATATTCTTAGTCCAGTAACTATAATACTTTCTGATAGCACATTTGGAGATAGTGTTCGTGTAAGGGCTTTAATTTACTGCGAAACACTTATCCCAAATCCATCGGTTAATGTGCTTATCGCAGTAATTGAAAAACACATTCACTATTCCTCTCCACCGGGAACAAACGGAGAAACCGATTTCTATTGGGTAATGAGAAACATGCTACCGACAGGAACCGGAACACCGGTAACATTATACCCGGGAATGACACAAGTCATCGAGCAAACTTTCTGGATGGATCCTCTGTGGCAGGCTAACCAGGTTGACCTCGTTGCTTTTATCCAGGCGGCAGATAAAGAAATTCTAAACTCTGCAAAGAAGACAATGAATTTTACGCTGCTTTCAAATCCAGCATTCCAGGTTGTAAACCAGGGTCAGAGCGGCAGTAAAGATTACAGTATAATAATTCCTCATGTTGCAAGCGGTTATAATTCACCCGTTACTTTCACTGCTGCTGTCGATCCTCCGACTACTGGACTTTCAGCATCATACATCGGTGGTAACGTGATCAACAGTTTCCCGGACTCCGTGAATCTTCGTGTTACGTCAACTGCAGCCGTTCCAGCAGGTGTTTACAAGGTAATTGCTACAGGAACCAGCGGCACCGGTAAAATACACAAAACTGTGATCAATTATTTAGTCGGTAAAAGCTACGTTCTTGTTGGTACTAACAGACCACAGCTCAATTTTAAGGTCAACAATGTCAATTATGGCTCTGCACAGATTTTCACATGGGATATTGGTTCGACACAAACACTCGAGGCAATAACTCCGCAGTTATATCAGGCAACAACAAGATACGTTTTCGAAAACTGGAGCGATGGAGGCGACACTATACATACTGTCTCGGTAAATGCTGACACGAGTCAATACATCGCAAATTACGGTGTACAATACAAAGTAACAACGAGTGTAAATCCCGGTGGACTTCCCGTAACTATTACAGGTGGAAATCAATTTTATGATACAGCTGCAACTGTTAATATTTCAGTTTCGCCGACACAAGTTCAACACAACAATAAAACATACTACTTCCATCAATGGTTAGGTTCTGGCAACGGTTCATACAACGGTTACAACGCAAGTTTCCAGGTTAACCTTAGTAACCCGATTATTCAGATAGCACTCTTTGATACAACAGTCGGTATACAAAATATTGGAACAGAAATCCCTGACAAATATGAATTGTATCAAAACTATCCGAATCCGTTCAACCCGGTTACGAACATACAATTCGATCTGCCAAAATCAGGATTGGTAAAGCTAAGTGTGTATAACATACTCGGAGAAGAAATTGAAACACTTCACAACGGTGTTCTCTCAGCAGGAAGCTACAAAGTAGATTTCAACGCTTCATCTTATGCAAGCGGAATTTACTTCTACAGGATTGAAACAGGTGACTTCGTAGCGGTTAAAAAGCTTGTTGTGATGAAATAAAACGATTAGTATTGAAACAGGCAAGTCATGGACAACATAGTCGCAAGCCATTCAGTGACTTCTTAAAAATTATAAAAGCCATCTTAATTTCTTAGGATGGCTTTTTTGTTGTGATCTATATTGAAGTAATATAAAAATTCATCATTTATCATTTAGCATTCAACATTTATAATTTGGTATTCAGCATTTTAAACATACTTGAATATCATATTAAATAGAAATATTTTTGTCATTTACTTTTCATAAAAGACAATATACGAGGTAAATTTATGAGTATAAGCGAAATAGCAAAATCGATAAAAGCCTCACCAACATTAGCACTCAACGAAAAAGCTGCTATACTCAGGGAAAAAGGCGACCCTGTTATTCACCTTGGCGGTGGAGAACCAAAAAGCAAAACTCCGCTCGACGCCTTAGTAGCCGCAGCCGGTGCACTTAATACCGGTGAGATAAGATATACACCCGCCGATGGAATCCCGGCATTAAAAAAAGCTATCATTCGATACACGGAAGAATTTTACAACCGCAAGGTAGAACCCGAAAACGTAATGGCATCCGGCGGAGCAAAGCAAGCAATAATGGTTGCCTTGCAGGCAGTTTTAAACCCACAGGAAGAAGTTCTTTTCCCTTCACCATACTGGGTAAGCTACCCGGATATGGCAAGGCTTTGCGGTGCAATCGGAGTTCCCGTTCTTCCAGAAGATGGTACTTTTTATCCAAGAATACAGGATATTGAGCAGAGAGTTGGTTCTTATACAAAAGCTGTCATTGTCAATAGTCCTAACAATCCTTCCGGCGCGATGTATTCCCAAGAATTCATTGCTGACATTGTGGAGTTTTGCGAGAAAAGAGACCTGTACCTGATAATGGATGATATTTACCATCGTTTGATATTTGACAACAAAAAGCCTATCAACTGTTATGATTATGCAAAAGACTTATCAGAGAATTCTAAGTTAATTGTTGTCAATGGTGTTTCCAAACAATACGCTATGACAGGATTCAGAATCGGCTGGGCAGTTGCAAACAAAAAACTTATCGAAACAATGACCAATATACAGGGACATCAAACTTCAGGACCTTCGGTTTTACTCCAGAAAGCTGCAGTTGGAGCATTGAACGGTATTCAATCAAGTGTTGAAAATCTTCGTGTAACTCTGGAAAATAACCGTAACGTAATGGTAGAATATTTGAACTCCTTTGAAGGAGTAAAAGTTACAAAACCCGACGGAACATTTTATTGCTTCGCCGATTTCAGCGTTTATGAAAAAGATTCAACTAAATTATCAAATTTATTAATCGATAAAATTCAGGTACTCACAGTTCCAGGAGTAGAATTTGGACTCGAAGGTTACCTTCGTCTAAGCTACTGTGGTGGTATTAAAGACATAACAGAAGGAATCGAGAGAATGAAATGGGTACTTGATTTAAATTCACCGAACGAACTATATATAGGTGATAGAAAATTAGTGAGGGATTGGGCATGAGTAAATACTTAGAATTTGATACACCGGCAACCAAGCAAGCAATGGATCTTGCTTCGGATTACAGACTCAAGAACCAGGGTCTTACTAATCTTGAAAGGGTATTTTGGAATCTTCCGGACGAAGCTCTTTATGAAGAAATAGTATTTCGCAATGAAGGAAAAATAGTTAACCAGGGTCCTGTTATTGTTAACACCGGAAAACATACAGCAAGAGCGGCTGCCGATAAATTTGTTGTGAAGGAAGAATCAACAGCTAATAACATCTGGTGGGGAGTATATAACCGTCCTTACAGCGTTGGAAAATTCAATGAGCTTTATGCCAGAGTTCAGGCTTTCTGCCAGGACGAGGAGTTATTTGTTCAGGATTGTTATGCGGGAGCCGATCCGGAATACCGTATGCCAATAAGAATTATTACTGATAAAGCATGGCACAGTTTATTCGCACGCAACATGTTTATTACAGATAATGATCGGGATACACTTAAAAAGTTTGTGCCTGAGTTTACTGTTATAGGATTATCGGGTTTTAAAGTTGACCCGAAAATTGATGGAACCCGAACAGATACTGCAATAGTTTTAAATTTTGCTGAAAGAACTGCAATTATTGCAAATTCTTTGTATGGCGGCGAAATAAAGAAATCAATCTTCACTGTATTAAATTATCTCCTTACATTCGAAGATGTACTACCCATGCATTGCTCTGCAAATATTGGAGATGATGGAGATATAGCCTTGTTCTTCGGTCTCAGCGGAACGGGTAAAACAACACTTTCTGCCGATCCCAAAAGAAGACTAATCGGTGACGATGAACACGGTTGGAGTTTAAATGGGGTTTTTAATTTCGAAGGTGGGTGCTATGCAAAAGTGATTCGTCTGTCATCCGAACATGAACCTCAAATATATGAAACTACACGACGTTTCCGTACCATACTGGAAAATGTTGTTTTCGATCCTGTTTCCAGGAGAATCGATCTTGATGATGATATTATTACCGAGAACACAAGAGCATCATATCCGATTGAATTCATTCCGAATTTAGTAAAAGAAGGATATGTTCAGAGCCATCCCAAAAATGTAATATTCCTGACATGCGATGCCTCCGGAGTGATGCCGCCAATCGCAAGATTGAATCCCGAAGAAGCACAGTATCATTTCATTAGCGGTTATACTTCTAAAATCGCGGGCACTGAAATAGGACTGGGAATTGAACCTCAAATAACCTTCAGTGCATGTTTTGGAGCACCATTCATGGTCAGGCATCCGTTTGAATATTCGGAGATGCTGAAACAAAGAATGCTTAAACACGGAGTAAACGTTTGGCTGGTAAACACAGGGTGGGTAGGCGGCAGATTTGGAGTCGGTAAACGAATCAGCATTCACCACACAAGAAATCTTCTGAATGCAGCTTTGGAAGGGAAGTTAGATGAAGTACAATATAGGAAAGATAAGCTCTTTGGTTTCGAAGTCCCATTAAGCTGTCCCGATGTCCCGGAAGACGTTCTCGAACCCTCGAATTCGTGGGGCGATAAAGATGAATACTGGAAAAAATACGATGCTTTATCTTCCAGGTTTATTGAGAACTTCAAGCTCTTTCAGGAAGGATGTTCTCAGGAGGTAAGCGATGCAGGACCCATAAGATATTCTAAAGTTAAGTAATCTTTTACTTGTTATGATTTTCTAAAAGGAGAGGAAAGAATTATGTCTTTTCTCTCTTTTTTTATACATGTGATATTCATACTATTCTTGAAAATTTATCACAAAATCTATGAACATTACTGTGCCAGGCAGATATGTATCTTGAATGCATAATATGCTGTCCAATATAAATTCTATTCAAAACATTTTAAACAGGTGCGGAAAACAGGAGTTAATATGGATTACTTATTCAATTTAATTACGATATAATATTTGATATATTGCACGTTCAATTATTAGAATAAATTAAAAATATATAAGATATGTCACAAACAAATTTTTTCGGTAACGTCTGCAAATACTTTGAGAAAGCTGCAGCATTAACAAATTATCCCGCAGGTCTGCTGGAGCAAATCCGTATGTGTAACAGTGTCTACCACTTCAAATTCCCATTAAGAATTGATGAACACAACTACGAAGTAATAGATGCATGGAGAGTCGAACATTCACACCATAAATTACCTTTAAAAGGTGGAATCAGGTTCAGCCTTTTGGTTAATGAAGATGAGGTCAAAGCAATGGCAGCCCTTATGACATTTAAGTGTGCAATTGTTGATGTCCCGTTTGGAGGTGCAAAGGGTGGCGTGAAAATTAAAACATCGAATTATACAGATCACCAGCTAGAGAATATAACAAGACGTTACACTTCAGAATTGATCAAGAAGAATTTCATTGGTCCGGGGATAGACGTTCCCGCTCCAGACTATGGTACCGGAGAAAGAGAAATGGCTTGGATTGCTGATACATACACAGCTTTCAACTCTCAGCCGGGAAACACTGATGCATTCGCCAGCGTTACAGGAAAACCTATTAGCCAGCATGGTATTTGCGGAAGAAAAGAAGCAACCGGTAGAGGTGTTTTCTATGGAATCCGCGAAGCCGTTAACGATAAAGAAGAAATGAAAAAAATTGGATTAGAACCAGGTTTAGAAGGTAAAAAAGTTATCGTTCAGGGGCTCGGTAATGTCGGATACTATGCCGCAAAATTTCTCCAGGAAGATGGAGCTGTAATTATTGCTGTTGCAGAAAAGGAAGGAGCAATTTATGATCCTAAAGGTCTCGATGTTGATACGGTAAAGAAACACAGGATTGAGACAGGGTCAATAATGGAATATAAGGATGCCCAGGATATTGGAAACACATCCGATGTCCTTGAAATGGAAAGCGATATATTGGTACCCGCAGCATTAGAAAACCAGATTCATTCGGAGAATGCAAATAAGATCAAAGCTAAGATAATTGGTGAAGGAGCCAATGGACCTACCACCGCTGATGCCGAAGATATCCTTCTTAGAAAAGGAATAATGGTTTTGCCGGATATTTATCTTAATTCAGGTGGTGTTACCGTATCCTATTTCGAGTGGCTCAAAAACCTGTCACACGTTGCTTTTGGACGAATGGAAAAGAGACACAATGAAATGGATGATGACAACTTTGTAAGTATAATTGAAAACTTAACAGAAAAGAAATTAACCCTGGATCAAAGACAGTTGATAGTAAGAGGTGCTAGCGAGCTTGATTTGGTAAACTCCGGTCTTGAAGATACGATGGTCATGTCATATCACCAAATCAAAGAAGTCAAAAATAAGAATAGCAAAATTGACAACTTGAGAACCGCAGCTTTTGTTGATGCAATCGAGAAAGTAGCAGTGTCGTATATGAACCTAGGTATTTTTCCGTAAAAACATTCAACGTTCTTCTTTATTATATTGGAAGACTTATCACATGGATAGTGGTAAGTCTTTTTTAAAAATTAATCCAACTATGAATACAGAATGTATTACATAAGTGAAATACATGTTTTATATTTATGTTTTCTGAGTTTGTACGTCGTTATAATTATAATACCGTATGAAAATAATTTTGGTCGGTCCTGTTCACCCGTACAGAGGGGGAAACGCTCTATATGTTTCTCATTTATATGATGCACTTAAGGAAAAATTCGATGTGGAAGTTATTAATTACAAACTTCTCTATCCAAAAATCTTTTTTCCGGGTACAACGCAGGAAGACAAAAGTAATGTCAAAATAAAAGATGTCCCGAGCAGAAGAATTATTAATTCAATTAATCCTATTACTTGGATAAAAACAGCAAAAATTATTAATAAAGAAAAAGCTGACCTGGTTGTTTTTGATTGGTGGAATCCTTTTTTTGGACCGTGTCATTATACCATATCATGGTTTTTAAAAAAACAATACAAAGATAAAATACTGTTCATTACAGAAAACGTAATATCACATGAGAAAAGGTTTATCGATAAGTTGTTAACTAAAATTGGATTAAAAAACGCAAGCAAATTTTTAGTGCTATCGAAATCTGTTGAAAATACAGTTAAGTATTACTCAGGTGAAAAGCGAATTTATAAATCTGCATTACCCATCTATGATTGTTATCAATCCGAAAATGAATTTGATACCAATAAAACAAAAGAAGAGCTTGGATTTAAAGATGTTGATAAGGTTATACTGTTTTTTGGGTATGTTAGAAAATATAAAGGGCTTTTAACTCTGCTCGAGGCTTTGCCCGATGTAATACAAAAACATCCTGACACAAAACTGCTCGTTGTTGGGGAGTTCTATGATTCACCCGATGAGTATTATGAAAAAATTAAAAAGCTTGATTTGACTGAACATGTGAATGTCGTGAACGTATTCGTTCCGAATGAAGAAGTTGGAAAATATTTTTCCGTCAGCGATTTGGTCGTGTTACCATACAAAAGCGGTACACAGAGTGGTGTTCTTAATATAGCTTATGGATTCCATAAACCCGTTATCGTGACAAATGTCGGCAGTCTGCCTGATGATGTTGAAGAGGAAAAAACCGGAATAATAGTAGAACCAAATGACAAGAATGAACTGGTAGAAGGTATTAATAGATTTTTTGAGCTGGATAATTCCGTAGATTTCGGTGAGAATATTAAAAACAAAATTAACTCACAGGAGTTCTCAAAAGTCACAAGTGTTTTTGAAAAAATAATAGTAGATTCTAACAAATGACAACTCTCAAATATGATTGTTTACATTTCCCCGGGGACAGACCCTGTAAACCTCACAAAGAAACTGGTGTAACATGCGATGTATGCGACCAGTACAAACCTATCGAGCAGAAAATAATCATTATAAAACTGGATGCTTTGGGTGATGTACTGCGAACGACTTCAATCCTTCATGCTCTAAAGAAAAAACACCCAGGTTCATTTATTTCATGGTTCACAAGAAAAAACTCTAAAGACTTGTTCATCAACAATGACCTTGTTGACGAAGTTTTAATATATGAGGATATGAGTTCAACGATGAGAGTGGAAATCGAAGAATACGATATTGTTATAAATTTAGATCCTTCTGCTAACAGCGCAGCAATTGCATCGACTGCAAAAGGAATTACTAAATATGGTTTTGGACTGAACAGCAAAGGTAAAGTCTATCCTTTCAATAAAGCAGCAGAAGAGTGGTTTGAAATGGGTGCCTTCGACAATCTCAAAAAACAAAACAAAAAATCATACCAGCAAATCATTCATGAAATATGCGACCTCGAATATGAAAAAGGTGAAATAATAATAGAGTTAACTGAAGAGGAGTACAAATACAAAAACAATTTTATAAAAGATAAGAACCTTGACAGGTTTGAATTTATAGTCGGAATAAACGCTGGAGCAAGCGACAGATGGCAATTTAAAAAATGGAAATTAGAAGGTTACGCTGAGTTAATTGATTTGCTGTCGAAAAAATATAATTGTGGAATTCTTCTCTTAGGAGGAAAGGAAGAGATTGAGACAAATTCAGTGCTTGAGCAGGTGTCAAAAAATGTCATAAACACAGGGGAAAATAACTCATTGAGAGAATTTTTCTCGTTAGTCGATATATCAGATTTATTTATAACGGGTGATACACTTGCACTCCATGCTGCAGCTGCATTAATGAAAAAGGTTATCTGCTTATTCGGACCTACTTCACATACCGAAATTGAAGATTATGGAAGAATCACAAAAGTAATTCCTGAGCTTGACTGTCTGGTTTGCTACAAAAACACATGTGATTTCAGACCGAACTGTATGGAAATGATTTCTTCCAAAACAGTTTATGACCACGTTGTTAAAAACCTCAAAGAACTTAGAAAAATTTAGAATAATTATAAATATCTAATATCTTGAAATACGACCCGGTAAAAAAAGTATTTGGAGACATAGTTGCAAAAAGAGTATTCCTTAGAAAAGTTTTCTACTGGATACTTGACCTGATGTTCTTACGCTCATGGCATGTAAGAAAAGCTGTTAGAAAATTATATCAAAAAGAAGATTCAATACAGATTTTTGATGCCGGAATGGGTTTTGGACAATATACTTTTTTCATGGCTAAGCAATTTCCGAACTCAAATATTCTTGCTGTAGATGTTAAAGAAGACCAGATTCAGGATTGCAAGTATTTATTCACCAGATGCGGGCTAAAAAACGTTGAGTTTAAAATTGCTGACTTAACTAAAATTAATTTCAAGAACATGTATGACTTTATACTCTGTGTGGATGTCATGGAGCATATTGTAGATGATGAACTTGTCTTTCAAAACTTTTCCAATGCATTGAGAAAAAGCGGTAAGCTGTTAATCAACACACCATCTAACTTTGGTGGAAGTGATGCACACTCGGAAGATGATGACAGCTTTATAGAGGAGCACGCACGATTGGGATATTCAAAGGAGGACATCACAAAAAAGATCGAAAGAGCTGGAATGAAAGTAACAGATTTCAAATATACTTACGGGAAATTCGGAACTATCTCATGGCGGTTCGGGATAAAATATCCTATTCTTATAGCAGGAGTTTCTAAATTTTTAATATTGCTGCTGCCTTTTTATTATTTATTCACACTATGGTTTGTGCTTATATTAATGTGGTTCGATGTAATTACTGAAAATAAAAAAGGAACAGGTGTTGTAGTCGTTGCAGAAAAATCTTAACCTTTTACCGAATTTAATTAGTTAACCTATCGAACAGTTTTTATGAATCAGTTAAAGGAAGTATCACCGAAAGAAAGAAAATACTTAACTGCAATATTAATCACAGCATTCATAATCAAAATTATCTTTGCTTTCACTATTGAAACGGAAATCCGCTCGGACAGCCTTGTATATCACACTCTTGCAAACAATATAATAACTCTTGGTGAATATTCTTTCGAGGGTAAACCCACAGCGATCATCTCAAGTGGATATCCTTTGTTCCTATCAGGAGTTTACTATTTATTTGGGACAGAACAAATCTACGTAAAAATTATACAAGCATTGTTGGAATTGTTTACTGGTTTGATTTTCTTTTACGTAAGCAGGTTCTTTTTTAACATAAAGTATTCATTAATATCTCTTTTCATATTTACATTTCTTCCCTCAAACCTTCTTTACTCACAGACGATTCTTTCTGAGCCCTTGTTTGGTTTATTAAGCTGTATCATTCTTTACTTTTGCTTGAAAGAAAAATTCGATAAAAAAATTCTAGTCCTTGGAATACTCTGGGGTTATGCTGTTCTTGTTCGTTCTTCTTTTGCATTGTCATTATTACTTCTACCAATTTTCCTTTTTGTTTACAGAAGGCAACTCTTTGAAGGATTCAAAAAGAAAAGATTCAAAAGAGTGATACAATATTCGTTGCTTTTCTTACTGGGAGTTTTACTTGTGCTTTCACCATGGTTAATAAGAAACAAGATTACAATGAATACATTTACGATTGCAACACAAGGAGGATTTACATTCTGGTCGGGAAGTAATCCCGATGCAACAGGAACGTGGTATCATAAAATCGAAGAAACAAATCCTTTGTTCGACATAAAAGACGAAGCACAGCGAGACAGAGAGTTTTATAAATTAGGTCTTGAGTATGCTGTTAATAACCCGCATAAATTTTTCATAACCGGTATAAAAAAATTAGGTTATCTCTTTTCAAGTGAAAGAATGATAATCTTGTATTTTACAAAAGGTGACGACAAAATTAAAACTTCAACTGAAGTTTATAGAGCCGTTAATCCATTCATTTCACTTTTTATAAATGTCCCCTATTTTTTAATAATGCTTTTAGGAACGTGGGGTCTTTTAATGTTTAGGAAAAAAACTTTTTTTCTGTATGGATTCGTCATGACCTGGGTGTTTACCATTTTTATATTTGTAGCATTAGCCAGATATCATTACGTATTAATACCTTTCTTTGTACTCGGAACTGTAAAAATAATTAATGAGCGTAAACACATATTCAAAGAACTTTCGAAGATAAAAATAGCTTTAGCACTCGCTTTCAATTTATTTTTAATTGCAGTTTGGGCATCCGAGTTATATCTTTTGATAACAAAATAAAGACAACATTTGGAATTTAAAAACGACATAGAAAAAGATACTTATTTCAAAGACTACGCTGAAAAGAAAATCTACTGGAGAAAAAGAAACTGGTACTATCACGAATCAATTACAAACCAGTTAAAGTTCTTCATACCAGAGAATTCTTCAGTCATTGAAATCGGATGCGGGGCTGGTGATACTTTACATAAGCTCAAACCAAATCCCGGCGTTGGCATTGACAAGAACAAATACCTTTTAGAGGAAGGCAAGGGAAAATATCCAGAATTAACTTTTCTTCTTTCCGACATAGAAGATACAAATCCACTCGAAGAACTTATCTCCAAAAATCAGAAATTCGATTACATAATCATCTCTGACCTCATTGGTACGCTTGAGGACATACAGAGTGTCTTCGAAAAAATGAAACAAATTTCCCATAGAAGAACGAAAATATTTGTTACCTATTACAATTATTTCTGGAACCCGATACTCAAACTTGGTGAGTTCATAAATCTTAAATTAAACGAAAGAGAAAAGAACTGGCTCTACATCGATGAAATAAAGAACCTTCTTACACTCTCAGATTTTCAGGTAATCAAAAGCGGTTCTTTAATGCTTTTGCCAAAAAGGATTCCTCTTCTATCGTATTTCATGAACAGATACATTGCAAGATTACCATTCATAAAAAGACTATGCGTTACGGGATTTGTTGTTGCTAACTATAGACCTTCTGATATTAACATTGCACCGGAATTCGACAAAGATTTTACCACAACAGTACTCGTTCCTTGCAGGAATGAAGAAGGTCACATTGAAGACATATTAAAAAGAATCCCCGAGTTAGGAAAGCAAACTGAGATCATTTTTGTTGAAGGAAACTCGACCGATAACACATATGCGAAAATTGAAGAGCTAATAGAATACAATTTCAAAAAAGATATAAAGCTTTTCAAGCAAAGCGGTAAGGGAAAGAGCGACGCTGTCAGGAAAGGTTTTGAAAATGCTGGAGGAGACATTCTGATGATTCTCGATGCAGACATGACAGTAGCACCGGAAGAATTAACAAAGTTTTACAATGCTCTGAAAGACGGAAAGGGTGAATTCATTAACGGAACAAGGCTCGTTTACCAGATGGATGACAGGGCAATGCGTCCGCTAAACAAACTTGGCAACATATTTTTCAGTAAGATGTTCAGCTGGCTTTTAGACCAGCGAATAACCGACACTCTTTGCGGTACCAAAGTACTTTTTAAAGAAGATTATATAAAGATCATTAACAACAGAAATTACTTTGGTGAGTTCGACCCCTTCGGAGATTTTGACCTGCTTTTCGGTGCCTCTAAACTCTGTCTTAAAATTGTTGAGATTCCCATAAGGTATGGGGACAGAAAATACGGCAAAACGAATATAAACAGATTCAGGGATGGATTGCTACTTCTTAAAATGTGCTTCTTTGCAATGCGGAAAATAAAATTTATACGAACATAGACGGCGATATACGATTGAAAAAGAATTACGGGAAAATATTTTTAAATGTTATACTTACTATTATCTTCCTGGTCTCCTTTCTAAGACTAATCTCATATACGATTGAATTCAGCGAAGAAAGTCTGCAAATGGATTTCAGTGCTTACTATTTTGCGGGAAAATCTATCAACAACAACCTATCACCGTATGAAAATCACGTTCTTACAAAATGGGATTTATGGGATGGAGTCAACATGTTTAAACACAGCAGATTTCTTTATCCACCGTTAGTTGCAAATCTCTTTCAACCATTAGCGGAACTTCCCTATATAAAAGCGAAGTACATCTGGAATTTTTTCAACTTGTTCTGCTATTTAATCTGTTTTGTTTTATTATTAAGATTCTTCCACTTCGATAAAGATTTTCTTAAGATAATAATTGCCGGAATACTTATGTTTAATTTCTTTCCGTTTATAGCTTTGCTCGAGCGAGGACAGATAGACGGTATTACATTCCTTTTTTTATTGATGGGATTGATGTTGTTGGTTAAGCACAACAAATATCATTTTATTTCAGGATTCTTTTTAGGTGTAACATCTTTGTTCAAATTATACAGCCTGCTGCTGCTCCCTTTTCTTTTAATCAGGAAAAAATTTGTCGTAGTTTACGGTTATATTTCCGGAATATTGTTAATCATAATACTTACGCTATTAATAAGCAGCTTTGATGCATCATACAACTATTTGACAAAAGAAACCGTAAGGATTTCTCAATATGGAAGCAGCGGTTCAAATGAAATGGCTATCCCGGTAGAGATTATTCAAACATTCCACCTGATTTCTCCTTATTCCATGGCAATCATCGACGGCAGAATATATTTAACAGAATCTATAAGTTTCAATTCAAAGGCTTCTTTTATTAGAGCAATCGAAGTACTCCAATCAAAAACACCTTTAAATTTATCAAACACTGCTTATTCAATTATTGTATTTGTTTTCTTTTTTATTTTAATGATTGTTTATTCTAAAAAGTATAATATCAAAGATTATGATTTTGTTTACTGGCAGGTCGTTCTTATTATCATTCTGTTATCGAGTCCTTTTACCTGGTTAATGAATCTTGTATGGTTAACACCAGTTGCATTTATTGTAATAAATTCCCTTCCTGGTTTGATGAAAAAAAAGAAAACTTTAATTTTAGTAATATTAATAATCGGTTACTTGCATCTATCACTCCCCGACAATTTGCTATTGACTGAACACGTACCTTTTATAAAGGAATTCTTTAGTGCAAGGTATGTAATGTCGCAGTTTTTAATACTGTTTTCATTAGTAATGTATTTAAAAGATGCCAAGCTGAGAAATGATAATGCGATTACTGAATTCCTCATTAAATAGACTAACTTAAGACACACAGCTTCAAATCAACATAATTAAAAACTGTATTGCATCTTTATTGAAAAATCTTTAATGTTAAACTAAATATTGCTATCGGTTAGATAAACATATTTATGAAGTGGCTTGTATACTTTTAGACCCCAACTCACAATCTTACCAACCCTCAGCTAAAAGTTTACAAAGCTAAGTTTTAAAGGGATACTATTAATTTAATAAAAATTCGAAGGAACTTTTTCTAACTAAAATATTTTAGTCATGAAAAACTTAATCAGAAAACTCATCTTTGTTTTTTTATTTATACCAGTTTTTTCAATCCTTTCTTATGCACAGTCAGCCTGGGTTAATCAGAGTAGTGGTACAAACAATGATCTCTGGTATGTAACATTTGTAAATGAAAGTGTTGGTTATGCAGTAGGAGAAGGCGGCACTATTCTAAAAACAACAAATGGTGGCAATATTTGGCTACCCCAACAAAGCATAACAAATGATACACTTTTTTGTGTGCATTTCATTAATGAAAATATCGGTTCGGTAGTTGGGGAGGATGGTGAAATAAGAAGGACAACCAACGGTGGAACTAACTGGATTACTCAAACAAGTAATACTTCAAATACATTAAGGTCAGTCTATTTTGTAGGTGCAAATACAGGAATGGCATCAGGATTTAATGGAATAATACTCAAAACTACAAACGGTGGAACCAATTGGTTTCTACAAACAAGTAATACAAATCAAAACTTCTGGTCAATCTTCTTATTAAATGCTAATACCGGTTGGGCAGTAGGATTTTCCGGAACAGTAAGAAAGACAACTAACGGTGGTATAAACTGGTTTTCACAATATGTAAACAACAATACTGCACAATTGCTTTATGTCTCATTTTTAAACGCCAACACAGGAATAATTACTGTCGGTATTCCAGGAAATGTGGATATCTATACGACTTCTAATGGAGGAAATTCCTGGCAGCCCAGAGATTTTACAAGTGGTCATTCACATAGATCGGTTGATATAATAAATTCTAATATATGGATGATGGTGGGAGATGCCGGTGATTTCTACCGTTCAACTAATGGAGGATTAAATTGGAACTTTTTACCGATAGGAGTTTCAAACTGGTTTTTATCTACTTCCTTTATCAATACTAACACAGGGTGGGTTGTGGGAACGAATGGTATTGTATTAAAAACAACAACTGGCGGAATATCACTACCAGTTCCAATACTGATTTCTCCACCTAACTGGTCACATAATGTTTCTTTAACTCCTACATTAATGTGGAGTAACATTAGTGGTATAATTAATTATCACGTACAGGTTTCAACCGTTTCAAACTTTTCAATAATAACTGACTCAGCAACCGTAATTAATAATCAATATACTATACCTGAAGGGAAACTTTCAAACGCAATTACATACTTCTGGAGAGTAAACGCAACAACTTCATCAGGAACTGGTCCATGGTCAGAAATTTGGAATTTCTCAACACTGGTAGTAAATATTAAGCAAACAAACTCAAACATTCCGAGTACATTTAATTTATATCAAAACTATCCGAATCCGTTTAATCCAGGTACAACGATTAGATTTGACATACCTAATTCTTCACATGTTAGAATAACAATTTACGACAATCTTGGAAAGACTATTTCTGAAATCGTAAATGAAAATCTTTCAGCAGGATGTTATGAAATTAATTGGAGTGCTAAAAACTATACAAGCGGGATTTATTTTTACAGGATAGAGACGAAAGATTTTTCAGATGTCAAGAAGATGATTTTATTAAAATAAATTAATTACATATTATAAAACGTATTAATAAAGAATCCATTTCAAAAAATTATTTTCTAAAGGAGAGAAAAATGAAAAAGCAAATAACATTTCTGGTTGCAATAATATTTATTTTTTTTCTAACTCTTTTCCTCAATCGATCAAATGCTCAAACAGGATGGGTAACTCAAAATAGCGGAACAGGTTCTAACTTATACTCTGTAACCTTTACAGATATTAATACAGGAACTGCTGTTGGAGCAAATGGAACAATAAGGCGAACAACTAACGGTGGTCTTAACTGGTTTCCTCAAACAAGCGGAACATCGAGTACACTATATTCAGTACATTTTGTAAATGCAAACACGGGAACAACCGTTGGTGCAGGAGGAATGATTAGACGTACAATTAACGGAGGAATAAACTGGTTCCCACAAAATAGTGGAACTTCTAACACACTCTATTCGGTGTATTTTATCAATGCAAATACCGGAACAATTGTTGGAACGGGGGGAATTATCAGGCGTACAACCAATAGCGGAATTAACTGGTTCTCGCAATATAGCGGAACAACCAGAAACTTAAATTCCGTATACTTAATAAATGCTAATACAGGAACAACCGTTGGTAAATATGGAACAGTAAGAAAAACAACTAACGGTGGAATTAATTGGTTTTCCCAATCTGTTCCCACAACAACTTATGAACTTACATCGGTCTATTTTATAAACGCCAGCACAGGAATAATAACCAAGTCAAATTATAATTATACACGTTCGATATATAGAACAACTAACGGTGGAATTACATGGAATGAGATCTATACAGGTTCCGTTCATACACTTCGAGCGGTAGATTTCCCAAGTACTAACTCAGGTTATTTAATGGGAGATGAGGGAGACATTTTCAAATCCTCTGATGGTGGTTTAACATGGTCATTTTTTTCAGCCGGTGTTATGAATTGGTTCTTTGATGGTTCTTTTGCTAACGAAAACACTGGATGGGTTGTTGGAACAAGTGGCATAATACTAAAGACAACAACCGGGGGTGTTGTAGTTCCGAACCCTCCATCTAACCTCATAGGTTTTGCAATTTCTGATACAAGTATTTTTTTAGCGTGGTATGATAACTCAACAAATGAAACCGGATTCAAAATAGAAAGAAGTATAAATAGTATGAGTAATTGGACACTTATTGATTCCGTCGGAGCAAATGTTGAAAACTACATCGATGATAATAGCTTAGTACCTAATAACACATATTTCTATAGAGTGTACGCTTATACATTCGGGGCAAATTCATCCTATTCAAACACTATATTTGTATACCTAACCGACATCAAGAAAAACAATGAACTAATACCAAACAGATACTCTCTTTATAACAATTATCCCAATCCATTTAATCCATTAACCAAAATTAAATTTGATATTCCCAAGTCTTCGTATGTAAAAATTAAGGTATATGATAATCTTGGAAAGTTAATTGAAGAGCTTGTTGATAATGAACTACCGGCGGGAAGTTATGAGGTTGATTGGAATGCATCGGATAACTCAAGCGGTGTCTATTATTACAAGTTAGAAACAGAAAACTTTAAAGATGTTAAGAAAATGGTCTTGATTAAATAAATACAGCAGTAGTAATACTAAAAAGTCGAATCTCAGTAAAATGAGATTCGACTTTTTTTGTTCTCAAACTATCTTCACGAATAATTCTTCTTGTATTCCTTAATATCGTGATCAACCATCATCTTTACTAATTCATCAAACTTAACTTTTGGTTTCCAGCCAAGCTCTTTCGCTGCTCTCGTTGAATCTCCCAATAATAAGTCTATTTCTGCTGGTCTGTAAAACATAGGATGCTGTACGATAAAAACCTCGTCTTCTTTTTTCTTAAGTTCTTTTATCTTTTCATCAGCGTCTTCAGTAGATAATTCATGTAAATCTATCAAAGAATATGATAAATTTGCGTATTCAAAACTCAAATCTACAAACTCTTTCACCGTGTGAGTTTCTCCTGTAGCAATTACATAATCAACCGGGGTTTCCTGCTGAAGCATTAGCCACATTGCTTTCACGTAATCTCCTGCAAATCCCCAATCTCTTTTCGCATTTAGATTCCCGAGCACTAAAATATTTGTTTTTCCTGCTTCGATCCTTGCAATTGTCTGTGTAATTTTTCTTGTAACGAATTCGTACCCGCGGCGCGGTGACTCATGATTAAATAAAAGTCCGGAGCAGGCAAAAAGTCCGTATGCCTCCCTGTAGTTTCTCGTAATTTCAAAGCCGGTAAGTTTGCTAATTCCATAAGGGGATCGGGGATGAAATTTTGTTTTCTCGGTTTGGGGTGTTTCTTCGACCAAACCAAACAACTCCGAAGAACCTGCAAAGTAAAATTTACATTTCGGAGCCTTCTTATGAATTGCCGCTAAGATGTAATGTGTCCCATTTATGTTTGAATTCATCGTTGAAAAACTATCGACGAATGATATATGCACAAAACTTTGTGCTGCCAGGTGATAGCATTCATCCGGCTGTATGTTTTCAACAATATCTATCAATGTCGGATAACTTTCTAATGTTGCAGGATGCAGCTTGATTTTATCCAATAAATGGTTTATCCTTGTCAGTCTTGTTTCAGGACTTTCCAGCGCAACCCTTCGTACAATTCCGTGTACTTCGTAACCCTTTTCAAGCAGGAACTCCGATAAATACGAACCGTCCTGTCCTGTAATACCGGTGATTAGAGCTTTCTTCATGTGGTTTGGTTAAAGAAATTTATTTTTTTACAATTGTTTCAATTTACTAAAAATTATTTGTGTATAAAATGAAACACTAAAACTATTTGTCAAATAATAAGAACCATTATTGTTTAAAATATTCTTATTTACAGTTTATATTTTACTAAAACGTAATATGAATGTAACTTAAAAAATAACCATAACGCAACTCAACCCTCGCCAAATGTGTGTCTTCAATTTAATTCCCCCTTCTCTTTGTAAGAGAAGTGGGTTAGGGAGTTGAGTTCAATAAATCCATAAATAATTTTTTCTAATAAAAAATAAATTTTTCCGTTAATTAAAACTTATCTTGGAAAGTTGTAACAGAATAACATCTCCGTTAATAAAGTTTTTTCTTATTGGTGATATAATACTTCAAAAATTTTACAGATAAATAAACATGGCTCTTTAAAACTTTAAGAAGACTAAAGTGGTTTCTTAAAATCTTAAAGCGTTCTTTGTTTGATTCTACGATGTTTTTCTTAGAATAACCGCCAATTAAAAACTTAGATAAAATTTTGTTTGTGTTTCTAATTGTCTTACAGTTCTTAAGAGTTCTTATCATCCAATCAATGTCTGAGCAATATTTATAATCAAGATTGTAATAAACCGCCTTCTCTCTTTTGACTATAATCGACTGGTGACTTACAACCATTCCTTTATCAAGATCTTCCCAGGAAAGATTCTCAGGGGGTTTCTTCAAAGTTCGTGTTCCGAGGTTTTTGCCGTCCTCATCTATGTATTCGACCTCTCCATAATATGCATCGGTATCACCTTCTATACTGTCAATATAATTTAATGTGTCAAGCGAATATATTTCATCACCCGCATTTAAAAACCAAACGTAATCACCGGTAGCCTTCTTCAATCCCTTATTCATTGCATCATAAATACCTTTATCGGGTACACTGTCCCAATAAGAAATATACTTATCATATTTTTTTATAATATCGAGCGTTCCATCAGTAGAACCTCCGTCGATAATAATATACTCAATATTCGAATTAGTCTGCTCTTCAATACTCTTTATCGTCTTTTCAAGAATATTCTTTGAATTAAAAACGACCGTTATGATGCTAAACTTCAAACTATAATTTTAATTTATCCTTTAAAAAAGACAACATCACTTTGGAGAACTCTACCTGTTTGTTTATTTGTAAATCCCTGTTGTATACTATAAACATCAAACCCTAATGATTTTATCATTTCCATCATTTCAATAAATAGTTTTTGATTTTCATACAATGGAACTAATGATAATTCAAGCTGTAATCCTTTAATCTCAGAGAGTGATTTTGAAGCACCTTTGAGAACTTGCTCTTCGTATCCTTGAGTATCGATCTTTAAGAAAATGTTATGAAAGTTATTTTTATAGTCATGAAACACTGAATCAAGTTTATTTACTTTTATATTTTCTTTATCAATGTATAATGCTTCAGGGCTTGCATTAATGTGCTCATCGGACATATTAAGCAATGAACTACTTACAGAATTCTTTGATACATTAATTTGTGCTTCACCATTGTAATCTGCTAAGCCTATTTTTTCCGCAACACTCCACTTAGAATGCTTCCTTGCTTTTTTTGATAATATTTCATAAGCTTCTGTTAGAGGTTCAAAAGATATTATACTCCCTTTATAACCCAAACCTATTAGATTTTGGGCATATTGTCCGACATTTGCCCCTACATCCAAGACTAAATCAATCTTTTTATGATGAAGAAGTTTTATGAAGCCCTCCTCATCCGTCATCTTAAGGTCTACATTGAATTTTTCAGCAACTTTCCTGAGGAAAATCTCTGATTTAATTTTTATTACCTTCAAATTCATAATAAATTTTAAATAAAAGTTTTGTAAAAAGAATATGTTTCATTAGCACATTTGTCCCATGTAAAATTCTTTACTCTTTCATAACCTTTTGCAATTAAATCCATACGTACATCACTATTATACAACACTTGTTTTAGTTTCTCAATTAATTCTTCTTTATTATCAGGATCAAAATACAATCCTGCATTACCGACAACTTCCGGTATTGAACTTTTATTACTTACTACTAACGGACAACCATAGTTCATTGCCTCTAAAGGAGGAATACCAAACCCTTCATATTCGGATGGATATACAAATGCCGATGAATATTTATAAATATTTGCAAGTATTTCATCTGAACCTGATTTTTGTTGAACTTTTTGTGAAATTTTCAAATCATTAAACATTCTGTTTTCTTCTTCAGTAAACTTACCACCTCCAAAACACAATACAATAAAATTTTTATGTATTTCTTCTACTGCTGAATATGCATAAATAAACTTATGGAAATTTTTGTAACCGCCTCTCTTACCTACGTATAATATATACGGGAATTCAATAATTTTCTCTTCACTCACTTCAACATTTAATGAATTCGCTAAATATACAACTCTAATTTTTTCCTCTGGTACACTCAGAATATTTATTAAATCATTCTTTGTAGAATTCGATATGCAAATTATACCATCAGCAGCATCAACAGCAATTTCTTTATATTTCTTACTGAAGTCGAAAGCACTAAAATATTCAGGATAAATTTCATGAATCATATCAAGTACTGTTACAATAAATTTACCCTTGTTATCATACTTGAAACTATTAAAATATGTTTGGTGAAAAATATCAAAATCAATCTTCTTATAAAACCTTTTAAAAAATATTCTGTTTGGAATATTGTATAGGTTTTTAACTTTAGGAATAAAAGGTAGTTTTTTCCCAAAATACTTTTCACAATACTCCTTCGAGTTTTCCAGTCCATAATCATTAATATAATATCCCATAAATAAAGAAATATCTACATCTTTTTTTAAACATAGTCGTGATATTACTTCTGAAATATATCTTGAAGCACCCCCATACTTTTGTAAACTGAATATTTCATAATCATAAAGTAATTTCATAAAATCTTTATATTTTAATCGAAAGTTTACTAAGGTAC
>CAYYJH010000031.1:2602-29507 GCA_964472195.1 uncultured Ignavibacteriaceae bacterium | reverse complement strand
AGTGAAATCAAAACAGGTACTTCTACTAAAGGTCCTATAACTGCGGCAAATGCTTCACCAGAATTAATACCGAACACTGCTATCGCAACTGCTATTGCCAATTCGAAATTATTACTTGCGGCTGTGAACGATAGTGTTGCCGATTGAGAATAATTCGCTCCAACTTTCTTTCCCATATAAAAAGAAACAAGGAACATCAGAACAAAATAGAGAAGAAGCGGGATTGCAACGCGTATAACGTCAAGAGGTAACTCGACTATATACTTCCCCTTTAAAGAAAACATTACAAGAATTGTAAAAAGCAATGCTATCAATGTAACCGGGCTGATTTTAGGTATGAATTTTCTCTCGTACCATTTCTTGTTTTTTAATTTAATCAAACTGAATCTTGTTATAATACCCGCAAGAAATGGAATTCCCAGGTAAATAAATACACTCTCAGCTATTTGTCCAATTGTTACATCGACAACAGAACCCTCGATGTTAAACCACGTAGGCAATATTGTGATAAAAATATAAGCATAAACGGAGTAGAACAAGACCTGGAAGATTGAGTTGAATGCAACCAATCCTGCAGCATATTCTGAATCACCCTTTGCTAATTCATTCCAGACTATAACCATAGCAATACAACGAGCAAGTCCAATCATAATTAAGCCGTACATGTAATGAGGTAGGTCACTCAATAAAAGAATAGCCAGTGCAAACATTAATACTGGACCAATGATCCAGTTTTGTATTAGTGATAATAATAATATCTTCCAGTTTTGGAAAACTTTTCCTAGTTCTTCGTATTTCACTTTTGCTAACGGTGGATACATCATCAGAATCAAGCCAATAGCTATTGGAATGTTTGTAGTACCAACTTGAAATAAGTTCCAGAAGTCAACAATCTTCGGGAATAAAAAACCTGAAAATACTCCTGCGAACATTGCAAGAAATATCCAGAGTGTTAAATATCTGTCAAGAAATTTTAATCTTTTTATGACTGTACTCATAATGATTATTAGTTTAGTTTGAAATTAATTTGAAGGTTTATTTACTGCATCGAGTATCCAATGCTCTAAAGTTGTTTGAGTTGGTATTTTACCACTGCATAAAACTTTATCGTTGATAATTAATCCAGGTGTCATCACAATTCCAAGTTCGGTTATTTTTTCCCTGTCGGTTATTTTTTCAATGTCTCCTTCTATTTCTTTTTCGATAATTACGGATTGACACATGTTTGCTAATTTTTCACAATTCATACAGCCCGGTCCAACTACTTTGATATGTAACATATTAGTTTTTCCTTTCAATTTTATTTTGATATAATTCTGAAAATTTTTCTCTTATTTCATCTCTTACTCTTCTGAATACGGCGAGAATTTCTTTTTCTGTTCCGATTGCTTTTGCAGGATCTTCAAATCCTATGTGAAGCCGGTGAATCACTCTACCCGTAAAAAATGGACAATTTTCTTTGGCATCATCGCATACTGTTATTACATAGTCAAATGAATCTCCTACGAATTGTTCGACTGATTTAGGATGATGTTTACTTAAATCAATTTCTAATTCTTTCATCACTTCTATAGCTTTCGGGTGAACTTCATTTGATGGATTAATACCAGCAGAAAATACTTTAAGGTCTTTGTCCATTGCTTTCAGAAATCCTTCAGCCATTTGGCTTCTGCAAGAATTACCCGTGCAAAGTATTAATATTTTTTTACTCATATTTTATTTTAGCAGTATAGTTATGTATAGACTGATAAGCATTTTAAAAAATTGCTCCGAAAACTAATCCTGAAATCGTAGACATGACAACTACCAGAGACACGTATACAACAGTTTTCTGTGTCCCAATAACGCTTCTTATGACCAGCATATTAGGAAGGGATAATGCAGGACCTGCTAAGAGTAAAGCTAACGCAGGACCTTTACCCATTCCATTACTTATCAAACCCTGTAAAATTGGAACCTCAGTTAATGTAGCAAAATACATAAAAGCTCCGACTACAGAAGCAAAGAAGTTTGAAAAAACTGAATTACCTCCTACAAAGTTCGATATCCATTCATCAGGGATAATTCCGTTCGAACTATTTGGTGAACCAAGTAGAAATCCTGCAATCAGAACTCCTGCTCCCAATAGTGGTAAAATTTGTTTTGCAAAACCCCATGATTCACCCATCCATTCGTTAGGCTCATCTTTTGATATTGATAAAACTATTGTTAAAATAACAACTGATATAGTGAATGGTATGATCGGATTGGATGGAAAAATTATTGTTGAAGCAATAACAATTATTGAACCCGCAACAACATAAAATTTATTTAACTTTAGTATAAAAATAAGAGAAAATGCGAATGCTACTCCGAACAATCCTGTAATCAACCACTTGTTCGTGTAAATTAAATACCAGAAACCTTCTGTTGTAGCCGGCTTGCCCCAGTTTGCAAAGATTAAAATTGCTACCAAGACTAAAAAATGAAGAGCTGTTTGCCAGAATGGTCTTATCTCCTCCGGCTCGGGCATTGAAAGCTGTTCATCTGCTTTTACTTTTTCCTCTTTACGATAGATTAAGCTCATTATCAAACCTATGACAATGCTGAAAATTACTGCACCAACAACTCTTGCGATACCCAGTTCAAATCCTAATATTCTTGCGGTAAGAATTATTGCTAAAATATTGATAGCAGGTCCTGAGTAAAGAAATGCAATTGCCGGACCTAGTCCTGCACCTCTTTTGTGTATGCCTGAAAAGAGAGGTAACACGGTGCAAGAACAAACTGCAAGTATCGTTCCCGAAACAGATGCAACTAAATAAGCAAGCCACTTCTTAGCTTTTGCTCCAAAATATTTAATCACAGACGCTTGACTTACGAAAACAGAAATTACTCCAGCTATAAAGAACGCTGGCACAAGACATAAAAGAACATGTTCTTGTGCATACCACTTTGCAAGACTGAAAGCCTCGAATATTGCATTATTGAACTTTTCATTTCCGATTGGCATATAATATGCAAAAAGAAAAAATCCTAAAATCCATAAAAAGTTTTTATACTGTTCTTTCCAGTTCATATATAATTTCTTTGTTTATACATTTGGCTAAGTGTCGAAATGTTATAAGAAAAATTTTTTACCTCGAGCATATTTTATTACGATCTATAACTTTTAATTTTTGAGAATCTTTATTAATAATCTGATCGTCATTAATCCAAAAATCTAATGAATTAAGCACTTTAGATACACGGGGGTCAGATGGTTTTGGATTGATGATATAGTTTACCCATTTACCATCTTTATATTCAATTATAAAACCAGCTTCACGAAGAATGCTTAAATGCTGTGATACGGTCGATGTTGCAAGCTGTAATATCTCGGTGACTTCGCAAACACAAAGAGATTTCTCATGAAGCATTTTAAGGATTCGTAGACGATTTTTATCAGACAGTGCTTTAAAAATTTTTTCTTGTTTCAAGGTATTATTCATTTCGTTGTTTACCGAAACATAATAAGAATAGTATTTATATTCAAGTAAGATTATTAGAAGCTATTCTTTTCTTCCGGAAAATATTTATACTGCCTTATTTATATAGTAATGGATTTTCATATTTGATATATTTATTCAATCCTAAAATAAAATTCAATAACTGATATGAAAATTCTTTACGTTTTCCCGCATCCAGATGATGAATCTTTTGGACCTGCATCCGCAATGTCTGCGCAAAAAAGAGCAGGTCATGAAATTTACCTACTGACTTTGACTAAAGGCGGTGCTACCAAACAAAGGCATAAACTAGGATTAAGTATAAAACAGATGGGTGAAGAAAGATACAAAGAGATGCTTGAAGTGGAAAGAGTTCTTAGTTTAAAGGAAATGACCGTACTTGATCTTCCTGATAGTGGTTTAGCAGAAATGAGCCCGAAAGAAATTGAAAAAGTTATTCAGACAGAAATCAAGAGAATTAAACCAAATATACTTGTAACATATCCCGTTCATGGTATTAGTGGATTTCATGACCATCTCGTGACACATGCTGTGATGAAAAGACTTTTTCTGCGAATGAAGAATAAAGGAATGAATCATCTCAAAAGACTTGCTTTCTTTACATTGAATAAGAAAGATGTAGAAACGAACGTTATGAATTCTCAGAATCCATTTCATATTCATTATTCCACAGAAGATGTTATCGATTGTAAACAGCCCGTCGACGAAAATGATGCAAAAAAAATGCAGGAGGCATTAAGATGTTATAAGACATACGAAAGTACTATTGAGCAAACAGGGATAATGGATTTTGTTAGTGATGAAATAAGCTTTGAATTTTACCAGGAAGATTTTGATCCTCATGTAAAGGATATAGCTGAAGGGATAGAAACATAATAACCACAACAAACTTCAGAATTTAGTAATCTGAAATTTGCGACGGTTTGTTTTCAAGACCTTCCTTAAATCTCTTTTGTCAATTCAAGAAAGCGTTTGTAAGGAATAGCTGTTAAACTTTCGGCAGCTAATGCTCCATGCTGCAGGCTAATCATTGAAACCTTAGAAGCAACTTCTTCATCCGGTGCTTCATAAATGTCAAGAAAATCATACTTCCCCAGTAACGCATAATGTGAAACAAACTTAACTTCAGGACATTTTTCTTTAACCTGTTCCAACCAGTCACGACCGATTTTTGCCCTGTCTTTTAACTGTCTTAATTCTTCTGGAGAGAGCTTTGTCATTAAGATAAAAGTTTTCATAATTTACTCCTAACAGATAATGATGAATGTAAGGTTTAATTAAAAAATGAGTTTACGGATTTTTATTATTTTTGTGTTTATTTAATTATAGCTAAAAGTTTTTATAAGTGTAATGAATATTTTAGTATTAATTTAAAAAGATTTATATTATATGTAAATAAAATCTGACAATTCTGATATGGTTTTACTTTTTAAATTAAACCAAAAGTGGTAAATTGAGTAACAAAATATAATTCCGGAGATGCTTCCTTTCAGGAAATGAATTGATACATACGGCGTATAGTTGTAAACTGAATCATCTAAAAAAATCAAATTAGAAAAATATTTTCATCATTTAATTATTAAACATAAAATAAGCTTACAACATGAAAAAAAATGTTTTATTTGCCCAACGAGAGATATTTTCATTAATGATTGCTATAGCAGTTATCCTAAGTGTTTTATCTTGCGGTAAAATAAAAGGAATCTTTGAGGGTGATGAATCAGAGAAGCGGTCTGAACAGGTTGATGTATCGGATGAAAAATCGGATGCCCAATCGGAAAGCGAACGTTTGTCAACAGATAGTCAAGATGATGAAGATTTCACCGGAGAAACTCAAAGCAACCGTCATAAGTTAAGCGGAAATTATGTAGGTACTTTTGAAGGAAAGAAATTCGAAATTGTTATTAGAAAATTTGATGGCAAAAATTTATCCGGATACAATATAGCTTACTGGACAGATCCACCGTTCAGAACTAACATGACAGGAACGTTTGATAAGAGCACGGGTGAAATAATTTTGTATGAAGAAAAGAATGAAAAGGGAACAGGAATATTTGAAGGGACTCTTTCTACGGATGAGAAAACTATGAAAGGCACTTATAGCCCGGTTACAAGTAAACAAATATTCAAGTGGTCTGTTTCGAAAAGCGGTAAATACAAAGAAGAATCTTCAACTGGAAATAATATTCCCTTTAAAGATTTTGCAAGGGGATTTATAAACAAAGCACCCAATTCCAGAAATTATTTCCTTGATAATTCTCAGAGTACAATTTATGTGGTTCATACCGAAGGCGGTATGCAAAGAACAACAAAGAAAAACATGAGTGCTGGAAGTTATTACGATGAATACAAAACCACTGCTTCAATTTGTAAAGGTTTAATTGGGAAAAATATGATTAATTACCGACAGCCCGTCGAGGATGGTTCGGATTATTATGATGGTTATTTTAAGATGTATTTTAAAAAAGACAACAACGGAAATTGGAAACTCTATAAAATTGATAACCTTGAACCCAATTAAAATGTTTACTGAACTAATTCAAAAATTTTCTATTAGTATTTAAATTATATAAAAATGAAAAACATTATTATAGCTTTTTCAATGATAACAATTGTTACGGTTAATCTTTTTAGCCAGGAGCAATTTCTAAAAGGTTCACAATTCTGTGCTCACAGGAAGGCTCTTATGCAAAATGTTACAGGAATGATGGACTCACCTAACTCTCCACGACATTCGTATGATGTATTAAACTATAGGATGTTCTTTGATCTGTATGACAACTTTTCTTCTCCATATCCAAAATCTTATAATGCTAACATTATAGTAAAGTTCAGAGTCGATTCAACACTCAATTCTATTGACTTGAATGCGGTGAACTCTTCACTCGTGGTTGATTCTGTGAGTATGGCAGGTGTATCGTTTACTCATGCTTCTAATCTATTAACCGTTACGCTGGATAGAACTTACAATGTTAGTGAGATTGTTGAGGTGAAAATCTTTTTCAGGCACAACAATGTGTCAGATAATGCATTCTATGCTTCGGGAGGTTTTGTGTTCACCGATTGTCCTCCGGAAGGTGCAAGAAAACTTTATCCATGCTGGGACAGACCTTCTGATAAAGCGACACTCGATTTAACTGCAAAGGTTCCTTCAACCGTAAAGCTGGGTTCAAACGGTCTTCTGAACAGTACTACTGTAAATGGTGATACTGCATACTATAATTGGATTAGTAATTACCCGGTTGCTACTTATCTTATCGTTTTGTCTGGGAAGGTAAATTATAATCTTGATATTGTTTACTGGCACAAAATATCAAATCCTTCCGACAGCATACCCATTTGGTTTTATTGGAATCCTGGAGAAAATATATCTAATATTAAGACTAAAATTATTCCAATGACAACTCAATTCTCCAATTTGTTTGGAGAATATCCTTTTGATAAAGGAGGCTTTGCAACTTTGAACAGCCAATTCCCCTGGGCGGGTATGGAGAACCAAACATTAATTAGCCTTTGTCCGAATTGCTGGGGAGAGAATCTGATTTCTCATGAATATGCTCATATGTGGTTTGGTGATATGATATCACCCGGAACGTGGGCTGATGTTTGGTTGAACGAAGGATTTGCTACTTATTGCGAAGCTTTATGGTATGAACATACAAATGGTTACAACACTTATAAGAATTCTATTTACGGTGATGCGAGCAGTTATTTTTCAGGTAATCCGGGCTGGTCGATTTATGATTCTTCATGGGCTGTAACAACACCTCCCGGCAGTATACTGTATAATTATGCAATCATTTATGCAAAAGGTTCATGTGTCCTTCATATGTTAAGATATACACTGGGGGATTCTCTATTTTTTACAGGACTTAAAGATTATGCAACTGATACTGCAAACTTTAAATACAAGAATGCTGTCACCGGTGATTTCATTGATAAACTAAACCAGTCAACAGGGCAAACACTTAACTGGTTTTTCAATGAATGGGTTTACGGACCGAATCATCCTGTATACCAGAATACGTACAGCTTTATTAACCAGGGTGGCGGTAACTGGCAAGTTGATTTTTTGGCAAAACAGATTCAAACAAATGCGAATTTCTTTACAATGCCGATTGAGATAAAAGTGATGTTTACAACGGGTCCTGATACAGTGTTAAGTGTCCTTAATGATTCTAACAACCAGGTCTTTACATTTACTTTTGACCGAGAACCTACAGATTTACAGTTTGATCCAAACAACGATATCGTATTAAAACAGGGGACTACATCTGTTTCTGTGAAAGAGCCCTCAACAACTCCGATGAAATATGGGCTGTTCCAGAACTATCCGAATCCATTTAATCCTTCTACGAAGATAACGTATGACATCGCAAAAAAATCTAATGTTACTTTGAAGATTTATGACATACTCGGGAAGGAGGTCTATTTAATCGGAAATGATTTGCAAAACGTTGGAAGGTATACTATTGTGTTCAATGCATATGGTTTACCTTCGGGTGTATATTTTTATGAAATTGCAGCGGTTGAAAGAAATTCAGGTAAAGTTTTTTCGGATATCCGGAAAATGATTTTATTAAAATAAGAATCGAAACAAACAACTTTAAAAACTTTAAATATCATCATGAAAAAAATAATTTCTTATCTTTTCTTATTTAGTTTATTTGTATGTACTCTCGCATGTACTAAAGTTAATAAAAAGAGTCAGACTTCCGGTACACCGTCGACAGATGATACGGTTTATATTGGAATGACAAGGGAATTAGGTGTATACGTTGAAGACCATGTTACTCCCAAAAAATTTACAGATTTCTTTGGCTGGGATACAGTATCCGGTACCGGATATGATAAGTATATAGATTATTGCAGGGAAATGGTCAAGAAGTATGATAACACCATGAAGAAAACTAATGAATATACATTTAACGAATATGAAGAAGGATTTGACAAGCTGACAAATCTAAAAATTGGGGATAAATTGTATGTTAGTCTTACTAACGGTGTTTTTCCGGGTGATGTTGATAAGTATGTGTTCGATTTTGAAGATGAAATAGGAGCGGGAAATATATTTTATCCGGTTTTGAATTTGCCCACAACTCAAGTTATTCCTTCGAATGAAATTGTCATTGTATCAGGATATACGAATATGTCAGAAATAAATAAAGATGGTATCACGGAACGTATGACAATAGACCATTTCAAAGAAATTATAATGCCTTATTTAAAAAATGTTGTAGCAACGGATTATATTGATAATAAAGAAATTCAAAAGAAAATCGAAAGTATTGACGATGAGGAGATTAAGATATTTAAAGGTAACTTTACCGGGAAAAGTAATAATGAATATGCAGTAAGTTACTTGAAACAATTATCCTTTCAAACTTTTGCTACAGCAATTTTTATCATGAACTACGAAGGTGAAGTACTTAATAAACATTTCGATTTAAGAGAGAGTGATTTTACATACGTAAGGTTAGATGGCATCGTTGATTACAATGGAGATGGAGTTTATGAGTTAATTATTGCAGATGGTTATTATGAAGGAGGGGGAACGGGATTGTATAGATTAATAGGTCATAATTACAAGCTTGTAGCGTATGGATTTTATTTTGGTGTGTAAGAAAGTGAAACGTGATTTTGTTCGATATGAAAAAAATAACGTTATTTATATTATTATTTGTATTCTCCTATGGCTGTAACGAGCTGAGCACAGGGCAAAAAAGACGCAAGCTGGAATTTTTATATAAACTTAATAATGAAGCTTCTGTTTTAAGGGATTATACCTTTAGAATATTTTCTTATGAAGACCTCGAATTTTATAAGGGGAGATTGGAGAATACTGAAAAATCTGTAAAAAATATTGAGACAGTTTCTGAATGGGGAAAATCAAATGAGTTGAAATCTCTTTTCCTTGACAAAATTAAAGAGCTCAAGAAGATTACTAAATCTTTAATTGAAGATAAAGAAAAGCTTTTAGAAAAAAATATATCGGGTGAGAGAAGAGTAATTGGAATGAAAATGATTATGGATAACTTTGTAAAATATGTTTATAAAGAGATATCAGTTGTCGACAAGGAATAGTGGATTTGAAAATATTAATAAAAAAATCCGTATTCAATTTCTGAATACGGATTTCAATAATGGAAAATGTCCTCAATATTTATTTTATCAGCATCATTTTTTTTGTATCATTATAGCCATCTGCATTTATTGTATAAAAATACACTCCGCTTGTTAAATTTGCTCCATTTAATGTCGCTTCATAAGTACCGGCATTTAAATTCTCATTAACCAAAGTTGCAACTTCCTGACCGACAAGGTTATAAACCTTTAAAGTCGTGAATGAAGAAATTGGTAATGAAAATTTGATACTTGTTGAAGGATTAAATGGATTCGGATAATTTTGTGAAAGCTTGAATGATTTCGGTACTTGTTGTGAAATGAGATTGACATTAGATGATGAAACATTTATAGTTCCATTCATAAATGGTGAATGCGGTACACATTCGTATTTATATAAACCATCAACCTGAATTTCATATATGAAAATCTGGCTTGCATTCATTGGTTGATCCCATGTTTGGGCACCCGCAGGAAGACTGGTTAGTGGTCTTGTATTCGGATTGCATGTTGTAGTATGAATTCCCGCAACATGGACCCATTTAATAAAATCACCAACAACGGCATTGACATTTTGCGGGGAAAAGCTGTTACCACCATTTCCTACTTGAACTGTTAATGTATCCGCTTTTGCATTTAATGTTAACGCAAAAAATAAGACAGTTATAACTAATGAGAATTTGAATTTGGTTTTAAAAAATTTCATAATTTGTAGATTTGATTTATAAATAATTATTTAATTTGAGTTTTATATTTAAGATTTACAACTACCAACTTTTTCAATTGAATAAAAGTTCCATTATTCAACAGGAATTATAAAACATTCAATCTTTATTATTTAAGCTAAATGATATTAATGATAGGTCTTCGAGGTAGGGAAATGGGATTATTTGTTAATTTTTTCTATACCTTCTTCCTCAGGTTTTAGAATATCAGGATTCTCCTCTTCTCCTTTTTCGTCTTGTTTTTCTTCTTCAATCTTTTTTTCAAGAATTTCGTCAGGAATCTCTCCTTCAATATTTTCTTTTTCTGATTCTTTTTCGTTTAAGACATTATTTGAATCCTGAAATTCTTCTGTAGAATCTGATGGATTTTTTTCTAATGATGCCCAGTAATCAAGTTTAGTATTGACAACCTGTAAGAATTCTGATTCTGGATAAGAATCCTTAAGCAAGTTATAATAGTAAGATGCACTGTCTTTGTTATTTAAAGCATATTCGTAAATCCAGCCTATTGTATAAATTGATTTTGGAACATGTTCACTTTCGGGGTATTTTGTATTAATGTCAGATAAAATTATTATTGCGTTATCATAGTTTTCTGTGAGAATATTTTGTTCTGCTTCTTTAAATAATGATTCCGTAGTATCTATTTCAACATCGAGAGTTCGTAATCCAAGAGATTTTCGTGATTCATTTGCAAATACCGATTTTGGATTTTCTTCTATTATCTTGTTGAATATCCTGTTTGCTTCTTCAATTCGATTTTCTTTTTTATATAACGTTCCTAATGTGTACAAAACTTTTGATTCCCTATCAGGGTCGTTATTTGTGATTAATGCAATTTTCAAATAATATTCGGCAGAGTCGGTTTGGTTTAATTCATATAAAAATAATTCTGATAGTTCAAGGTATGCTTCGAATTTCGTTTTTTCAGTATCGGATGATGATATAAGACTATCAGTATTTGTCTCAGGATTACTTAGTACATCTTTTTCTTTTAATATTGAATCAAAGCGAACAATCAAAAATGAATTTCTGAGTTTATCATTGTGGTTTTTGTATCCTTGCCCGTCCCCGTCCCCTTTCCCTTTCATGTTGCCTTCCTCTTCCTGGTCTTCAGACTGCTTTTTTTGTTCTAATCCTTTTTCAAGGAGCCTTTTATTTCTGTAATCTTCGAGTTCAGAGTTGAAAGAAGGTATTATTACTTTTGTCGTATCATTTATAGTTGCCATTAAAGTAAAGTATCTATCCAGAGTATTTGCACGTTTGCTGCTTATGGTTGAATAATCAGAATTGTTGAATTCTTCATTTACTTTACTGTAATTTACTAATGCGTTCAGATAATCGTCTTTAACCTCTTCATAGTATTTTGCCAGAAGATAGTAAGCATCCGCAGATACTCTTGTATTTTGATAGTCAACGATTATATCATAACTATTTTGTATGGCTTTTTTATATTTTTTCTGAAGGTAGAGGTTGTTTGCAGTTTCAAGTTCAGCGAGTTGTTGGAACTCAGGATATTCTCTATAATCTTTAACAAGCTCTTTGAAGATCGAATAAGCCTCTGTGTATTTTTGAACCTGGTTAAGAGATTTTGCATAGTTCAGCTTTGCATAATATGTAAGGTCAAAGTCTGAAGTATTATCAATAACTTTGTAATATTCTTTGTATGCTTTTAACGGATCGTACAATGTTAATATCTTTGCAAGTATATACTGCTTCTCTGCCATTTTCTCTTTGTCATCGGTGTACTTAATTGAATTTCGAATGTACTCGATTGAAGTCTTATAATCATTCTTTGTTAAAGCAATTATACCGAGATCGAATGCTACTTCTGATTTTATGTTGATATCTTTTGTGTTATCGAGGAGGTTCTTTAGAATTTTAACACCTTCGTCGGTCTCACCTAATTTAATTTTTGTTCTCCCGGAAAATAACGAAACCTCATCTAAGAGTTCACTCTTTGTTAGTTTTGAATGAAACTCATTGAATTTCCTTTCAGCCTGAAGAAAATCTCCCATGAAATAATATGATTTCCCGATAAGCAACACTGCATCATCAATGAAACGTGTGTTCTTGTTGAACTGAATAATTTTCGAACATCTCTCAATTACTTTGGTTAGTTTTTCTTTTGCTGTTGGAGAAATTGCCGGGATGATATTTAACGAATCCAATCTCCTGTTGTATGTTGCAATAGTTGAAGCTTTATAATCTTTCATTGCCTCGTCATAGTCGTCTAAGGCAGTGTAAAACTTATTGAAGAACGTTCCGAAGCTTTCAGAACGGTTTCCCATGTAAATGTACGTAACGTAATCCTGGTAATCATCTTCCAGTGTGACGTCATAATCCGGTTCAGGGTCTTCTACATCACTGCCTTGAGTTTTAGAAACGGTTCTGTGTGTTGTATAATTACAACTTACTGCGTTAAACAAAAAAACAGAAATGAATAAAAAATATAATGCGTTTTTAATGTATCTCAAACTAAAGATTTTATTATTTCAAACAAGCGTCTGCTAAATGTTTTCCGAAGGGACTCCTTCGGAGCAAAACTATGTGTTAAATTATTTTTAATAATTCGTTTAGTCAAGACAGTAAATTATTTGGATTTTACCTTAGTCATCGATACAAAGTCCTGTTTTGCATTTTATTTTGTCTTGGACCGGGAAACTAATTTTTAATATTGCAATTTACAGTGAATTTTCATAGTACAATTTTCAAGTAACGAATAATTGAAAATTAGAAATTGATTCCTCCCGTATAAGCAGAGTCTTCCGAAAGTTGAATTTTATTTTCCACAGAGTCCCTCTATCGAGGAGACTGCGGTTAGAAGCTATCTTAGAAAAAAACTCAATAATTCAAGTACTTTTGTTTTTTTTGAATCTCTATCGTTCTTTAGAATTGAAACTCTATGAGAGTAAATTTATATTTAGTTTTTCAAAACAGGACAATTTTATGAAGGACAGAAAAGAAGAAAAGCTTGATTTAGAAAATCTTCAGGATGATGTTGGAAATAGCAATAAAATATTGTTTGAAGATAAAGAGGTTAGTGCAGAAGTTAAGGATGATCCAGGTTCACTCCCAACAGACTTACCCGTTCTCCCTTTAAAAGATATCGTAATTTTTCCCTATATGATATTCCCGATATTAGCAGGGAGAGAATCAACTATAAAAGCAATTGATAAATCTATTGAATCCGATAAATATATTCTGCTTGTCACTCAGCTCGATGCTAAAATGGAGGATCCAACTTTTGAGAACCTTTATCAAACAGGAACCATCGCAAAGATTCTCCAGGTTTTAAGGCTTCCAAATGGTCTTATAAAAGTTCTCGTCGATGGCATCGCTCCGGCAGCGGTTACTAAATTTAGTAGTAATTCGTTTATCAAAGCCCGGGTAAGAATTAAGTTCAATGAATTCAAGGAAGATACGGAACTCAAAGGTTTGATAAGGCAGGCAACCAAGAAGTTCAAGGAATACGTGAATTCGAATGAGACGATTCCCAATGAGTCGATCGTTGCCTACGATAACATTAAAGAATCCGATAGGAAGTTATATTACATAGCTTCCACACTCATTATCGATGTTAACAAAAAGCAAAAGCTTCTTGAGATTGAGGATCTTCATAAACAGTATTATGAAGTACTTTTCTTGCTAACATCTGAGCTTGAGATATTACACATTGAAAAGGATATCGATGCAAAGATTTACACTGAAATGCAAAAGAATCAAAGGAAGTTTATTGTACAGGAACAGATAAGGATATTGCAGGATGAGCTGGGAGAGGGAGTTGAACTTGACCCTGACCTCATTAAGATTCGTGAGCAGATAGAGAAAAGCGGAATGCCGGACAGCATCAGGGAAAAGGCAATGGAAGAGTTCAATAAGCTGCGAAAGACTCCGCAGATGTCGCCTGATTTCGGGGTGATAAGGAATTATCTTGAATGGATGGTAAGTGTTCCATGGAATAAGTTTACAAAAGATAACTTCGATTTAGACCACGCAAAGAAAATCCTCGATGAAGACCACTATGACCTTGAAAAACCGAAGGAAAGAATATTAGAGCTCATCGCAGTTCTAAAACTGTTAAAAGAAAAAGGCATACATAAATCACCGAAAGGTCAGATATTGTGCCTTGTCGGACCTCCGGGTGTAGGGAAAACCTCCCTCGGGAAATCGATTGCAAGAGCTATCAACAGGAAATTCACGAGACTGTCTGTGGGTGGAGTAAAAGATGAAGCCGAGATAAGAGGTCACAGAAGGACTTATATAGGCTCAATGCCTGGGAAAATCATACAGGCTATGAAAAAGACCGGAACTTCAAATCCCGTAATTCTTATAGATGAAATAGACAAGATGAGTAACGATTATAGGGGTGACCCTTCGAGTGCAATGCTCGAGGTGCTCGACCCGGAACAGAATAATACTTTCAACGACCATTACCTTGACGTAGATTATGACTTATCGAATGTATTATTCATAACGACAGCGAACGTGCAGTACAATATACCTCTCCCATTGCAGGACAGAATGGAGATAATAGAAATGAGAAGTTATCTTGATTTTGAAAAAGTGCAGATTGCCCAGAGACACATATTGCCAAAAGAAATTGCTGAACATGGCTTGGACGCAGATGAAATAAAATTCTCAGATAAAATCATTTTAAAAATGATACAGGAATATACGAGAGAGGCTGGAGTACGGAATCTTGAGCGGGAAATATCTTCTATAATCAGGAAAGTTGCGAAGGAGAAAGTTTCAGAGGAAAAAAAGAAAAAAGAAACAATCGTTGTGTCGGATGAGCTTGTTGAAAAGTTTCTTGGAGTTCGTAAATACACAAAAACAGTTACTGATAGGAAAGAAATCGCCAAGATTGGTTCGGTATTCGGGCTTGCATGGACTTCGATGGGCGGTGATATTCTCACCGTTGATGTTACGGTTATGAAAGGCTCGAGTAAATTAACTTTGACCGGAAAACTTGGTGAGATTATGAAAGAATCTGCCCTTGCAGGGCTTTCGTATATTAAATCAAAGGCAAAGAGATTTAAAATTCCGGTTAATTTTTTCAAAGACCACGAAATACATATTCACCTTCCGGAAGGTGCTATTCCAAAGGATGGACCTTCAGCGGGTATTACAATGATAATGGCAATGCTCTCTGCAATTACTAAAAATCCTGCGAGAACGGATGTTGCTATGACGGGGGAGATTACTCTTCGTGGTAACACGTTGCCCATAGGTGGTTTAAACGAAAAATTGTTAGCAGCTTTAAGACACGATATAAAGAAAGTTCTTATTCCCAAAGAGAATGAAAAAAACCTTGTTGAGATTCCGAAGGATATTACGGGTAACTTAACGATAATTCCCGTGAGCGATGTATCGGATTGTATAGAATATGTTTTCGGAAAGAAAAAAATTATTTTTAAAGAATGATTGTTCATTAATGAACAATGCAGGCTGTAACATAGCCTATAGAAAATTCTATAAAGTAATGAGTGGTAAAAGCAAAAGTAAATAATCTTAATTGACCTAATAAACCTAAAAAATGTCCAATGGACATTGACGACTAACGACTGTTGTTTATCCTTTTTCGGAAAGTTGAGTTTCCGGGAAATATTATTTAGATTAGTCATTTTGGTTTGGTATTTGATTAGAAATTAGTGTAATTATATCAATTAGAAATTTACTATTTAAAAAGCGACAGAATCAAAAATGAAAAAAAGAAATTATTTTCAAAACGATTTAAAGCATTAAAAAGTATAAATAAAAATGTAAATTCCTTACTATTATGATTCGTTATGTAATTTTATCTGTATTTATGTATACATTGGTAGTCTGTCAAGCATCAACACAGACTGTTGTAAAGGTTAACGAATACCGAAGTTTATATGAACCGGAAGAAACTACGATTTTTATAAATCCTTTGAATACCGATAACTTCATCGGGGGTGCGAATACAGATATTTTTTATTATACATTTGATCGGGGTAAAAGCTGGAATGAAGGAAAGCTTCCCGGGCCTGTCGTGTACGGCGATCCGGTTGTTTATTTTGACATGCTTGGAAACGGTTATTATGTGCATTTAGGTCCGTTTACAAATACAGGTATTTTTATTTCAAAGACGACTGATGGGGGGAAAAAATGGAGTGAAAGCAAAAGGATATTCGGTAATACTAAGGGTATTCCTTTTATGGATAAACCGTGGATTTGTTCTGATAGGAACAGCAGTTCTGAATTCTTTAATAACCTTTATGTCTGCTGGACGGAATTTGATAGATACAACAGCTTTAACCCAAAAGACAGCAGCAGAATTCTTTTCAGCAGGTCAACCGATAATGGAAACACTTTTTCAAAACCAATAAAGATTTCTGATCTATGCGGAGATTCTAAAGATGGAGATTCAACTGTAGAAGGTGCAGTACCGACCGTGGGTCCTGATGGACAACTTTATGTCGCATGGAGCGGTCCGCGTGGGATCGAATTTACAAGCTCCTACGACGGCGGTTTATCTTTTACAAAGAATGTTTCTGTGACGGAGCAGTTTGAAGGGTGGGTGTATGATATTCCCGGGCTTTACCGATGCAATGGACTTCCTTTTACTGATTGCGATATTTCAAGTAGTGAATATAAAGGGACAATATACATTAATTTTTCGGATAATAGGAATGGTGACTATGATGTTTTTATTGTTAAATCAACCGATAAAGGTGTAACATGGAGTAGTCCTGTGCGTGTAAATGATGACCAGGTTGGAAATAACAAAGACCAATTCATGAATCATTTTTGTGTTGACCCGGTTTCGGGTGTGATAAATGTTTTATTTTATGATAGACGAAATTATAACAATAAGAAAACAGACGTTTTCTTAGCAAGAAGTAACGATGGAGGTACTACTTTTAAAAACCATAAAGTAAGTGATAGCCCTTTTATACCCGATAAGGAAATTTTTTTCGGAGATTATATCGGAGTAAATTCATATAATGACCTTGTTACATGCTTATGGACGAGAATGGATGATAAAATTCTATCAGTAAGAAATTATACGAATCAATTTTAATTTTAATAACTTATGTCAGGTTATATTGTTTCAGCAAGAAAATTCAGACCGCAAAAGTTTAGCGAAGTGTCGTCTCAGGAATTCATCACACAAACATTAAAGAATGCTAAATTAACAAACAAGATTGCCCACTCTTATTTACTGAGCGGTCCAAGAGGTGTTGGAAAGACAACAATTGCAAGGTTATTTGCAAAACTTTTGAATTGCTTAAACCCGAAGGACAATGAGCCTTGCAACGAGTGCGATAATTGCCTGGAAATAACTAACGGGGTTCATCCCGATGTTTTCGAACTCGATGCTGCTTCGAACAGGGGAATCGATGACGTAAGAGCAATCCAGGATGCAGCAAAGTTCTTTCCGATGAAAGCCAAATACAAATTTTTTATTGTCGACGAAGTTCACATGTTGACTCTTCAAGCATTTAATGCAATGCTTAAAATTCTTGAAGAACCCCCTGAATACCTTATTTTTATTCTTGCTACAACAAATCCGGAAAAGATTCCTCAAACAATTTTAAGCAGGTGCCAGAAATTCTCCCTGCAAAGATTAAAGATAGATGAGATTTCAAAAAAGATAGAAGAAATCGCAGAGAAAGAGAACATAAAAATCGACAGTGAATCAAAGTTTTTAATTTCGAAATTAGGCGATGGTGCATTGAGGGATGCGCTCGGCATTTTTGATATGGCTGTTTCGTATTGCGGAATGGACATCCAATACCCGGAACTAAAGATTTTTCTGAACTTACCAGACAAAGAAATTTATTTTAACATTTCAAAATACATTCATGATAGTAACCCAAAAGAAATTTTAAGTTATTTCAGTAAATTAGAGGAGCAGGGATTTGATCTGCAGACTTTTTATAATGGCATAACCGAGCATTTTAGAAATCTTTTAATAATAAAAACGACGGGTAATGAAGCTCTGCTGGATGAGTCTGATTTAATAAAGAAAAGATATAAAGAAGAGTCTGAACTTTATTCTGAAGATCAAATTATGAGATTACTAAAGATACTGTTTGAAGCCGAAGCAAGATTCAAATATTCAGCAAACCAAAAAATACTCATGGAAGCAATTCTTGTTGAGCTGTGCAGGATTGACAGGGATGTTGTAGATTTGTCAAACCTAATATCGGATTTAGAGACCATTAAAAAAAAAACGACTAAGATAGAATACTCCAAACCGACCTCACCGGAAATCAATATAAGACTGCAAGACACAGTAAAGAAAGATGTCAAACCAACAGCGAAAGCAGAACCTCATGACGTAAAAGGAAGTTCAACTGGTAATCAAACCGAAAGCGACCTTGTAAGAAAACTTAAGGATCTTTTTGATGTTGAGGAATATAAAATGGATTGAGAAAGTGTGTATTTATTAATTAAAGATTATGAAAGTTTATACAACGAAAAAAAATTTCCTAGCTCTTGAAAAAGAACATTCTTCTTATGAGAATTCTTACATAGCAATCCTTCCTGTCCCCTATGAATCAACGACTTCATACGGTAAAGGTACATTGCTGGGACCGAAAGCGATTTTAGATGCATCACATTATGTAGAATTCTTTGATGAAGAGATGAACAGAGAGTTATGCTTCGAAAGAGGAATCTGCACTTTAAAGCCCCTTAATTTAAAAAAAAGAAAAGGACGAAAAACAATTAATTTCATTCGGAAATCTGTAAAAGCGTTAATCGATGGTGGTAAATATGTTGTTACGCTCGGTGGTGAGCATTCATTATCTGTTGCACCCATAAAAGCTCACATTGATTTTTATAAAGACTTATCAATCCTGCAATTTGATGCTCATTCAGACCTTCGGAATAAATATGAAGGCTCGAAATATTCGCATGCATGTTTTGCTGCAAGAGTATCTGAGTTTACAAAGGACATTGTTCAGGTCGGAAACAGGGCACAGTGTAAAGAGGAGTATGATTTTATTAAAGAAAACAGTATTAAAATTTTTTATGCTTTCGAAATCAGGAACGGGAAATACGGTGATAACTGGTATGATGCAGTGATTGACTCTTTGAAAGAAAAAGTTTATGTAACTTTTGATGTTGATTACTTCGACCCTTCTGTAATGCCGTCGACGGGTACACCAGAACCAAACGGCTTTTATTGGAATGAAACTATTCAATTTCTAAAACAGCTCGGACGGCAAAGAAATGTTGTTGGATTTGATTTAGTAGAGCTGTCACCGAAAAAAGGTTTACCGTTCCCGGATTACACTGCAGCTAAATTGATTTATAAAATGCTTAATTGTTTCATTAAATAAATCCAGATGAAGAAAGCTAAAGATAACTTAAAGAAATTAGCTGTTAAAATCCTGAAAAGACTTGAGAGGGAATATCCCGATACAAAATGTCATCTTGATTTCAGAAATCCTTTTGAGTTACTTATATCAACGGTGCTAGCAGCACAATGCACTGATGTAAGAATTAACATGGTCATGCCGCCCTTGTACAAACAAAGTTACAAATCACCAGACGCTATTTTAAAGGATGGTTTGGACAACTTTCGAGAAAATATAAAATCAATAACTTTTTTTAATAATAAATCTAAAGCAATTTTGTCGATATGTGAATCACTTGTCGAAGAGCATGGCAGTAATGTTCCCGATACAATGGAGCAATTAACTAAGCTGAAAGGAGTTGGCAGAAAGTCTGCAAACGTAGTACTTGGGAATTGTTTTGGTAAAATGGATGCAATAATTGTAGATACTCATTTGAAAAGAGTTGCAACTCGTCTTGGCTTAATCGAGAATGATAATCCCGACAAGATAGAGTTTGAATTAAAAGAAATAATTCCTGATGAAGCACAGTTTCATTTTTCTATGCGAATCGGGGAGCATGGTCGTCAAGTATGCCATGCAAGGAAACCCAAATGTGACGATTGTATTTTGAATGATATTTGTCCATCAGTTCAATAAAAATGATTGTGAAGATAAATCCCAATGAGTTTTTAAAAATTTAAATTGTTACTAATTGAAAAAGAAAAAACCTGATCTGTCGAAAATCGAGTTCATTTTAATGGACCTTGATGGTTGTTTGTCAACCGGACATATAATTTATATAAGCAGCGGTGAAGAAATAAAAGTATTTCACACTCATGACGGTTATGGTATTGCAAGAGGAATGGAATTAGGGCTGAAGTTTGCTGTGATAAGTGGAAGAAGTTCTAAGACGAATAAGATACGGTTTAAAAAATTGAAGATTAAACATGTTTATGAGAATATCGAAAACAAAAAAGAACCGTATGAAGAATTAAAAAGGGTATATAAATTAAAAGGTGAAAATTTTGCTTACATTGGTGATGATGAATTTGATATACCTTTATTGAAAGAAGTTGGTTTTTCGTGTTGTCCGAAAAGTGGTATAGAAGAGGTTAAGAAGCACGTGCATTATGTTTGTAAAAAGAACGGCGGCGACGGTGCCGTGCGAGAAATAATTGATTTGATACTAAGAGAGAAAGGTTTAATTTAGAATTAGTTAACTGATGGATCTTCCGGGAAAGTAGCAATTACTTTGTATTCGCCTCCCATATTATTTAGAATCTTTTGCCACAGGTGTTCTGAGTCGTCCGAAAAAATTTCATCGATGGGGAGGTTATTAATGTACCACGAATTTGTTTTAAGCTCGTTTTTAAGTTGATTTGGATTCCATCCTGCGTATCCAAGGAAGAATCGGAAATCCGACGGATTTAAAGAGCCAGCTTCTGCAAGGATTTTAAATGTCTCGAAATTTCCTCCCCAATATATTCCATTTGAAATTTCATATCCCCCATCGATTATATCTCCAGCTTTATGAATAAAATTTAGCATATCAGGTTGTACCGGTCCGCCCAGATGAACGATCGCATCAAAATTGGGAAAATCTTCGACAACTTCATGTATCTTTAAACGTAATGGTTTATTGATGATAAATCCTACAGTTCCATTTTCATCGTTCTCAGTTAATAAGATAACGGAGCGTTTAAAAATATCATTTAAATAAGGAGCAGATATTAGAATCTTTCCCTTACCAGGTTTTGTGTTAGAATCATTCATTTTTATAAAAATAATTATTTTTTTAGTACTTCTCCATGCATAAACAGGATTCAGCTTTATTGTAAGGATCCTAACAATATTTTTCACAAAAAACTTATAATTTTTTGGATTTGACTTTTAAAAAAAAATTATATAGAATCTTGTAGGACAAACACCTATATACTTTTCACACATACTCTTACAGAAAAAATGGTGAATTACTTACTTTTTCTTACTTATATTATACATATATTACACCAAGCAAATTTAAAATAGTGTAAGACATTTTCGGGCATTTTATTGCAGCTGTTTACATTGTTTTATGCAAAGTTGTGCGGACGTGTAATTCCAGGAGATTTATTGGCATTTATTTTTCGGCATGAAAGAATCATTAAGAAAAGTTATTCTTACAATTGAACATATTTATTAAAATTGATGTAAAATAGTGCTGTTTTTCTTACTAATTGCATCTATTAATACTGTTTATATAATTATGTATAATTACACTTTGCACTTATTATAAACTTTATAATAATTTTTATATACATTATGTTAGTATGAGGAAGAAGGACAAACCTTTAGATACAACGAATAACTTTTCAATAAAGATCATTGATCTCCTTTTACAAAAGCAGGGTAATGATAAATTATATTTTATTTCAAAGGAGATTGATATGCAGCAAGGTTCATTCCGGCGGAAACTCGAGAATCCGAATGGTTGGTCGGAGATACGAGTGATAAACGGTTTGTTAGACTATTTTAATATTACATATGACGAGCTGTTCAGGGATTCGAATCCGGAAGAACAAGACGCAAGAGAAAAAATAAATCGGTTAACCAAAATAATCGATAAGCAAAACGAGTTGATTGAAACTTTTAAAAGGGTGATGAAAGCAATTCGTAATCTGAGTGATGAAGCTTTCCAGAAATTTTCGAATAAGGAACTTGTTGAACTCATGTGGAAAAGTATGAATGAAAAGTTGGAATATTCCGTACAAAACAAAAAGGGAATTTCTAATTGAAAGTTTTTATACACAAAAGCAGAGAATACTTAAGGTGTCCGGGATGTAATTCGTTAGGTACTTTTCATAGAAGCAGGACTCATAATCCTTACGAAAGAATGTTTAAAATAATGATGTTTAGATATTTTCGCTGTAAAAATTGTGGTTGGAGAGGAAAATTTTTTAATTATAAACTTGCAAAAAATGGGATTAGAGCACTTGCCGTATATTTGTTTTTAGCGTTAGTTACTGCGGTCTTAGTGAGATTCATACTCAACAAAGTATTTTAATAATATATGCAGCTTTCTGAAAATAGAAATTGGTTTGTAATTCAGACTAAACCAAGGAATGAGAAAAAAGTAGAGAAGCAGATAATTGAGAAAGGCGTTGAAGTCTTTCTACCGTTGATTACTTCAATAAGATACTGGTCAGATCGAAAAAAGAAGATTCAGGTACCAATGTTCTCGGGATATTTGTTTGTACATGCATCGGAGGATGAAAGAGTTCTTGCGATTAGAAATACTATAGGGGCACTCAGGTATTTATTTTATGAAAAGAGACCAGCGAGATTAATGGAAAATGAAATTGAAAGTATAAAACTCTCTTTAAAAGCCCCTGAAAGAGTTAAAGTAGATTATTCCAGTTTTAACCAGGGTGACATGGTAATGATAACAAGCGGAGTTTTTAAAGGTATGAAAGGTCTGGTTACGGAAATTAGAGGGAATTATAAACTAACTGTGAATTTATACGAGTTGTCGATGTCATTGAACATTGTTCTTAATCCTTACGAGATAGAACTTTTAAAAAATATTAATTGAATTATAAGTAAATGCTGAAAGAAAAAATCAGGGATAACAATTTTAAAGTAGGTGTTATTGGGCTTGGATATGTTGGTCTCCCTCTGGCGATTGAATTTGCGGACAAGAATGTAAGAACTATCGGTTTTGATCTTGATGGGAATAAAGTGAAAAGTATAGCTAATTTTAAAAAATCATATATAAGGCATATTCCGTCTAAAAATATTAAAAAAGCAGTTGACAGAAAGAAATTAACAGCGACCGGTGATTTCTCAAAGCTGTCTGACGTCGATGTAATTATTATATGTGTCCCGACTCCATTAGGGAAGAATCATGAACCGGATATGAGCTATGTTATAAATACGGGGGAAGTAGTGTCAAAATACATCAGGAAAGGACAGTTAGTGTCTTTAGAGAGTACAACTTATCCCGGAACAACAGACGAGGTTTTACTTAGCATTCTTAACAAAAGCGGTCTGAAGGTAGGAAAAGATTTTTATCTTTGTTTTTCTCCAGAAAGGGAAGACCCAAATAATCCCAGCTTTGTTACATCAACGATTCCTAAAGTAATCGGAGGGATTACGAAGAATTGTCTCGAAATAGGCATGCTTGTTTACGGTAAAGTAATTAATGAATTAGTACCGGTATCATCAACCAGAGCAGCAGAAGCAACGAAGTTATTAGAAAATATTTATCGCTCGATAAACATTGCTCTTGTTAATGAAATGAAGACGGTTCTGGATACGATGGGTATCGATATATGGGAAGTAGTAGATGCTGCTTCTACAAAACCGTTCGGTTTTACCCCGTTCTATCCGGGACCCGGGCTTGGAGGACACTGCATACCAATCGATCCTTTCTACCTTGCATGGAAAGCAAAAGAATATGAAAAACCAACAAAGTTTATTGAACTTGCCGGAGAAATAAATACTTTCATGCCTCATTATGTAATCGAGAAGATTATGTTTGCACTAAATGAAAATAAAGTCTGTCTTAATGGTTCAAAAATTCTTATCCTGGGTTTGGCTTACAAAAAAGATGTTGACGATATTCGTGAATCACCCTCTTTGAAGCTCATTGAACTGCTGCAAGAGAATGGAGCCAAAGTCGATTATAGTGATGAATATGTTGAGAAAATCCCTGAATTGAGAAAGTATAAATTCAATAAAAGGTCAGTTAAATTAAACGAAGAAAATCTTAAAAAATATGACCTTGTATTGCTTGCAACCGATCATTCTTATTTTGAATATGACTCAATACTTAAACATTCTAAAATAATTGTGGATACAAGGAATGCTTTTAAGAATTTTAAGAGTAAAAAAATTTACAAAGCCTGATTAATAAATAATATTAACAATCGATAAAAATAATTAATGAAAGTACCACTGTTAGATCTTAAAGCTCAGTATAAAACTATCAAGGAAGAATTAGACAGTGCGTTGATAGGATGTGCAGAATCTCAATATTTTATTCTTGGACCCGAAGTCCAAAACTTAGAGGGAAAAATGTGTGAATACCTTGGATGTAAATATGCTGTAGGGGTATCATCGGGAACTGATGCTCTTCTAATTGCATTGATGGCAGTTGACTTAAAACCGGGTGATGAAGTGATACTGCCAACATATTCGTTCTTTGCAACGGCAGGTGTAGTGAGCAGGCTGAATGCAAAGCCTGTATTTTGTGATGTCGACCCAGTAACTTTTAATATCGATCCATCAAAAATCGAAGGTTTAATAAATAAGAATACGAGGGCAGTGATTCCTGTCCATCTTTACGGACAGTGTGCAGAGATGAATGAAATATCTGAAATAGCAAAAAGGAACAATATAAAAATTATTGGCGATGCTGCACAGGCTATCGGAGCACAGTATAAAGATGGAAAAAGTGCCGGTGAATTAGGAGACATAGCATGCTTCTCATTCTTCCCGAGTAAGAACCTGGGCTGCTTTGGTGACGGTGGTTTAGTTACAACGAACGACTCTGAACTTGCAGATAAATTACGAATCTTGCGAGTACACGGAGGAAAACCAAAATACTACCATAAGGTCATTGGCGGTAACTTCAGGCTGGATGCAATACAGGCTGCTGTTATAAAAGTAAAGCTTCCTTATTTAGATTTATGGTCGGAAAAAAGACGGGCGAATGCAGAACTCTATACAAAATTATTTAAGGAAAAAGGGCTTGCGGAAAAAGAAGGTTTGATTGAATTCAACGACGTTAATAAAGTTCTGCTTCCAAAAGCTGTTTATAAAGAATCAGGTGTAACGAATTACCATATTTACAATCAATACGTGATCAGGGTCGAGAAAAGAGATGAGTTAAAAGAATTTCTAAAAGCGAGTGATATCGGGACTGAAATTTACTATCCTGTTCCGTTTCATCTGCAGGAATGTTTTAAAGAACTGGGTTATAAGAAAGGGGATTTCCCTGCAGCAGAATCCTGTGCGGATACATCATTAGCTCTTCCGATATATCCTGAGTTAACAAATGAGCAAATCAACTATGTTGTTGAAAAAATAAAAGAATCCTTTTTATAATGCTAAATGTTAAATGTTAATTTGTAAATGCTGAATGGATGGAACTGTTCGTGGTTACAAATCAAATACAGAAATAAATTAAACATTAGAAATTGAGAATTGATTGAAAATTAATAATTACAAAACTTTAAATTGACTAAGTGAACAAAGTAAACGAAGTTATAAAGTTAGCGGTTATCGGCAGTGGAAAGTGGGGTATGAATCATATTCGGACAGCATATGAATTGATTGGCGATAATCTAAAATATGTGTGCGACATAGATACTTCAAACGAAAGCAAGATAAAAGAATTTTCTAAAGCAGTAAAGTTCACGACTAATATAGACGATGTTTTAAAAGACAAAGATATTAATTCTGTAATAATCGCAACACCTGCGGAGACTCATTTTGAATTGTCGAAGCGATGCCTTGAGCATGATAAGCACGTTCTTGTAGAGAAGCCAATAACTTTGGTATCAGGGAATGCCAAGGTTTTAGTTGATCTTGCCGTTGCAAAAGATAAAAGACTAATGGTTGGACATGTTTTGCTTTATCATCCTGCGATTGTCAAGATAAAGAAAATGCTGAATAACGGAAGGCTTGGAACCCTGCAGTATATTTACAGCAACAGGCTGAATTTAGGAAAAGTCAGAAGCGAGGAGAATATATTATGGAGCTTTGCCCCGCATGACATTTCAATTATGCAATACTTAACGGGTAATAATCCCGTGAATATTTCGGCAAAAGGAGCTGTGTTCTTACAAAATGATATTGAAGATACAACTTTAACGTTCCTTGAATACCCGGATAACGTGCATGCCCATATTTTCGTAAGCTGGCTTCATCCATTCAAAGAGCACAGGCTCCTTGTAATCGGTGATAAGGGCATGCTTGTTTTTGAGGATAGTTTAAAAGACGATAAACTGAAGTATTACGAAAAAGGTTACCATAAAGTAAATGGCGTTCTTGAAAAATTCGACAATGATTACGAAGTAGTTAAGATAGATACACGGCAGCCCTTAACTGAAGAGCAGAAGCATTTTTTTGACTGCATTGTCAAAGGGAAAAAGCCGTTAACGAACGGAGTGCACGCAGTCGAAGTTTTGGAAATATTGGAAAAAGCACAGAAATCCTTGAAGGAATTATAAATGTTGAATTATAAATGTTGAATTATAAATGTTGAATT
>CAYYJH010000031.1:0-2502 GCA_964472195.1 uncultured Ignavibacteriaceae bacterium | reverse complement strand
TTTTATTACAAAAATATCAATTGCATCGAAGGAAGCAAGAGAGACAAGATATTGGCTTAGATTATTAAAGAGAAGCCAACTAGTAAAAAGTGATTATGATAAATATCTGAGTGATATAGAGGAGATAATAAAAATTATAACCTCAATTGTGAAAACAGCGCAAAATAAATAATTTTGAATGATAAATTATAATTTCTTATTAGTTTTTCATTTAACATTCAACATTTAAAATTTAAAATTGAGGAATTGAAAATTCCTATTACAAAGACATATTTCGACGATAAAGATCTTGAAAACATTCAAAAACCACTGAAAAGCGGCTGGGTGGTTCAGGGTCCTTTTGTCGAGGAGTTTGAAAAACTTTTTTCGGAGTTTGTAAAATCAAAATATTCTGTCGCGTGTTCTTCATGCACGACGGCACTTCATATATCACTCGCAGCTTTGGGAATAAAAGAAGGCGATGAGGTTATTGTACCGGCGTTTACGTGGGTCTCGACAGCTAATGCTGTTGAGTTTACCGGAGCAAAACCGGTTTTTTGTGATATTGATCTAAGAACTTTTAATATTGATGTCAATCAAATAGAGAAAAAAATTACAGATAAAACAAAAGCAATAATTCCTGTTCATCTTTTTGGTTTACCCGTGGATATGGATGCAGTAATAAGCATATCTAAAAAACATAATCTTAATATCGTAGAAGATGCTGCGTGCGGTTTTGCAGCATATTATAAGAATATTCACGTTGGAAATTTTGGTGACTTCGGATGTTTTAGTTTTCACCCGCGGAAAGCTATAACTACCGGTGAAGGCGGAATGATAACAACTCAAAGTGAAAAGCTTGATAAAAAATGCAGGGTGCTTCGGAATCATGGTGAGGAGATAAACAGAGATGTGAGTAATACTAATGAAGTTTTACTGTTATCAGAATTCAATGTTCTCGGATATAATTACCGGATGACAGATATACAGGGAGCTCTTGGAGTTTCACAAATGGAAAAGGCTGATTGGATACAAAAGCAAAGAATTGAAAGATCGCAAAAATATGATGAATTGTTAAAAGATTTGAACTGGCTGCGGAAACCGTTTCATAACAAAGATTACAGACACGGTTACCAGTCTTATGTGTGTTTATTACAGCCTGAAGAAATTACAATTAACAATTTAGATAAAATGAGCAGTATGCGAAATAAATTAATGCATAAACTCCAGGAGAAAGGCATATCAACTCGGCAGGGAACGCATGCTGTAACTATGCTGGGATATTATAAAAACAAATATGAAATAAAGAGTGAGAATTACCCGAATGCGATGTTTGCGGACAGGCTGTCGATTGCATTGCCGCTGTATCCACAGATGACAGACGAAGAACAAAACTTCGTTGTAAACGAGTTGACCCTGTGGAATAATTACATACCATAGGCATCCCTTAGGGACAAGTTGTGATTACTTCGTATTCCACAGGGTGAATTGTAAATGGTAAATTTTAAATGTTGAATGAGAAATATTGAACAATGAATAATGAATAGTAGATAATAATGATTGATTATACTTGGAATTAATGAATTGAAGTTTAGACTGACAAACAAAATCTAAATAACTCGAATGACAGAAAAAAAGCAAAATGTGAGTCATGCGGCGGAGCCCTGCCCAGTGGGAATTTGAAATGATTCACCCTGTGAAATAATCCCGATATATCGGGATTGCTTCGCATTTCACAGGGTAAATGTGAATTTTAAATTATGGTTCTGTTTTGTCATTCCAGCATATTTTTAGCTGGAATCCAGGATTTTGATAATCGAATGTTTTTTGTAACATCTTAACTCAACCCCTGCCCCTTTCTCTTAACAAGAGAAGGGGAATTAAAGGGGAAGTGTTGTAAATTTGATTAATAGAAAATAATAAATGAAAAGAATAATTTTTGTATTCTGTTTGATATTGTTCATTGTTTCATGCTGTAAGTATGTTAATGCGCAGGATGATAAGGAAAGGATAGGACTTGAGGAGATTATGAAAACGGGAGTTAATTATTACAACTATGCGGACAAGGATAAGGTAAATATAGAAGTGATCGTGTGGGGAGGTATAAAGAATCCGGGTAAGTATTTAATTCCTGCCGGGACGACTGTCATCGACCTCATTACACTTGCGGGAGGTCCTGTATCGGAGGAGACTATCGAATTTGTAAAGTTGATCAGGATGAAAAACGATTCATTGAAATCTCAAACGGATAGAATAATAAATTTAGACTATCGTGGTTTCTTTGATAAGGAAAAGAAGTCATCTTATAAGTATGTGAATCCTGTCGTGCAAGCCGGGGATATGGTTACAATACCTATGGAAGAAGAAAAGACATTCTGGGATTATTTCAAAGATGTGTACGGGTATATAGTACCGTTAGCTGCTTTAATTTTATCGATACTTAATTTGACAAACAACTAAATAAATCGATTGATTATTGTTGATCCTGTTAAATATTAAAACAAATTTCACAGGACAGGTTGA
>CAYYJH010000030.1:0-31073 GCA_964472195.1 uncultured Ignavibacteriaceae bacterium | reverse complement strand
TAAAAAACCGAATCCCTTTCGAAATTCGGCTTCCTCTGTGAGGCTGGATGGTCTCCTCCGAAGGAGTTCCTATGGAAGAACCATCGACACCTCCGATTTATCGGAGTGCTCTTTACCATCTAAAATAAAAAACCGAATCCCTTTCGAAATTCGGCTTCCTCTGTGAGGCTGGATGGTCTCGAACCATCGACCCTCTGCTTAAAAGGCAGATGCTCTACCGCTGAGCTACAGCCCCGTACTATAATTTACTAATTTATACTTTATTACTCAATTATTTTCAACCTGTTCAATGCTCTTTTTATAGCATACTTTGCACGCATAATGTCAACTCCTTTTTCACCAGCCTTCAACCTGTCCTCTGCTCTCTGTATGGACTTCTTCGCTCTCTCTATATCTATCTCTTCTTTATTTTCTATTGTCTCAGCCAGTATCGTAACTTTATTATCCCTTACTTCAAAAATTCCACCGCTCGTTGAAAATGATGACTTTTCACCAAATTCATTTACCAATCTTATTTGACCAATTCCTAATGTAACAACAAGCGGAGCATGATTATACAACACCTGAAACTCGCCATCAGTTCCGGGAGCCGAAATCGATTCAACTTTCCCTTTAGCTGCTACTTTTTCTGAACTGACTATTTCTAAATTTAAAAGCTTATCCAATTTATTTATCTAAGATTATTGGTTATCCTCTTGAATACTCTTTGCTTTTTCTACTGCTTCTTCTATTGTTCCAACCATATAAAATGAATTCTCCGGAAGATCATCATGTTTACCTTCGATAATTTCTTTAAATCCTTTAATAGTATCTTCCAGCTTTACATATTTGCCGGGGATATTTGTAAACTGCTCCGCAACATGGAAAGGCTGCGATAAAAACTTCTGTATCTTCCTGGCACGGGCAACTGTTATTTTATCTTCATCCGACAATTCATCAATCCCAAGTATATTGATAATGTCCTGTAAGTCTTTATAATTTTGAAGAATTCGTTTTACTTCTTCAGCAACATTATAATGTTCCTCACCAACAATATTTGGATCCAGAATCCTCGATGTTGATGCTAATGGATCAACTGCTGGATATATTCCAATCTCCACAATTTTCCTATCAAGTTCCGTAGTAGCATCAAGATGCGAAAACGTTGTCGCCGGAGCAGGGTCCGTATAATCATCTGCCGGGACGTAAATAGCCTGGATCGAGGTAATCGAACCTTTCTTCGTTGAAGTAATCCTTTCCTGGAGGTCACCCATCTCCGAAGCAAGTGTTGGTTGATAACCAACTGCCGACGGCATTCTGCCTAATAATGCAGAAACTTCAGAACCAGCCTGTACAAATCTGAAAATATTATCGATGAAAAGTAATATATCCTTTCCAAGTTCATCTCTAAAATATTCAGAGATAGTTACACCCGTTAAACCCACTCTCTGTCTTGCTCCGGGTGGTTCGTTCATCTGACCGAATACAAGTGCAGTATTATTTATAACTCCGGACTCCGTCATTTCAAGATACAGGTCATTCCCTTCCCTTGTTCTTTCACCAACTCCTGAAAACACCGAATAACCACCATGCTCTTTAGCAATATTATGAATTAACTCCTGAATAATAACTGTCTTTCCAACACCGGCGCCTCCGAAAAGACCGGTCTTTCCTCCTTTTGTATATGGCTCAAGCAGATCTATGACTTTAATTCCGGTTTCAAACATTTCCTGTTCGGTTGATAATTCCGAAAAATCAGGAGACGGTCTGTGGATCGGGTACGACGTTTTTGTTTGAACTGGACCTTTTTCATCTATAGGTTCACCTAATACGTTTAAAAGTCTTCCTAATACTTCCTGTCCAACAGGAACCATAATCGGTGAACCAGTATCAATCGCTTCCATACCTCTAACAAGTCCATCGGTTGAATCCATAGCAACTGTTCTCACTCTCGATTCACCTAAATGCTGCTGAACCTCAACAACTAATGTTCCTTCTGTACCTTCAATAGTAGTTCTCTTAATATGAATTGCATTATTTATAGCCGGGAGATAACCTTCTGAAAAATCTATATCTACTACAGGTCCAATCACCTGAATTATCTGACCTTTATTAATCCCATTACCTGACATATTATATTTGTTACTTATTAATTTTTAAATAATAAAAAATGAATATACTTAAAATGAATTTTTTATCAAATGAAGAATTAAAGAATTTTAGGTAAAATATTTCATTTGAAAGGTCTTATAACAAACTTAAATCAAATCCTATTCAACGGTTACACTCTTTGCAAGATTCCTGGGTTGGTCTACATTACACCCTCTGGCTGTTGCTATATAATAAGATAATAACTGAAGTGGAATTACGTTTATAATAGGTGCAAATAAGTTAATCGTTGATGGAACTCTTAAAATATAATCAGAATAATTATTTATTTCCTCATCTCCTTCATTTGCAAGTGCTATAATCTTTCCTTTTCTCGCTCTTACTTCTTCAATATTTGAAATAATTTTATCATAAGTCCTGTCTTTTGGTGCAATAAACACAACAGGCATATTATCATCAATAAGAGCGATTGGTCCATGCTTCATTTCAGCAGCAGGATAACCTTCTGCATGTATGTAAGATATTTCTTTAAGTTTCAAAGCACCTTCGAGAGCAACAGGGAAATTAAAACCCCTCCCTAAATAAAGAAAATTCTTAGCATTCTTGAACTCTTCTGCAATATATTTACAATCATTTTTCATGTCAATTATATGCTTGATATGTTCAGGAACCTTCTTTAATTCTTTGACACAATTTATCATTTCCTCTTTACTTATTGTTTCTTTCTCACCTGCTATCATCAAAGATATCAACGCTAAAGACATAATCTGGCAGGTAAAAGCTTTGGTAGATGCAACTCCAATTTCAGGACCTGCATGAATGTATGTCCCGGCATCTACTTCACGAGCTATTGTACTGCCTACAACATTAACAACTCCAATTGTAGTTGCACCGTGTTTTTTTGATTCCCTTAGTGCTGCAAGGGTGTCTGCGGTTTCACCGCTCTGACTAATTAAAATCACTACATCATCCTTATTGATTACCGGTCTTCTGTACCGGAACTCAGAAGCATATTCTACTTCAGTTGGAATTCTGCAAAAATGTTCTATCATATACTCACCCGCTAAACCGGCATGCCAGGCTGTTCCACACGCTGTTATTATTATTCTTTTTGCATTTAACAGTTTATCAAAAACGCTTTCTAAACCTCCAAGTTTTACAACACCGGTATCAAAGTTAATTCTTCCTCTATATGTGTTTTGTATTGTTTCCGGCTGTTCACATATTTCCTTCAGCATAAAATGCTCGTATCCCGCTTTTTCGACTTCATCGAGAATAAAATCGAGAACTTCAACGTTTCTAAAAATATCTTTATCTTCAGTAGTCTTTAACTGGAAGCCATTCTTTCCTAAAACAGCCATTTCACCGTCTTCAAGATACATCACGTTCTTTGTGTGATTTATTATTGCTGATGCATCAGAAGAAACTATCAGTTCTTCATTACCGATTCCAAGCATTAAGGGACTTCCTTTCCTGGCGACAATTATTTTATCCGGTTCACCAACACATAAACATGCTATTCCATACGTGCCCTCAATCTCAATAAGCGATAATCTAACAGCAACTTCGAAATTATTTGTTTTCTTATATTTGTAGCTTATTAGATTAGCGAGAACCTCCGTATCTGTATCAGTATTAAATTTAACTCCTTCCTGAGAAAGCTTATTCTTTATCGTTTTATAGTTTTCAATTATTCCATTATGGACTATCATAATTTTATCGTCCATATCGTAATGAGGATGTGCATTTACATCATTCGGCTCGCCATGAGTCGCCCACCTTGTATGACCAATCCCAATATGCCCCAGGTAGACATCTTTATCAAGACTTTTTTCCAAATCAGAAACTTTACCAACCTTTTTAAAGCTCTTAACTTCGTTATTTTTATTAATTATTGAAACACCGGCGGAATCATAACCTCTGTACTCAAGCCTTTTTAAACCTTCGATTAATATAGGAAGTGCATTTCTTTTTCCTATATATCCAACAATACCGCACATACTATTTTACTCCTGATAAATTAATAAACTAATCAAGTTATAAATAATTTTTTTAATTTCAAATCCTTTAAGATATGGCAAAATCAATTTATTCCAAACATTGCTACCGATGATTCTGCAAATTTGAGAATTGGAGCGAAATAAACCCCGAATAAAATGGTAGGTACAGCTAAAAGAATAAGTACCAGGTTATAACCAAAACCATAACTAATCTTCGATTCAGCATCTTCTAATGGTTTCTTCAGGTACATTATTTTTAAGACTTTTATATAAAAGAATAAAGACACGACACTATTTAGCATTGCAATAATTGCAAGCCATATCATGTCTGAATTTATTAGAGCTGCGAAAATATAAAATTTCCCGATAAAACCGACAGTCGCAGGAATTCCCGAAAGAGAAAACATAAATATTCCCATAGCAGCACAAACGAGCGGTGAACGATACGCAAAACCCTGCATACTATCCATCTCATCGGTGTTAAGCTTATTCGAAATCAAAATTACAACGTAGAACGCTCCAAGATTCATAAATAAATAAGCAAATAGATATATTAACATTGCTGCAAGACCCATCTGGTTAGCTACTACTAAACCAAGCATCAAATACCCGGAATGTGCAATAGAGGAATAAGCCAGAAGACGTTTTAAACTGGTTTGCCATATAGCAACAAAATTTCCTATTACCATAGATGCTACCGAAAGCACAGCAATTATTTCAGTCCATTTGATTGAACCAATTACCTGCCAGCTTCCGTTCAATCCTAATTGAAATGATTCAAGAAAAGTAATATTAAAGAATCGAATCAAAACAGCAAAACCTGCTGCTGAAGAAGTCACAGCAAGAAAAGTTGTGATTGGAATCGGTGCACCTTCATAAACATCGGGAGTCCAAAAATGAAACGGAACAGAAGATATTTTATAACCAAAACCTGCTGTAATCATAATAATTGACACAATGACCACAGGATTGCCTGAATCAGTCTGTGCTAAAAAACTGCTTATTTCAAAAATATTCAAAGTGCCCGTAAAACCGTACAGCATAGAGATCGCATACAACATGATTCCTGAAGAAGCCGCTCCATAAATCACATATTTCATCGAAGCTTCCGAAGAGCGTTTTACTTCCTTTGTATATCCTGCTAATATATACGATGCAATACTGACTGTTTCGAGTGATAAGTACATCATCAAAAGATTAATAGAAGAAGCCATTAAGAAAGCCCCCAGTGTTAGTGTAAGAATAAGCATAACATGCTCATTCTTATGTACTGAATGCTTAATTTCCTTAGATGATTCAGCAAATACTATTACAAAAATTGTTGAGACAATAAACAGATATTTAAAGAATAGTGAATAAGGATCAATTACTATCATACCATAAAACAAACTCTCTTTAAGACCAGTCTGCTGTGTAACAAAACAGAAACTAACTATCAACCCGATGATAGCAAGAATTGAAATCAAAACTGATTTTCTTCTGAGAATTAAATCGAATACCAAACAAACAATTAATGTAATAACAATTGTTGCTTCCGGTAAAAAATTACTCAGGCTGTTTAATATCTGTTGTTGCAATATTTTTGATTTATTATGTTTATATTCAAATTAATTTATTGACCTAATGCAATACCCGATGCCTGCGTCACGAAACTTACAAGATGATTTACAGATGAAGACATAATATCCAAAATAGGTGCAGGGTAAATCCCTAAAATTATTATTATGATAACAAGTGGAACTACACTTAAAAGCTCTCTTCCGTTTATATCTGTAAGTGAATCCCATTTTTCAGGTAACTTTCCGAAAAAGATTCTTTGAGTCGTCCATAGAATGTAAGCTGCATTTAAAATAATTCCGAGTGTAGAAATAATCGCAATAATTCTGATTGTTTCATTTCTGAATCCACCTAAGAAGACAAATGCTTCACTTATAAACGCACTTAATCCGGGAAGACCTAAAGCAGCAAAGAATCCGACTATTGTAACTCCAAAATACTTTGGCATTTTGTTAGCAAGTCCGCCAAATTCATCGAGTCCTCTCGTATGAGCCCTGTCATATAAAACACCCACCATAAGAAAGAGTACTGCTGTAACCGTACCGTGATTGAACATCTGGAATATTGCTCCATTCATTCCGATTGTAGTATTAGAAGCAATACCAAGAATCACATATCCCATATGAGATATTGAAGAGTACGCAATTAATTTTTTAAAATCTGTTTGTGCCATAGCGCACAGTGCACCATAGATTATATTTATCATACCAAGTATCGCGAGAGGATATGTAAAGTAGATAGCAGCATCCGGAAACATAGGATAGGAGATCCTAAGAATACCATAGGTACCCATTTTTAATAATACACCTGCAAGAATTACGGATATCGCAGTCGGAGCTTCGACGTGTGCATCCGGCAGCCATGTATGAAAAGGAAATATAGGTACTTTTATCGCAAAACCTATAAACAATGCTACAAAAACAAGGTATCTGAAATTTGTTCCAATACCTCCGAGCAAAGAATCACTCTGCATAGCTTGTGGATCCATTAAAGTCAGCATATTAAATGTATGTAAACCTGTTGCGGGATCTTTCGAGCTGAAATATAATACAAGCATTGCCACCAAAATAAAAACACTGCCAAACAATGTGTATAAGAAAAACTTGATAGCAGCATACTCTCTTCTTTTACCTCCCCATATTCCAATCAAGAAATACATCGGGAGAAGCATAATTTCCCAGAACACAAAGAAAAGAAAGAAATCAAGGGCACAAAAGACACCCATCATCCCTGTAACAAGTAACAAGTACATTGCATAATAACCTTTTTCATTCTTCTTAACACTGAATGAAGCTAAGGCTCCGACAAAACTAATAAGTGAAGTTAAAAGTATCATAGGCATAGATATTCCATCCAGGCCAAGAAAATAATCAATATGTACTGACCCGTCCCAGAGTAATGCCTGTACATTTATCCATGTAAATTTTTCTATGAATTGAAAACCATCCAGAGTATTCACTCCGGGCAAAAATCTATCATAATTCATCCACAAAACTATTGACAGTATAATCTGAATAAATGGAAATATAAGTGTAACGTATTTAATACTTTTTGTAAGGGATTTCGGAATGAGAAGAACAACAATCATTCCAACGATAGGTAAGAAAACAATCCAGCTTAGTATACCTATACCAAAGAGTTTAAACTCTACCATATTTTTTGATTAACTATTATCAGAATGGAATTACCAGCAAAGTGTATTTTCATAGTAACTCCTTTTATAAATTTATAAAATTAATGAACAAGTTTGTGCCGAAAAAGGGACTCGAACCCTTATGAGGAATAAACCTCGCCAGATTTTGAGTCTGGTGCGTCTACCAATTCCGCCATTTCGGCTGTGCAAAAAATCAATAAACAAAAATATTTTGATAAGTAATTATGGTTACTACAGAAATAAAAAAAATCCGCTGAATATTTTTTCTTTTCCACAAACAAATACTCAACAGATTATAATCGTCATATACGTTTTATATAAATAACATACAAAAATGCCACTAATATAAGAAAATTTCAATCTTAAAATAACTGACTAATGCACATTATATTCTCTATATGTACATTAAAACGAACTCATATTTATCATACATAATTACCCCCTACCCTTCCACCATATTCACCGATACCGGTAAATGGTCACTAAATCCTTTTGGATTATAACTCTTCTTACCTGACGGTCTTCCGAAACGAACAGGTGTATCATACCTCCCTTTCACCATACCATCAAATATCTCCGTCCTGACTGAATCATGTTCGACACTGAATTTACCATTGTTGAGAACGATTCCCTTTGAAATAAGAAATTGATCGATCATCAGTGGTTCGGAATTAAAAACATAACTCCCGATTCTTTTACCCACTAATTCCCACATCAAATTGTAAAGATAAGGATTTCTTCCATAAACGACTTTATACCTGCTGATAGTTGATAAAGCATATTCCTTCAATGACCTGTTAAAGGGCTCATCATTGAAATCACCCATTAAAAATACGGATGCTTTTGAACCTTTGATTTCGAGTATGCGTTTCATCCAGTAACTTAAGGTCTCACCAGCCATCATCCTGTATGGTTCTGAACTGTATTGCCCTCCGCTCCTCGAGGGCCAATGGTTGCCAATAACGATGAGATCGTTTCCGTCTTTCGTTTTAAGATTAACCTGTAGTATGTCTCTTGTCGAGCTTCGTTTCAAGACTTCATAACTGAACATTAATCCATCATAGATATATTTCTTTGAATCATATATGAATGCAATGTCAATTCCTCTCTGGTCTTTCGTATCATGATGCAGTACTTTGTATTTTCTACCGGGTATATCCAAACTCGATATAAGTTTTTTTACAACATTCTCATTCTCTACTTCACAGACACCCAATAAATCAGGACCCATGTTATTGTTAATCTGTTTTATGATTGAAGACAGGTTGTTTATCTTTTTCTCCAGTACAGAATTTGTCCAGCCTTTTAATTCAGCCTTTAATGCTTTTGCCAACCATTCCGGACGAATATCAGAATTATATACATCAAAAAGATTTTCGACATTCCACCAGGTTATGTAATGATTTGTCATGACAATTTATCTTTAGTTAAAAAAGAAAAGAGTTATTTGCTCAATCTGAAAAATTAATTTTTATTTCCGGATACATCACTCCATGATTGCGGTGAATAAAACTTATATGTTTCCCTGCGATATGTACCATAATACAAAGCTCCCCATACAGGAGTCTGCTGATAATAGTAGAGATTACCCGAAGTAAAATCATATATTGAAGGGAACTCCGCTGCAGCAAAATGTTTTGGGCAGTATGTGTTAATAGTTGAATGTAAATCATTCGATATATTATCAACTACTAATAATGGATAAACCACGAGCATTGCCCCGAACCCTAAAGGATTGCCGGTTCTATGGCCCATAGCAAAATCGAAAACCTGATTACTGTAAGATTTTAAATATTCCCCTGTTGCATTTTCTTCCATGTAATTAACAAAACAATAGGTATCTACTTTTCCAAACTTAGAAGCTTCTACCCTGCTTCGTTTGAATATTCTGTTAACATGAACAGTCTCAGGAATTTCTACCGGTACAAACCCATAAAACTGAACCCACCTGTCAAGCATCAAAAAATAATTGTTGAGTTTTTCCTGCAATTTTTCTGATTTGATTTCCTAAATAATAATATAGTAATTAGATACGACCTTTAAAATTGAATAATTATTGATAAGCAACTCAACCCACTTACGAAAATTATTAAAAAATTTCATAAAATCTTTAAAGGTTTTGAAAACAGAGTACTAAATTGAAGTGTGCTGAATGCTGTATCTTTCCGAATACTTTCTTTGATTGGTAGTCGATACCTTAAGGCTGCGATTTCAGATAACACACGCTGGTATAAAATCTGCGACTACCCGTTAAACCTGATTTTCGGACAGACTCATAAATATTTTTTGGATATGAAATGTGGGGTATATAATAAAAAAAAGGGCGGGACTATTCTAATCGGAAAGAATTTTTACTTTGGAATATTTTAGGACAGGGTTCTATCCAAAGGGTACCTATCTGCTACAGGGTGTCGCCGCCCTTTTAAAATCTATTTCTTATTTTAATGAACTATATAACTTTATATAAACTATTTAAAAACTCTAATAAAGGGCGGGACTATTCTAATCGGAAAGAATTTTTACTTTGGAATATTTTAGGACAGGGTTCTATCCAAAGGGTACCTATCTGCTACAGGGTGTCGCCGCCCTTTTAAAATCTATTTTATATTTTAATGAACTATATAATTTTATCTAAATCTATATCCTATTTATTAATTTTAAAGAAATAAATCAAGCCTAAAATTTTAATGGTGACATTAATATTAAGTTATATATTAGATAACAATATTAAATTAAATAAAATTCTCAAAATTAAAACATATCTCTGAAAATAAAAAACAATATCAGAATTCCAAAAATAAGAAATACTATGTACGTTTGAATTCTCCCAGTTTGAATTTTTCTAAATATAAGACCGAAGAATGCTACAATACCTCCCGTCAAATTAACAAGACCATCAACAAAAAAATTATCAAACTTTCCACTTACTTTTGATGAAAATTGTGTAATCGTTCCCGAACCATTGACAAGACCATCAACAATATATTTATCAAACCAGTTGGTTACTTTTGAAAATAATAGTGTCCCGCTAATTACAGTTTTATCATACAACTCATCGAAGTACCATTTATTATAAGAGAATTTATAAATTGGATAGAACGTTTCAGTAAGTTTTTTAACATTAACCTTTTTCCAGTAATAAAACAGATATGCCACCAAAATACCTATACCCGCACAAAATAGCGATAAGAACATAGCAGTATAATGTACATGGTGCACTTCTTCCATAAACTCTATTTTTGGAAGTAATTTATAAACAGCACCGCTTGTTCCTGCAAATATCATTTCCGGAGCTTCAAGCATTTTAACTATCCACCCTGATTCTGCATTGAATGGATTAGGAGTATAGAAAGCGAAAAAAGATAACACTGCTAAAACAACCAAAGGAGCTGTCATTACAAAAGGTGATTCTTTACAATGGTCATAAGCTTCTTTGTTTCTGGGTTCTCCGTAGAAAGTTTTAATCAAAAGTCTGAACATGTACAGAGAGGTCAATACAGCAACCCCAAAAGCAACTACAGGGATCAAATAATGGAAACCACCGTTAATGTTTGCAAAAGCCAGTGAGGCAGATAAAATAGAATCTTTGCTCAGGAATCCCGATGTAAACGGGACTCCGCAAATCGAAAGTGTGGAAATCAAAAACGTAAGATAAGTGATTGGCATCTTCTTCCTGAGCCCTCCCATATCTCCAACATCCTGTTTGTGATGCATTCCAATTATAATTGAACCTGCAGCCAGGAACAGACAGGCTTTAAAGAAAGCATGTGTAACAAGGTGGAACATTGCATAAGTATAAGCACCAATTCCAAGTGCCATAATCATATATCCAAGCTGACTTATTGTTGAATAAGCAAGAACTTTTTTAATATCGTTCTGAGTAATTGCAATCGAAGCAGAAATAAATGCTGTTATCGCCCCGATATATGCAATAACTGTTAAAGCATCGGGTGAGAACATAACAAACTTTCTTGCAATCATATAAACACCGGCAGCAACCATCGTTGCAGCGTGGATCAATGCTGAAACCGGAGTAGGACCTTCCATAGCATCGGGTAACCAAACATGAAGCGGGAATTGAGCAGATTTGCCGACTGCTCCACAAAAGAGTAACACACCGGCAGCCGTTAATAAACCTCCTGATAATCTTCCAGCTTCGATCCCAGCGAATATTTCACTGAAGTTAAAAGTGTGCAGAGTTGTAAAGATTATCATAATACCAAGGAAGAAACCTACATCACCTACCCTGTTGACAATAAAAGCCTTCTTTGCGGCTTCATACGGAGCCTTCTTTTCATACCAGAATCCGATAAGTAAATAAGAACTAAGTCCAACAAGTTCCCAAAAAACGTACATTATAAGAAGATTGTTAGTAAGAACTATACCTAACATTGAAAAAGTAAAGAGTCCAAGAAAAGCAAAATACTTGTGATACTTCTTATCACCTTCCATATATTTTATCGAGAACAAATGAACAAATGAGCTTATAATATTAACCACTACCAGCATTATAGCTGAGAGTTCGTCGACAATAAATCCCGCACTAAATCTCAACTCACCAAATAAGGGACTATCACCAAGGTTAAACCATTCAAATGATACGGAGTAAACACCTGAATTCGTCAGTCCGGAAAGAATTATTATAGAAATTGTTAAATTCAGAAAAAGTAATCCGGTTGCCAACCAGTCACCTTTCCTTGGAAGTCTCTTCCCAAAGAAAATTAAGATAAGAAAAGATATTATAGGTATGAGTAAAACCGAAATTGATAAATATAATAACGGGATGTTCATCAGTTTTAAAATTATTTAATTCTTTTGCATTATGATAAAATGTATTCTGTTTATTCTTTTAAAGTTCGGACTTCATCGATATTAATTGTTGAGAAGTTGTTGTATAAATTTAATACGATAGCAAGAGCAATTGCTGCTTCGGCAACGGCGAGTATTATCACAAAGATCGATATAACCTGACCATCAACACTGAGACCTCCAAATCTTGAGAATGCTATTATGTTTATATTTGCTGCATTTAACATTAGCTCAATACCCATTAGAACAAGTATAGCATTTCTTCTAGAGATAAGTGCAAATAAACCTATTCCAAAAAGTATAACACTGATTATTAAAAAATGATAAAGTCCAACTTCCATTTATTTATTAACTTTAATTTTTAAATTTAATTTCGCAAACTTCATTTGCTTTTTCGGGCGTACATAGCAGCCCCTATCAATGCAATGAGCAAAATTAGTGACGCTATTTCAAACGGAAGCAAATAATCCGTCAATAATAATACACCAATTTTATCAATAGTTTCATCGTATTTAACCACCTCTGCAACTTTCCAGTTTGTTGTTAGCATAATAAAAATCAGCACTGCTGTAATTCCAATAACAAAAATTGCCGACGTTAAAGCGTTAATATTTTTCGTTTTCAATTTTACATCCGTAATCTTCGTTGTAAGCATCACGCCGAAAATAAGTAGTACGAGTATCCCGCCAATGTAAATCATAATCTGCGTAACTGCAATAAAATCTGCATGAAGTAATACAAAAAATCCTGCAACTCCAAAGAGAGTTATGAATAAAGAAACTGCAGAATAAATAATGTTCTTCGAAAGAACAACTATAAATGCCGATACTACAGTAATTATTGCAAATGCATAAAATATTCCATCATATAATGACATAATTAAGAATCCTTTGAAGGTTTATCATCAGATTTTGAATCAGAACTATTATCTGATTTATTTTTATCGATCTTGTCCGGTTTTAATGGTTCCTTTTTTTCGGGCGGCTTTTTCGCAGCAGCTTCTTTTTTCTTTTGCATTTCTAATGCCCATTCTTCAGCTTTTTTCCTTTTTTCTTCAGCCTGTTCATTAGTCATATCCGTAAAGTCATAAACTAAATCATTTCTTTGAAATTCCGAAAATTCAAAAACATCGGTCATGTAAATACATTCTGTAGGACAGGGAAAAACACACAATTCACAATAGCAGCATTTCGCAAAATCAATAGTGAATTTGGGGACAAAAAGAGCCTTTTTCTTACCACCTGATGTTACTCCCGTTTTACCTACTTTATCACCGGGCACTACTTTGATTTTTTCAATCTCAATACAACTAACAGGACAGGCTCTGACACATTGATCACACGCAATACAATCATCTATATTAACATACAATCTGTTTCTTTCTCTTTCAGGTAACTGCAGCCGCTGCTCAGGATATTGTATGGTTATATTTTTATAAAACAAAAAATGCTTTATTGTAACCATCATGCCAATCCATATCGTAGAAAATCCTAAATAAATATTTTTGAAATACTTTCTCATATGTTACTTAACAACCTGTGTTAAAATTTAAAAAACTTTTGGATTATAAACTTATAAAACTATATATAATCCTACCGCAAACAAGTTTATAAATGAAACCGGTATAAGATATTTCCAGCATAATATCATCAACTGGTCAACTCTCAATCTTGGTAAAGTCCACCTAAGCCACATTTGTACAAAAACAAACATACATCCTTTTAGAATAAACCACACTATCTGCGCTATTGGTGTGTTTAAAACAGGGATGAGTTCACCAAAAGGAGACTGCCATCCACCTAAGAATAAAGTTGCCACAATAGCTGATACCGCAAACATTTGTCCATACTCAGCAAAGAAGAACATTGCAAACTTCATTCCGGAATATTCTGTATGGAAACCTGCTACAAGTTCGCTTTCGGCTTCGGGTATATCAAAAGGAGTTCTGTTCGTTTCTGCAAGTGTAGAGATATACAATATCATGAAAGCTGCAAACATAAACGGAAGTAATATATATTTCGTTGCTCCCCCGGGACCTCCAAAAATAAACCAATTCAGAATTCCTCCGCCTTGTTGCTCGACTATCTCCTGCATACTCAAAGTCCCTGCGATCATCACAACTATTAAAATTGCTAATGCAGTGGGAATTTCATAACTGACTATCTGGGCGACTGATCTCATTGCTCCAAACAAAGAATACTTATTGTTGGATGCCCAACCCGCAATCAAAATACCAACGATACTCAAGGAAGTAATCGCTAAGAAATAAAATATTCCAATATTCAGGTCAACACCAATATACAAACTGCAAAATGGGATCACGGCATAACCCATAAATGTCGCTGTAAAAACAATGAAAGGAGCAAGATTGTAAAGCAATTTATCAGCTTTTGCAGGAGTGATATCTTCTTTCTGAAATAATTTAATCATATCAGCAAGGGTTTGTAAAATTCCTTTACCTACTCTGTTCGGTCCGTACCTATCCTGCATATAAGCCGAAACCTTTCTTTCAGCTAAAACCGCTCCTAACGCAAAAAGACTTAGAAATATCAATACTGGAATTGGCATAATAAAATATGATAGTATATTATCACCAAAAGTATCTATAAGAAATTGCTCCATTTATCAGCTGTAAAATTTATTTTAATAGTTTTAATAAAAATTTTAATTACTCAATTTACTATCTGTCAATTTCACCGAGAACAATATCTAAACTTCCGATTATAGCAACCACATCAGCGATCATAGCACCATTTGATATTTGAGATATCAAACTCAAATTGCAAAAAGCGGGTGACCTTGCTTTGACTCTTTTTGGATTTACTGTCCCGTCACTAATAATGTAATATCCAAGTTCACCTCGAGGAGTTTCAGTACGAAAATATATCTCACCTTCCGGAGGACGTACCCTCTTTGGTAGTGCTGATAAAACATCTCCTTCTGGAATATTATCGACAGCCTGTTCAATTATCTTTAAAGATTCCTCCATTTCATATATTCTGACCATATAACGATCCCAGCAATCCCCAACAGTTCCTTTTTCACCCTCACCTACCGGTATATCGAAATCGAACTTATTATAGATTGAATAAGGGTCATCCTTTCTTAAATCAAACTTAACACCGGACCCGCGAAGAGTCGGACCGCTCGCCCCTGCATTGATCGCAACATCTGGAGGTAACACACCAATGTTCGCTGTTCTATCAATAAAAATCTTATTGTAAGATAGCAGATCATTTAAATCCTTTATTCTCGGTCTGAAATAATTAACAAAATCTGTCACCTTTTTTTGAAAGTTCTCAGGAATATCTCTGGATACTCCTCCAATCCAAATGTAGTTGTAAAGTAATCTTGCACCGCATGTAATTTCGAAAATCTCAAGAATCTTTTCTCTATCTATAAAACAATATAGAAACGGAGTAAACGCTCCGATATCAAGACCGTTTGTTCCAATTGCAACAAGGTGAGAAGCTATTCGCTGCAGTTCTGCCATTATTACACGTATGTATTCAACTCTTTCAGGAATTTCGATACCCATTAATTTTTCTACAGTAATTGCATAGCCAAATTCATTACTCATTGATGCCAGATAATCCATCCTGTCGCAATAAGGGATAACCTGAGGATATGTCATAGCTTCGGCATGTTTTTCAAAACATCGGTGGAGATAACCAATATGAGGTTTAACATCCTCTATTATTTCACCATTCATGACAAGTTCTAACCGGAGAACCCCATGAGTTGAAGGATGCTGGGGTCCCATATTCAATACCATTTCTTCAGTTTTTAGCTCTGCCATCTTTAGTGTTTAGATTCAAATTTATCGAGTGTATAATATGAAAATTCTAACGAAGGGGGATTTGTCCTGTTAAAGCCCCATTTTACAATTCCTGCGTTTTTTGCTAACCATATCTCAGAATTAAAAGATATGGATATCGTATAATTTATATGTACACAATTTTCATACTCCGCGTTCATCGTCTTAACTTTTGCATGTGTGTTAATAATACTGGCATTCCACTCTCCCATCTTCCAGCTAAATCCTTCATTAATATCTGTGTTACGAGGTATCAAAAGACTTTCATTTTTATTTTCATCAATAATGTAAACATCACCAGATTCCTTTACTATTAAAGTTGTCTTCACTTCCTTTAACCAGAAAAAGGGGAATGAATTAAATACAACCTTAATTTCATCATTAGCATTTTCCAGTTCCGTTATTTTGACATCATATTTGTCTTTTTCTTCACCAGGTTTTTCGATTGTGTAGAACCATTGATTACCAACACTTACCGGGAAAAATTCATTTTGAAAGACCACACTTGAATCGTATATTTGCTTATCGTTACTTTTCTTATCTATCGTTGAGCAATCTAATGATGTAAAAACAAATAATGGGAAAAAACTAAAATATAGAAAAATGTTTAACATCTTTATCATTAAGGTACTTTCATCCCTTTATAAAACTCTTGCACCTTATAATCTTTTCTCAATGGGTAACCTTCCCAATCATCCGGTAATAATATTCTACGCAAATCCGGGTGGTTTTCGAACACAATTCCGAAAAGGTCATAAGCTTCCCTCTCATGCCAGTTTGCTGTAGCCCATATGTTGGAAACAGTATAAACATTGGGTTTATTCTTTGGCACAATAACTTTAATCTTTAATTTATGTTTATGAATAAAAGAGTATAAATTATAAACTACAACAAGATTTTCTTCATCATAATCTACTCCACTGAGTGAACTTAGATAATCAAACAGCAGTTTTTCTTCATCTCTTAAAAATAAAGAAATTGCATCTATTTTATCTGGAGCAATTATCAAGAAAGGTTCGACTGGAATGTCAGTTTTTAACTCAATATTTTCTTCCTCAAATACGGATTTCAAAATTGAAAAGATCTCAGATATATCCATTCAGTTTGTCTAATAATAAAATCTATTTTTTAAAATATATTAAATCGTAAAAACTAAGATAAATCATTTTACGAAACTTTTTTAGTAATCGACTGCGATCGAATTTTCTCCTGTAAATGAATGAGACCCTCGAGTAAAGCTTCCGGTCGAGGCGGACATCCCGGTACGTAAACATCCACAGGTATAACCCTGTCAACACCTTTTAAAACATGATACCCGTGTTGCCAGTAAGGACCGCCACAGTTTGAACAGCTTCCCATAGACAATACATATTTGGGGTCCGGCATTTGGTCATACAATTTTTTTACTCTCGTTGCCATCTTAAGAGTAACCGTCCCCGAAATTATTATCACGTCGGATTGTCTCGGTGAAGGTCTTGGAATTATTCCAAACCTATCGAGGTCATAATGAGAGGCTGCAGTTGCCATCATTTCAATTGCACAACACGCAAGTCCGAAACTCATTTGCCACATTGACGATAATCGTGCCCAGTTTAAAAGTTTATCGGCAGAAGTTATTATTATATTACCGCTTTCGAATTGTTCTACTTTGCTGTCGAGTTTGTTTAGTATTCCCATATAATAATTTACAAAATCTATTTTTGGCTGTTAAAAATTTCTCTTTCGAGTTTTGGTATTACAGGTTTAGGTTTATCCCAATAAAGATCACCTTTTGCGAGAACATATATAAAACCAAAAATCAAAATTATTAGAAATACCGCCATTTCAACAAAAGCTATCATACCCATTTCACTGAAAACTACCGCCCATGGGAAAAGAAAGACAATCTCAACATCAAATATTATAAATATTAATGCTACTACATAGAATCTCACATTGAACTTAAGCCAAGTTTCTCCAATTGTATTCTCACCACATTCGTAAGTTGATAGTTTTTCTTTTGAAGGTCTTTTTGGAGATAAGACTTTAGAAGCAAGCAGTGCAAAAGCCACGAACACTACTGCGATAATCATAAAAACTAAAATTTGACCGAAGTCAGATAACATTATTTAGAGTTCGTTTATTTTAAGATGTTACGTTGAATAGATTTGAATTTTTTAAGTGTCGTAAATTAGACTAATCTCTCCTGAAAAATACTTATATTTATTTCCATTTTCAATTTCAACTTTTATACCACCATCCAAATCGATATCCAGGACTTTTGCTTTGATTTCTTTTGCATCTTCAACAGTCCTTATTGATATTTTCTTATTTATTATATTCGTGTTTTGCTTCCATAAGGTTAACAACTTTTCACCAGAGTTTATCAAAACAAGATTCTCATAAAACTTTTCGATTATCATTATTATTAGCTCTTCTAAATCCGTCTTCTTTAAAAACTCTTTGTAAAAAGACGTTGCTTTAATTTTTAAAAAATCTGTGAACTCTTTTTGATTTACGTTTACACCAATTCCAATTAAAAACTTTTTATTGTCTGATTTCAGATTCTGAAGCTCAGTCAATATTCCGGCAACCTTTTTGTTATTCAACATTACATCGTTGGGCCACTTAAGGAAAAATTGGTCATTGGAATATCGTGAAAACTTTTCTTTCAAGACCATTATTAAAATATAAGATGTGTAAAAATTTACAAGGTGAGCCTCATCGATGGCGAGATTGAAGTTCTTGACTAAAGTAATTGTGATGTTCTCATCCTTTTCCGCTTCCCAGACTCTTCCAAATCTTCCTATGCCACTTTTTTGATGTGAGGTTATTACCAGTACGTCACTAGATATCTTATTCTCTTTAGCATATTTATTCGTTGAATCTAATTGCTCAAAATATATGATATCTTTTAAATACCCTTCCTTAACTACACAACTTCGAATCTTATCGGTATCCATAGTAATTAAATTAAATAAAAAAAGTTAAACTTTAAAATCTAAAAGTTTAACTTCATTCAAAAAATAAAATTAATGAAACAATCGGATTATAAGAATTTACTATTACCTTTTCTTTGCAGGTCCCAATGGTTTGTCGGGTTGTGATTTTTTAACATCTCTATTTTCTCTCAAAGATTTTGCAGGTTTATCTTCATTATTATTGTTGTTGTCTTCATATCTTTTATTAATCTCTTTTGTTTTATCTCTGTTTTTCTTCCTGATCTCTTCAATTCTTTTTTCGATTTCAGGACTTTTTTCATATGTTAAAGCCAGATAACAATCAATTCTCCCGAATCCATAATACTGATCCCACCCTGGTGTATCCTCTCTTGAATCACCTACTTGATCTCTTGCTGTCGCCATAATAATCTTTTTAATCTCATCGACAGACCTCGTTCTTTTTTGTGATAATAAAAGTGAAGCAAGAGCACTCACCATTGCAGTTGACTGCGATGTTCCGCTCCAGTACACATCATAATTATGAGCATCTTCATAATCCAAACCGTAAATTTTATTTCCCGGTGCAACAACCGCAATATGTTTTCCCCAACAGCTCCCGCCTCCCCAGGTAAATTTTTTACACCTTTTGTCATCAGAGTCCGTAGCTCCAATCGCGAATACACCATTCATACTTGCTGGATAGTAATCTTTGTTGTTACCTCTGTTCATCATTGCAGCAACAACCAGTACTCCACTTTCATTTGCATAATCTACAGAGGTCTTCAAAGTTTTAGAATAATCATCGCCGCCTTCACTCATATTAACAATTTGAGCTCCATTATCAACAGCATACTTTATAGACTCAGCCCACCAGGCATACTCACCATAATTATCGTCGCTCAGGTTTTTACAATTCATCAACTTTGCACTTTGATTAATTCCGGCAAACCCTATATTATTATTAGTGTTTGCTCCAATAACTGAAGCAATGTTTGTCCCGTGTCCAAACCCATCCTCTGGATTTTTTTCATCGTATGCAAAATCCCAACCTCTGAAATCATCAACATAACCATTACCATCGTCATCTCTTCTATTGTTAGGTATTTCTTTGCTGTTAAACCACATTCTTCCCTTTAGGTCAGGGTTATTGTCATCTATACCCGAATCACATATTGCAATTATTATATCATCACTACCCGTCTCAATATCCCAGGCTTTCACCATATTTATATCTGCTCCAACCTTTGGTTCTCGTCCGTTGGTCGGCATTATTAGACCATCATTCTTTAAATACCATTGTTTGCTGAACATTTCATCATTTGGTATTGCATAAACGTTTTCTTTTCCCTTTCTTCCAGCTGCCCTTCCAATGAAATTCGGTTCGCAGTATTCAATATTTTCATCCGAATTATATTCATTTACAATTTTATTTATATCTCTTTGTACCGATTCATCGATATAAAACTCATAGATGCAAGACATATTAAATTTGTTATATAAATATTCGCTGCCATTATTGAGATTAAATAATTTCTTAATCTTTTTTATTTTAAACTTAGAGTTCTTCTCATCGATGGATTGAATCCCGGTTAAAGTGGATATTTTCCCCGTTGCTTCAGAGATTCTTAATTCACTTTTTGTCTTAATTAGAAATTTGTTTTTAGTAAAATATGAATTGTTTAGATTTTTTTCTGTCTTCAGTTCGGTTCCTGAAAAAGAAAAAATAAAGAGTAGCAATAAAGTAAATAATATTATTTTCATATCGATTTTAAATATTTACAAAATACTTTTCTAATTGAAGTAATATGCAACACCTAAACTTAATTTTAAGCCATCTATGAATATTTTCGAATTCAATTCTTTTTCTAAATCATAAGTTATTCCATTTATAACCGCTTGATCAGTTGGGAAACTACTTTTTACTCTGTACTGTGCCTGGCGAAAACGAACTTCAAACAATGCCGATATATTTTTATCGAAAAAATATTCTATTCCACTTAAAACATGTATATTTAACAGTGCTTCTCTTGATTTAGTTTCCGATTCCATTCCAAGAATTTTTCTGATTCTATCGCCAAAGTAAACACCAACACCACCGCCGAGATATACTCTTAATTCATCAGTAATACTTGGCACATTGAAAATTAAAGAAAACTCAATCGGTATCATCCACACAGTTTCCGTTGCCCGAACCTTTACAAAATTAGTATCACTTTCTAACAATTGTGTAAGTTCATTATCATATATCTTGATGTACTCTGTTGTTATCCCAATATAGAGATCATCACGAAAAAACTTTTTTCTTAAAGAAAACCCATAACCATAACCACCTTTTAACTCATCGAATACATTCTTCTCAACAATGTTATATGAATTTGGATATAACTGTATTGAAGCAGATGAAACATAATTCCCGGTCACAGATAAAGATAATCCTTCATATAATGAGGAAAAAGAAAAAACCTGTGAGTATGAAACTGAAGAATTTAAAAAAATTAAAAGTACGAATAATATTTTCAATTTTGGCTTCATACAACTCAAAAATAAAATCCACTATATTATTGAAAAATTATTACTCCTATAGTTCATATAATATAATGGATTTTATTATAAAAAAGATTCCTAAAAATTAAAAGAATCTTTCCCTATTGTCGACTATATCAGCTTTATTCTTAAGATTCGTTAACCATTCCTGTATTACAGCCTGTTGTTTTGTCTGCATTAACTGGTTCCGAATTTCAGCTCCTCTACTCATATAATCCTGCTGGTTAAAAGGAGTAATAGATTTTAATTTCACTATATAATACCCGTTGTTACCTTTTATTGGTTTGGATAATTCCCCCGGTGTCATGTTGAAAACAACATTGTTAAAAGCATAATCAGTTCCTATTTTAGCATAGGGTTTTGAAACTGAAACGCTGTCTGCAGTTTCAATAACATAATTTGGATATATTTCAGTTAAGGTATTCAGGTCTCCATTTCGAATTTTACCCATCAAAGCATCTGTAACATTCTTAAGGATTGCAAACTTTTTCTCCATAACAACTTTTGGTTGTATTTGTGTCGTCTTCACTGAATCAAAATTTCTGTAACCTTCCGGAATTTTATCTATTAGTTGATACACAGCATATCCACCCTGTATTCTAAAAGGACCGTCCATTTCATAAATATCACCTTCAAAGCCAAAATCAATCAGACTTTTATTCTGCCCGGCACCCGGTATAAAACCATCTTTTGTAACATCAGGGGTTGCTAAAACAGGCATTTTTAACGATAACGCAAGTGTATCTAAATTAGCACCTTCCTCAACACTATAAATAAAGTCTTCCGCGTTCTTTTTTGCAGCGTCTCTCGTTCTTGAACCTGCTTTTACAGTCATTTTTAGCTCGGCAAATTTGAACTCTTTTCTGCTTTTACCGTTTATTTTAAGAATATGAAAACCATACTGAGTTTTTATAGGTCCTATGATATCTCCGACATTACCATCCATAGCAGCAGTTTCGAATTCGGGAACCATTGCTCCTTTTGTAAACCAGCCAAGTTCTCCTTTGTTTTGTTTTGCCGATGGGTCTTCTGATAACATAAATGCAAGATCCTCAAATTTTTCATTTCCTTTCGCTCTTTTTAATATTTCCTCAGCTTTTTTCTTAGCAGCAAGTGTATCCGTTCCAAAATTTACTAATATATGCGATGCATTTGCATAAAGTTCATCTCCATCTTTTGAATCTAAAAATCTAACAATTTTGTATCCATCCTGGTCCATAATTAATTTTGAAACTTCGTCCCTTTGTGCTGTAGATAGGAAATCCACCGCACCTTTCCCAATTGTATTAAGCTTTTTAAAATTCTCATCAAACGGGGTTTCGGATATATCATTCACAAGTTTTATTAAAGAAGAATCATCTATACTTGATTTTTTAAAATCTTCTAAGTATGCTGCTAATTGTTTCTCCACTATTGAAGAGTCTTCAGCAGTAGGAGCATCGGAAAAAATAACGTATCTGAATCTTACAGCTTCTTCCTGCTTGAATTCATCTTGATGGTCGTCATAATATGCTCGAAGTTCTTCATCTGTTATAGTTACTAAAGTATCAGGGATAGTGTTCAAATTTAACGACAAGTATTCAAAGTTTGCTAATATATTATCATCTTTATACTTCTGAAGAACGTCGCCTTCTGTCACGATAACAGAACTGACAATTATAGATTGAAGCTTTTCGCTTAGTATTGTTTCTCTTAAATAATTTTCGACCTGACTCCAGAATTCACGAACTTCTTGTCTTTTATCGCCAAGCGCCTGCTGGTATACTGCCATATCGAATACTCCGGTTGAATCCATAAAATTTCTCTTTATAACATCCGGAAGTGTTTCAGGTCGGTTATAGATCCAATCAAGTATCTCAGCATCAGATACTTTTATTCCAAGCTTATTTATTTCCTGCCTTGTTAATGTCTGAGTTACAAGATTATTCCAGACCTGTTCTCTGATCTGTTCCATTGCTGCATCGTCAATGTCTTTCCCTTCATTTTGAGCTCTCATTTGTTCAACTTGCTGCTGAACTGCCTGTTCAAATTCCTGATATGTTATTTCTACACCATTAACTTTTCCAAAAGTAAAACTCTGACTTCTCATACCAAGATAATCCATACCCCACTCAAAAATAATCGTTCCTAAAAATGCTAAAATTAAAATGATAATAATAAGCGGCATCTTATCGCGCATTTTATTCATAATACCTTGTGGACGATGTACCTTTTTCTTTTTCGGCATCCTTCTATCCATTATTTAATAGGCTCCTTATTTAAAATAGATTAATAAATTTATAATTTTTCAAGCTAAATTTTTTGCTTTGTAAAATCAATGAATAATGCTTGTTTAGAAAGCATCCTTTTTACTTTTAAATATATTTTAAACTTCTGATTTTTTTTGCTATTTAATAAAAAAAACACCCCCTACAATTTATACTTAGAGGGTGCTATTAAATATTTTTCAAAAATTATTTTATATTACCAGCTTATTCAAGCACATAAATATTCTTCTCAGCACAGATGTCTTTTAAAATCTGGGGCCAAACTGTGACGCTAACCTCACCAAGGTGTGCTTTCTTCAGCAGGTACATATAAGTACGTGCCTGCCCGATACCACCGCCGATACTTAATGGAATTTCACCGTTCAATATCGCTTTGTGGTAAGGCAAGTCTAAGAAATCCTGTTGTCCTGTTATTTCAACCTGCTGCTTAAGAGTGTCTGCATTTACCCTGATACCCATTGAAGTAAGTTCGTGTCTTCTTTTTGTAACGTGGTTCCAAACTAAAATATCACCGTTAAGTCCATGCATCTTCTTACCATTTTTTGTAACAGTTTCTGTTACCCAGTCATCATAATCTGCTGCTCTCATTTCATGCGGGTATCCGTCTTCTAATACCCAACCAATCCCGTAAATGAAAACTGCTGGATATTTTTGAAGTACTTCTGTTTCGCGTTGTTTACGCGGTAAATCCGGAAACATTTCGAGTATCTCTTCGGCGTGTAAGAATGTCAGCTCATCAGGCAGGTCGGGATATTTATCCGATTTTAATTTAGGGAAGAGTTCTAATACGTGCTGCTCTGCACCTTTCAAAACCTTCCAAATCTTTTTCACTGTATCTGTTAAGTAATCTAAATTACGCTGATCCTCTGTCATAATTTTTTCCCAGTCCCACTGGTCAACGTATGCACTGTGATCATGATCAAGGAAATAATCTTTTCTTACTGCACGCATGTCTGTGTTAATTCCTTCACCTGCTTTCATACCAAACTGTTTCAGCGCTGGTCTTTTCCACTTAGTTGCTGCCTGTACAATCTGTGCATCGATTGGATGCTTATCGTAGTCATTTGAAATATGAAATTGTATCGGTGTTCGTGAACCGTCCCTGTCAAGCATATCGTTTACACCACTGTTCACATCGACAATCAATGGAACAGTAACCATCATTAAATTAAGTTCTTTACACAAGTTTTCTTCTATGTATTTCTTTGCTGCGAATAAAGCCTCTTGTGTTTCTTTCGTATCAAGTGCTGAGTTATAATCTGACGGTAGGATTTTTTCAAGATCTTCATAATTGCCAATTCCAGGACCCGCAAGATCTGCTTTCTTATCTGTCATAATCTATGAACCTCGTATTTATTTAGTTTGTAAAATTCTAATTTAAAAAATTTAACATATTCAATTTGCTTTGCTTTTTCAAGATAATATTTTGTTTCTTGAAAGCAAGTAATGAATAATAAGATATAAGTTACTTTTTTTAAAAATCTATTAGTTTATCGACAAAACTATACGGATCATCTTTTCTTCCGTATATTTTTGATAAATTATCCTCAAGATATCTTTTCTTCTTCTCGTCCCAGAATGTTACTTCAAGTCTACTGTTTACTAATCCAAGAATTTTCTTTGTTAAATTATTTTTTCTTTTCTCTGCTAAGAAACCTGAACCATCAAGATGATTCTTATGCTTTAAGATTTCATCAAGAAGTTCTTCGATGCCTTCGTTTTTAATCCCTATTGTTTTTAGTACATTGATTTCCCATTTATTTTCAGAAGGAGGTTTTAGATGGATAATATTCTTCAGGGTAGCTGCAATTCCATCCGCACCTTGTCTATCAGATTTATTCAAAGCAAATATATCGGCAATTTCCATTAACCCTGCTTTCATCGCTTGTATCGCATCACCCGATTCCGGGACTAAAACAACAACTGTTGTATCAGCAGTTTGTGCTATGTCAAGCTCTGACTGACCAACCCCAACGGTTTCTATCAAAATAAAATCTTTAGCTGCTGCATCAAGAACATCGCAAGCTTCGACAACATTCTTACTTAATCCTCCAAGACTCCCCCTCGTTGCCATGGACCGTATGAAAACACCATCGAGTAAACTAATTTCGGTCATTCTTATTCTGTCCCCCAGCAATGCTCCTCCTGTAAAAGGACTTGTAGGATCAACGGCTATAATTCCAACTTTGAATTTTTTTTTGACAAGCAATTTTACAAGACAATTTGTAATTGAAGATTTCCCTGCACCGGGAGGTCCCGTTATACCAACCCTGTATGCCTTACCCGAATGTTTGTATAACTTCTTTAATAATTCATTACTCCTGTCATCTTCATCTTCTATCAGTGAAATAGCTCTCGATACAGTCCTTTTATCACAGGAAATAATCTTTTTTATGAAATCATTATTTATTGACATATATTAAATACTTTCTTTCTCTAAAGAAACAGATTCCTGAAACCAATTACAAGTTTTCTTTAAACCTTCTTCAATATTGTAATTAGGATTCCACTTTAATAACTCTTTAGCCTTTTTGTAAGCTATAACACTTCGCATTTGTTCACCCATTTTTGGATCTCCGTGTACTTCTTTAAATTTGATTCCGAAAAACCTATTGATAAAGTCGAATAAATAATTCACATCTGTTTCAACAGCAGTTCCGATATTAATCAGTTCAGATGTTTTTAAACCAAGTGCTAAAACACTTGCATCAACAACATCGTCCACAAACACATAATCCCGGGTTTGTTTACCGTTACCGTTTATTACCGGCTGCTGATTACCTAATATTTTTTCGCAAAAAATTGAAACTACTCCAGCTTCTCCATGCGGATTTTGACGCGGTCCGTATACATTAGCATACCTTAGTATTACATAATCAATTCCATGTGATTTTTTATAAAAGTAAAGATATTTCTCAACTGCTAACTTTGAAATTGCGTATGGTGAAAGTGGTTTTGTAGGATGGTTTTCATCAGCCGGGAATTGCTCCTGCTCCCCGTAAATTGCACCACCTGTCGAAGCAAATATTATTTTTTTCACACCATAATTTACAGCCGACTGAAATAAATTTAATGAACCTTCAATATTTATCTGTGCATCAAATTTTGGATCATCAACTGATTTTCTTACATCTATCTGGGCTGCATGATGGTTTATTACATCAATATTATTCTTTTCAAATAATTTATCGAATGAATCTTTATAAATATCTAAAAGAGAAAATTTAGCTCTCTTATTAACATTCTTCTCAAATCCTGTAGAGAGGTTGTCAACCACATACACTTTATGTCCTTCAGCTATGTATCTGTCAACAATGTGTGAACCAATGAAACCTGCACCGCCAGTAACTAAAATATTCAATGTATAATTAAAATTTATTTTACCTGAAATTTTCTAAAAATAATCAATATTTTCAGAAATACATCAGAAAAAAATTTCAAATTGAACTAATTATTCTACTATTTCATCTTAATGCCAGATAACCAATATCTTTCCTGTAATACATGTTCTCAAAATGAATTCTTTCAGCGTTTCTATAACTGTTGCTAATCGCTTCTTTCAAAGAATTATTATTTAACCCAACAACATTCAATACTCTACCGCCATTCGTTAATACCTCTTTCCCGTCAGATAATCTTGTTCCTGCATGAAAAATGATACAGTCACTACCAACTTTATCAAGTCCTTCGATTACTTTCCCCTTTTCATAATTCCCCGGATATCCCCCTGATGCCAATACAACACAGCAAGCATATTTATCGTAAAACTCAATCTTATAGTCTTTTATTTTTCCCTCTACAGAAGCTAATAACAATTGCAGGAAATCAGATTTAATTAATGGAGTAACGACCTGTGTTTCAGGATCACCAAACCTGCAGTTGAATTCAATTACATAAGGTTCCCTTATATCTTCACCAGTTTCAGTTATCATTAATCCGCTATACAAGCAGCCCTTATATTTTCTTCCCTCTGTACTTAATCCCTTTAAAGCAGGTTCAATAACAGAGGTCTTGATCTTGTTTAATAAATCTTCATCAATAAATTGTTTTGCAGGAGCGTAAGCACCCATACCGCCTGTGTTTTTCCCAGTATCTCCCTCACCAATCTTTTTGTGATCCTGGGATGAAGGCAATATGACATAATCTACGCCGTCCGTTATTACAAAAATTGAAAGTTCATACCCTACCAGAAATTCTTCAACAATAAAACTCTTTCCCGACTCACCGAAAACTTCTTTCTCTGTAAAATCTGTAATTGTTTTATTAGCTTCATTTATATCCTGAGCAATTATCACTCCTTTACCCGCTGCCAATCCATCAGCTTTAATAACAATCGGATACTTTAATCCATTAATATAATTATTAACCTCATCCAAATTATCTTTTGTAAAAGTTTCAAACTTAGCGGTTGGAATATTATATTTTTTCATTAGCTTTTTTGAAAAAATTTTACTCGATTCTATCTCTGCTGCTTTTTTTGTAGGTCCGAATATTTTCAAACCCTGCTTTTCAAAGTCGTCCACAATTCCCATTGCAAGAGGTATTTCAGGACCTACTACAGTAAGGTCAATATGATTTTCTTTGGCAAAATTGGAAAGTTTCTCAACTTCGGTTGTTTTTATATCAATAGGTTTAGCTATTTTATTTAAACCCGGGCCTCCTAAAGTTGAATAAATTTCAGAATTGGATTCCTTGAATGAAGGAGAAATATATATTGCCCTCGCTAAAGCGTTTTCCCGTCCACCATTACCTATAAGGAGTATCTTCAATTTCTTTTAAATATTTTTATATAACGTATAGAAGGATAAGATTTATTCAACATCGAGTAAATAGTTAAGTTCCCTGGCGAGTTCTTCGGTCATACGTTTCCTGTCGTATTTTACCACCATTTCTTCATTAGCAGCCGGCATCTGGTTTAGTTCAAACAATTTATAATAATCGTAAAATGATTCCGCAATTTTAACAGGGTCTTCTTCTGTGATAAATTTTACTGCATTATAATCCTCGAGAATTTTCTTAGTAACTCCTTCGGGAATGCATGCAACAATGTTCTTACGACTTCCAATGTATTCACCTACCTTACCCGGCATCGCAGCATCTTCATTCTCTCCCCTGCTTATCATTATAAAAAGAACATCAGAAGCTAATAAATATTTCACACATTCAAAATGGTTAACATAACCGGGAAGATTTAATGTATCAAAGATCCTGAATTTGTTTGCCGTATTAATATGCTCTTTTGTAAAATGTCCTAAAAATAAGAATTCAACTTTGTCTTTTAGTTCAGGATGTTTTTCAAAAAATATTTTGATTGATTTCAAATAAAATTTTGGATCACGTGTGTAAAAACTACCCGAATAAGTTATCCTCATTTTAGTAGTTTTAGGAAGATTCTTTTGAGTTGCAAGTTCGAAATCCTCACTATCATAACCATGTGGGAAAATTTTAGCATCGTTATAATCGACATTACCGTATCTTGCTATAAGCATCTCTTTCACTCGTCTGTTAGTCGTTATTACTTTATTGGCATCCTGTAAGACTTCCTTTTCCTTTTTAATATTTGAAAGCTTATGATACGGGGTCGGATAAAAATTTAATACTTTACTATCAACCCAGGCATCTCTATAATCAATCACGAGTGGTATACTGTATTTTTTCTTAACTTCCTGTCCAATAAGAAGATCCGTATACGGGGGAGCTGTTGCAAATACCAGATCAAATCCATCGTATTTATTCCAAATTTTATCAATTTTCCTGAGTGCCTTCTTTTTCCATCTAATCTTGCTATCCGGAATAAAAAAGAATTGAGCAATTCTACTTCTCAATTTTCTAAATCTCTCCTTAGGGGTTCGTGTAACAATCTGACCTGAATTATATTTACCCTTCCCAGTTCGTTCTATGATTATACCACTGTCTAATGCTTCATTTAAAAGATATTCATCAATGGCAAAATATTTTTTAGGACTGCAGGTAATAACGACTGGTTTCCAATTATGTTTTAAAAGATATTTTGAAAATTTCAAAGTTCTTTGAACACCACCCATTCCCATAGGCGGAAAATAATACGAAATAATTAATACTTTGTTCAACTAAATTCCTTCACTTAATTAATAATGACAATTCCTTGATTTTCTAAAGAACTATTAGTTCCTTTGTAGATTTATTTAATATTTCACAACTTTGGTCTGTTACAACAACATCATCTTCGATCCTTACACCCCCGAGACCTTCTATGTAAATTCCAGGTTCAATTGTAATAACGATGTTTTCTTCTAATCTGTAATTATTTTTCTTGAAAATCCTTGGACCCTCATGAACATCATAGCCAAGACCATGACCGAGTCCATGCCCGAAATTCTTACCGAAACCTTTGCTACTAATATAACTCCTTGCATATGAATCGAGCTTCTTTGCTACAACACCAACTTTTACATTATCAAGAGCTCTTTGTTGTGCATCTTTAACTATATTATAAATTTTTCTCTTCTCTGATGCAAGACTTCCGATTGCAATGGTTCTCGTCATATCAGAATGCATACCATCGACCACACATCCAAAATCTAGGGTTAATAGATCACCGTTTTGAATTTTTCTATCAGTCGGTTTTGCGTGTGGATAGGCGCTTCTTTCACCGCTCGCTACAATCGGATCAAAGGCATCCTTCTCTGCTCCAAGCTTCTTTTGTATGTACGTAATTTCGGCAGAGAGAGCTTTTTCTGTAATACCGGGTTTAATCTTTTTTAACAACCTCGTAAACGTTCTGTCAGTTATTTCCACAGCTTTTTTAAGCGTAGCAATTTCCTGTTCAGTTTTTTTAACAACAATACTTTCTATAAAACTATTAACTGGAATAAACTTGACTTGCGGAAATTCCTTCTTCAATGCGATGAATTCATTTACACTTAAAATATGAGATTCAAAACCAATCCGTTTAAGTTTGTATTTTTTTATAAATGATTTAAGATAATTAAAGGAATCTTGAGTATATATTATTACTTTAAAATTTCTATTAACCTCATATTTCGATTGGCTCTTATACCGGAAATCCGTTACAAAATAATTCATGTTTTCAGTTAACAACACAGTAGCAGCTGTTCCTGAAAATCCTGACAAATATCTGATATTAGAAAGATTCGTAATAAGAAATGAATCAATCTTTAAAGAATTAAAATGATTTTTTATTTGCTCTATTCTACCCACATCAAAATTTTAAAATTAGACATCTTGAAATTTACCCATTTTGATAAGAAAATTCAATCCAAGTAATTTTTGGTTTCATCAATGCAGAATTATAAAACACAAAAGGGTCATATTAAAAATTAAAGCTCATATATTGCTTTAAATTCATTGACTTTGCTTCACATTAAATTTATATTGCTGTTTATTTATTTTCAATAAAGTCATAAATTACATGGA
>CAYYJH010000029.1:0-32107 GCA_964472195.1 uncultured Ignavibacteriaceae bacterium | reverse complement strand
AAAATAAAATCTTTTATCGCAGAAGCCTTTGAGAATGACATCTGTTCGATAAATCACCGAAGCCTTGAGTTCGTGAATATATGCAAAGACACGGTAAATTCATTAAAAACTTTACTGACTATCCCCGATAATTACAATGTTTTCTTCTTAGCGTCAGCAACTGAATGTATGGATAAAATTATTACAAACTGTGTGGAGACAAAAAGTCTTCATTTTGTCAACGGAGCATTCGCAGAACGATTCTATAAGATAGCAATCGAACTAAACAAGCAAGCACAAAAGATAGAAATTCCTTACGGTGAATCTTTTAAATTTGAAAATATAAAAATAAAAGATACTCCTGAGCTTATTTGTATTACACATAACGAAACCAGTACAGGAGTAACAATTAATACCAATGAGTTATACAAATTAAAAAAAGATTTTCCGGAAACACTGATAGCTGTTGATGTAGTTACTTCAGTTCCCTATTATAATATGGATTTCTCTAAATTTGACTGTGCTTTTTTTTCTGTTCAAAAAGGATTCGCTTTACCACCAGGACTTGCAGTATTAATGGTTAATGATAAATGTATCGAAAAAGTACAATATCTAAAAAACAGCAAAATAAATATTGGCAGCTATCATAACTTCATTTCTCTTTATGAGAACTCATTACTAAACCAGACAACCGAAACCCCAAATACTTTAGGAATATTTCTTTTAGGAAAAGTTTGTGAATATTTAATTAAATATAGTAATGAATTGATAAGACAGGATACAGAAGTTAAATCTGAGATGATATATGATTTTTTTGAAATGAGTGACCTTGGAACTCCTTTTGTCAGGAATGTAAAAGACCGCTCAAAAACCATTATTGTTATTGATTTAAATAAAAAACAAAAAGAAATAGTGAAGCTGTTAGCAGAAAATGGATTTATTGTAAGTACAGGATATAGAAATTACAAGAATACTCAAATAAGAATAGCTAACTTTCCCCAGCACAAAACTGAAGATGTGAAAAGAATGCTGGAAATTCTTTCGACTGTATAATAATTTTCACAATTCTTTAAATAAATTTCGTATTACATCTAAAGATGTATCCACTTCTTCCATATTTACATCCTTATGAAAGACAGCTCTGAGATTATCATAACTCCCCGAAGAAATTAAAACACCTTTTTCTTTCAACCTTTCAATTAATTCATTCTTTAAAATTTTTTCGGTGCTGAATATAACGATGTTTGTCTGAACATTCTCTAAATCAACTTTTATTCCGTTTATCTTTGATATCTCTTTAGCAAAATAATCAGCTTTATCATTATCTTCTTTTAGCCGTACAATATTATTATCGAGAGCATATAAGGCAGCACCCGCTAAGACACCTGCCTGTCTCATACCTCCTCCAAGAATCTTTCTCCACTTGTGTGCTTTATCGATGAATTCCTCGTCTCCACATAACACAGATCCCACCGGACAACCAAGACCTTTTGAAAAACAAAATGAAATCGAATCAAAATAAGAAGCATACTCCTTTACCGTTATACCAGTCTCCACGTAAGCATTAAATATTCTCGCTCCATCGAGATGCAATCTAAGGTTTGTCTCCCTGCCATACTTTGAAATTTCTTTTATCTTCTCTATAGGCTGAATTATACCCCCTGCGCGGTTGTGAGTGTTTTCTAAGCAGATCAATTTTGTTTTTGGAAAATAATATTCGCTTGTTCTTACATACTTTTTAACCTTATCGATATCTAATACACCATTATTACCTGGTACTGTTACCATCTGAACGTTCGAGATAACAGAAGGTGCAGCAGTTTCATAATTAAATATGTGAGACTCCGCTTCACAGATGACCTCGTCTCCAGAATTCGTGTGAGATTTGATAGCAAGCTGGTTAGCCATACAACCGGATGGTACGAACAAGGATTTTTCTTTACCTGTAATAATAGAACATTTTTCCTGCATTTTATTCACAGTCGCATCCTCACCAAATACATCATCACCTAAAGGTGAATTCATCATGGCTTCAAGCATATGCTTTGATGGCTTAGTTACTGTATCACTTCGAATATCAATTATATTCATCTACACTCCAAAAATATAATATACTTACTATATGTAAGTATAGGTATTAATCTTACTTAAATATTTTTTCTTGATTATCTTCATCTTTACCATTATCTATAATCCTTGCAACTGCTGATATTTTATCTCCAGCGTTAAGTCTTATTAATCTTACCCCTTGTGCATTTCTACCCATAACACGAATATTCTTCACTTTTTGCCTTATTAGTATTCCTTTCGCTGTAATAATCATTAGGTGATCAGAATTCGTTACTTCCTTAACAGATATTAATTTCCCAACCCTATCGGTGGTCTTAACAGTTATAACACCTTTACCTCCACGATTTGTTACTCTATAATCTCCTAATTCACTTCTTTTCCCGAATCCTTTATCAGTTACAACTAAAATTGTAGCACCCCGCCTTATTACATCGACCAAACCTATTACATAATCTTTCTTCGCTAGTTTTATTGCTTTCACACCAGTAGCGGTTCTTCCCATATCACGTACCACAGACTCATTAAACCGTATTGCTTGCCCATTATGAGTTCCTATTAGAATTTCTTGAGAACCATTAGTTAACTTAACATCAATTAACTCATCATTCTTGTTTATATTTATTGCGTTTATCCCATTCTTTCTGATATTGGAATAACTTTCAAGTTTGGTTTTTTTTATCATACCAAGCTTAGTAGCCATTGTAACATAAAGTTTTTCTTTGAAATCTTTAACCATAACAAATGCTGTAATATCTTCATCTCTTTCTTTTTGAATAAGATTCAGAATTGATTTTCCCCTTGATGTTCTTGTACCTTCAGGAATATCGTATACCTTTAACCAATAGCATTTACCAACATCAGTAAAAAACATTATATATTGATGTGTCGAACCTATAAACATATGTTCCACAAAGTCATCATCAGATCTTCCGGTAGAAGCTGCTGTAATTCCTTTACCGCCTCTTGCCTGTGACTTGTATGAGCTAACCGGAATTCTCTTGATAAATCCTTTATTCGAGATAGTTATTACGACATCCTCTTCTTTGATCATATCTTCAAAAGATACATCCTTCACATCTGCAATTATTTCTGTTTTTCTTTCATCACCATAGGTTTCCTTGATTTTCTTAAGTTCACCCGAAATTATTTGTTTTCTTAAAGCTTCACTCGCTAAAATTCTTTTTAATCTTTCGATTGTTTTTAGAATTTCTTTGTATTCCACCTCAATCTTCTTTCTTTCAAGACCTGTTAACCTTTGTAAACGCATATCAAGAATTGCCTGAGCTTGTATATCTGATAGCTTGAATTTTTTCATCAATCTTTTCTTTGCTGTTGGTGCATCTTGCGATCTCTTAATTGTTTTTATAACTTCATCGATATTATCTAAAGCAATTATATACCCTTCCAAGATATGAGCTCTCTTTTCTGCTGCATTTAATTCAAACTTTGTTCTCCTCACAATTACATCCATCCTGTGATCGACAAAATGCTGCATTATCTCTTTAAGGTTCAGAATCTTTGGAACTCCGTTTACGAGGGCTAGAGTAATAACACCGAATGTTGTTTGCATCTGAGTATGCTTGAAAAGATTGTTCAGTATTACATGCGGATTAGCATCTCTTTTTAGTCCAATTACAATCCTCATTCCATCACGATCACTCTCATCGTTCATAGTCGATATATCATCAATCTTTTTATCCCTGACCAGCTTTGCAATGTTTTCAATAAGACCTGCTTTATTAACCTGGTATGGAATTTCCGTTATTAGAATATTCTGCTTGTTATTTTTTTCTCTTTCAATGGAAGCTCGTGCTCTTAATATTATCTTACCCCGACCCGTTTCGTAGGCTTCAACAACAGAATCATAACCATAGATGATACCACCTGTAGGAAAATCAGGTGCCTTGATAAACCTCATAAGTTTCTTAATAGTACAGTTGGGTTCTTTTATCAGATATAATAGTCCATCAACAACTTCGTTAAGATTGTGAGGAGCTATATTAGTTGCCATTCCTACTGCTATTCCATTCGATCCATTAATGAGTAAGTTTGGTAATGATGCTGGTAAAACAGATGGTTCTTTTAATGTTTCATCAAAATTTGGGATAAAATCTACTGTATCTTTTTCAAGATCGTTGAGCATTGTTTCCGAAATTCTTGCAAGCCTTGCTTCCGTATAACGCATTGCTGCGGGTGAATCACCATCGATAGAACCAAAATTACCCTGACCATTTACCAAAGGATATCTTAATGAGAAATCCTGTACCATTCTGACCATAGTATCATAAACAGCTTTATCTCCATGAGGATGATATTTACCAAGAACCTCTCCAACAATTCTTGCAGATTTCTTATATGGTTTGTTATATGCAAGACTCAATTCATTCATCCCGAACAATACTCTTCGATGGACTGGTTTTAATCCATCCCGAACATCCGGCAATGCACGTGAAACTATTACTGACATAGAATAGTCAATATAAGATGACTTCATTTCATCTTCTATATTGACTGGAACAATTTTTTCTTTAGGCATTATTTACTTTCAAGCTTTTATTTGATTGTGGAGCTAACCGGGATCGAACCGGTGACCTTTTCATTGCGAACGAAATGCTCTACCAGCTGAGCTATAGCCCCAACTTTAATTCAAAAAAATATTCCGAATAATCTTATAAAAATACCTATTTTAATCATATTTAACAATGCAAGTTTTAATCAATTTAAACAAAATTTATCATTTAAGTATAAATTATTACATAAACTTATATAATAGAGAAACTCAGGATAGAACTTATTATTATTACTTTTTAACTTTCAAAAAAAAGTGAAAAAGACATAAATTATATCAATACTTTATCCTGAAAATTCAATTCTTCCTGAACAATTTTGATAATTTTTGCGGTAGATTTTTCGAGAATTAAGGCTGTTAATTTATTCCCGTAAACACAGGCAGTATCTATATTAACAAAATATTCTTCAACACAATCAACCTCTTCAATAGAGGTATGACCAAAGATTTGAAGTTTATCAAGTCTTGTTGGAATATCACGGTTCCATAAAATAGTTTGTTCATCACCACCCTCAATAATTCCAGCATGAGAAATTACAAGAACTTTTGATTCATATTTTAATGGAAGACTTTTTATCCATTTCAAATGACCGTTCATTTGTAGTTCCTTTTCCAAAACATCAAAATCTTTTTTGTACCTGGAATTTATATATGACTTTTGAGTTTTATCTCCTCCATTATAAAAATACAGATCAATATCCTGTTCTTTTTTAGCATAGTTTTCGCTTGAATTTTCAATTGCGTTAATCAGCATATCTTCGTGATTTCCTCTTACGGGCATTATATTATTATCGATACAAAACTGTACCACCTCTTTTGAATAATGACCTCTATCAATAAGATCACCCACTGTAAATACTTGAGAGCATTCGTTTTTAATTTTCTCAAAAAGATTTATAAGCGTATAATAGCAACCATGTATGTCACCAATCACTGCAACCAGACTTTCTTTTTTCATATTGCGTTGAATGAAAATTTTATCTGATAATAATTATAAATATTGATTATCTTATTTAAAGATAAAAAAAATTATTACAAAGAACAAACATTTGATAAATACTCAAATATTATTTTGAATAAAGCAGCACAAATTATAATTAAAAACTTAAACCTCACAAAACACCCTGAAGGGGGTTACTATGCTGAAATATATCGTTCAAAGGATAAAATAAATAAAGAACAACTACCCGAGAGGTTCAACAACCCAAGAGTTTTTTCCACTGCAATTTATTTTCTTTTGACAGGCGATGACTTCTCATCATTTCATAAATTGAAAGCAGATGAAATTTGGCACTTTTATTCGGGAAGCTCCTTGATACTTTACGAAATAGATGACGAGAATAAGTTGCAAAAATCAATACTGAGCAATGATATGAATAAGAACACAACATTTACAAAAGTTGTAAAAGCTGGAAATTGGTTAGCTGTAGAAGTCATGCATAAAGATTCTTACTCATTAGTAGGCTGTACAGTTTCCCCGGGTTTTGAATTTGATGATTTTGAACTTGCCAAAAGAGACGAATTAATCTCACTTCACCCACAATATAGAAATATTATACAAAAACTCACACGAATTTAAAAAGAATAATCGATAGCTTTTCCATACATTTATTTTTACTCTCAATTTATAATTATCATTTATAAATCTACTATATGAAATCTTACAAATCTATACGTTAATAAATAAAATCTTAACAATCCTCTTTTTGTATTTACTTACAGTATATATCTGATTATTATGTCAAAAATTTTTTATATTTTATTATTTCAAAAATATTTTATTAATACTAACTTTACATGTTAAGACTTTCTACAATTTTGTAATGTATAATTTAATTCCTTGCTCTTTCTCGAAATTTATTTTTTTGTTTGATTTTTTTTAGAGCAATAAATAACAATTAAAAAATATGTACTCGGATATAAATGTATACGAGCATCATTGATTGTCAAATTATACTCATGGATTTAAAAATTAGAACTCAGATATGAAAAAGATATATACTGTTATTTCGGCAACTGGAAGTTATATACCAACAGAAAAAGTACACAACAGAGATTTTCTCAAACATGAATTCTTCGATTCATACGATAATAAAATCAATAAAGATAATGAAGAAATAATTGAGAAGTTTGAAAAAATAACTGGTATCACGGAAAGAAGATACGTAACAGATGACCTTGTTGCTTCTGACATAGCCTTTAATGCTGCAAAGGATGCTATAGAATCATCTAATATTGATCAAGAAAGCCTTGATTATATCATCTTCGCACATAACTTTGGAGATGTAAAAGCTGATAATAAAAGAACCGACCTTGTACCAACTCTTGCTGCAAGAGTAAAACATCGATTAAAAATAAAAAATCCTAAAACAATCCCATACGACCTCCCATTTGGATGCCCGGGCTGGCTGCAAGGAATGATACAGGCTGATTATTATATCAAATCCGGCGATGCAAAACGAATAATGGTTATTGGAGCAGAAACACTATCTCGAATTTCTGATCCTCATGACAGGGACAGTATGCTCTATTCTGACGGAGCCGGTGCTACAATCGTAGAAGCAGTAACAAGTGAAGAGCCTGTTGGAATATTATCTCACAGTACAAGATCTGATACTCTTGATGAAGCTTATATGTTATGGATGGGTAAATCATACGATACCAAACATGAAGGAAACGAACTTTATCTAAAAATGTATGGAAGGAAGTTATACGAACATGCCTTAAAGAAAGTACCACAGGTTGTTGAAGAAAGTATTGAAAAAGCTGGGTTGACACTAAACGACGTGCACAAGGTTCTTATACACCAGGCAAATGAGAAAATGGATGAAGCTATTTTGAAAAGACTATACTCACTATACGGTAAAGAAGAAGTAACTCAGAATGTCATGCCCATGAGTATATCCTGGCTTGGTAACAGTTCTGTGGCAACCGTACCGACATTACTCGACCTGTTATATAAAGAAAAACTTGGTTTACATATAACTAACGGAGGTAATATACTCGTATTCGCTTCTGTTGGAGCGGGTATGAATATAAACTCTATGGTATATAAGATACCCTGAGTATACGCTAAATTTATTCACACCTTTTTTATAATTCACGTATATTATAGTCCTTCAATCTGTGGCATATCATCAAACGTATTGAAGACATGAAGTCCATTTATAAAAAATCATTTATTAGGTATATTGCTTAATGAAAAAATCAGAAGAAGGAAAATATTTAGTCACAGCAGCATTGCCCTATGCGAATGGATATTTACACATAGGACATATTGCAGGAGCGTATCTCCCGTCGGATATATTTGTCCGGTACAAAAGACTTATTGGTGATGATGTGATATTCATCTGCGGTTCGGATGAATATGGTACAGCAATCGAAATGTCTGCTATAAAAGAAAATGTTACACCGAAAGAGATAATCGACAGGTATCACTTTTCGAACAAACAAGCATTTGAAGATTTGGGAATCAAATTCGATATATATTCTAGGACTTCAAATGATATCCACACGAAAACAGCTCAGGATTTTTTCTTGAATTTATATAATAAAGGTATTCTTATACAGAAAAAAGAAAAGCAGCTTTATTCGGAAAAAGAGAAAAGGTTTCTTGCGGACAGATTTGTGGAAGGTACATGTCCCAAATGCGGTTATGAAGAAGCAAGAGGTGATCAGTGTGAAGAATGCGGAAGCAATCTTTCACCGCTTGAATTGATAAACCCGCGTTCAAAAATTTCCGGTGATACTCCAGTAGTAAAGGAATCTACTCATTACTACTTTCCCCTTGATAAATTACAACCGGAAATAAAACAATGGATTAATACACAAAAGAATTGGAAATCAAATGTCATCAATTATTGTAACGGCTGGTTCAAGACGGGATTAAAAAGCAGGGCTATAACAAGAGACCTTGATTGGGGTGTTAAAGTTCCTCTTGAAAATAATGAGGGCAAAGTAATTTATGTTTGGTTTGAAGCTCCTATCGGTTACATATCTGCTACGAAAGAATTGTTTATTGAAAAAGGCAATCCGGATGGATGGAAAGATTATTGGTGCAGTGATGATTCCAAATTGATTCATTTCATCGGTAAGGATAACATAGTTTTTCATGCGATAGTATTTCCTGCAATGCTAAAAGTACACGGGGATTTTATACTTCCATACAATGTACCGGCGAATGAATTCCTGAATCTTGAAGGCGGTAAACAATCAAAGAGTAAAGGACATGGCGTTCCAGTAAAAGATATCGTAAAGGATTTTCCTCCTGATGTTGTAAGGTATACTTTAACTTCAATCCTTCCAGAAAATAAAGATTCTGATTTTAATTGGACCGATCTGCAATCTAAAAACAACAGCGAACTTGCTGGTATACTGGGAAATTTTATAAATCGGACGGTTGTCTTTACAAAAAACAAATTTGATAATAAAGTACCACAAAGATACAAAACTGAAAAAGTTGATGATGAAATCTTAAACTTTATAAAATCACAAAAGAAAATTGTATCGGATTGCTATGAAAAATTCAGATTTAAAGATGCATTAAACGAAACAATGAACGTTGCAAGAGCAGCTAATAAATATTTTAACGATTGCGAACCGTGGATTCTTTTAAAGAGTAATCCTCAACGTTGTGAAACTGTTATTAATAATTGTTTACAGATCTGCCATTCACTCGCAATTCTAATTTCACCGGTGTTACCAACATCCGCCGACAGGATCTTGAAAATTCTAAATAAAGACAAAAAAGATTTTACCTGGAATAAAGCTGGGGAGATCTGCTTAAAACCGAATGATAAATTAGGCGAGATTGAAATCTTATTCCCTCAAATCGATGACAAACACATTCAAGCAGTAATAAATCCATCGGGTATGGAAGAAATTCAAGAAGACAATTTTATCACGATAGACGATTTCAGTAAGATTCACCTGAAAGTTGCAGAAGTAATCAATTGTGAAAATGTAGAGAAGAGTAAGAAACTTATAAGGCTCCGAATAAAAGTCGGAGATAACGAGAAACAGATCGTTGCAGGAATAGCTGAATATTACAAGCCGGAAGATTTACTCGGTAAATTAATTGTAGTAGTCGATAACCTAAAGCCAACAAAATTAATGGGTATTAAATCCGAAGGAATGCTCCTTGCAGCAAAGAAAGGTAAAAATTTAACTTTGATAACTGTTGATAAAGAAATAGACTCCGGATCACTGATTAATTGATTACTCAGATTACTTTGATTATTATGTGAAATAACTTGTTATATCTAATCAACCTAAAAGCTTTCATCTTGAGATTGTCTTACTACTTAATTTTTGTGAAAAGAGTCTCAACTTTAAAAGATTTATTTATACAACGAAACCATGGAATGGAATCAATAAAATCAGTGAAATCCTTTAATCTGTGTTTTCAATGATCTATAAGTTCGGTAATAAAACATACAACCTATCTGAGCGAACACATTTAATGGGTGTGGTAAACATAACACCTGACTCGTTTTCAGATGGTGGAATTTATTTTGATGGAAAAGTTAATATCGAAAAAGTAATTGAAGACGTATTGAAGATGGAAAAATACGGAGCTGATTTCATAGATGTTGGTGGTGAATCAACCAGACCGGGTTCTCAAAAAATTAGTGTTGACGAAGAATTAGAAAGGGTCATCCCCGTCGTATCAGAACTTAAGAAAAGGTTAGACATACCGATTTCAATCGATACTTACAAACATGAAGTTGCCGAAGAGGCTTTAAAAGAAGGAGCTGTTATTGTTAACGATATAAGTGCTTTTAATTTCGATAAAAAGATGCCGGAAATAACAGCACATTATAACGCTAGCTGCGTATTAATGCATATAAAGGGTACTCCGAGAGACATGCAATCAAATCCTCAGTATAATGACATCGTACAAGAAATCTATAATTATTTATCAAAATCCATAAACATAGCGGAAGATGCCGGTATAAAACAGATTATCATCGATGTTGGAATTGGTTTTGGAAAGACACTCGAACACAATCTAATCCTAATCAAAAACCTGTCAAGATTCAAAGAATTAAACTACCCCATCTTACTCGGTACTTCGCGAAAAAGTTTTATAGATAAGATCTATCCAACTTCTTTAAACGAACGATTAGATGGAACGATTGCATCAAACACAGTTGGGATACTGAACGGTGCAAACATTATTCGTGTACATGATATAGCTGAAAACAAAAGAGCCGTAAGAGTAGTGGATAAATTGAAAGATTAACCTTGCAGGAATGAAAGAACAAAAAAACACACGTACTTCTCTAAACTCAATAGTTAAAGCAATGGGATTGGTATTCGGTGATATCGGAACCAGTCCTATCTATACATTAACCGTAATATTTTTTCTTACACCACCTACTCCCGATAATATCGAAGGTATTCTCTCTTTAATATTCTGGACATTAATAGTTTTAGTAACACTTGAATATACATTTCTTGCAATGAGTTTAAGTTCACGCGGTGAAGGTGGAATAATTGTTTTAAAAGAACTTCTTACAAGCTCTCTCAAATCAGGGAGAAAAGCAGTTTTTATTACGTTTCTTGGATACATTGGTATATCCCTGTTAATGGGTGATGGTGTTATTACTCCAGCAATAAGTATTCTCTCTGCTGTCGAAGGTTTAGAATTGATTCCCGGTATTGGTCATCTGAATGGTAATATAATCATCATTATCACGATTGTAATTACAATTGCATTATTTTCTATTCAATCTAAAGGGACAGATAAAGTTGCTGCATCATTCGGTCCGATAATGGTTGTATGGTTTCTTTCATTATTTATATCGGGATTGCTTTCTATAATGAACCGTCCTGAAGTTCTGATCTCAATGAGTCCACACAAAGCTATTGAGTTTTTTATGAATAACGGTTTCGCTGGATTCTTTGTTCTCTCAGAGGTCATCTTATGTGCAACAGGAGGGGAAGCTTTGTATGCTGATATGGGACATCTTGGTAGAAAACCAATTAAAAATGCCTGGTACTTTGTTTTTGTAGCATTAGTCGTTAATTATTTCGGGCAGGGTGCTTTTGCATTTGAACAAGGAGGAGACACAAATCTCCTTTTTGGCATGATTAAATCTCAAGCGGAATTTTTATATATACCTTTTCTAATTCTAACACTATTAGCAACTATAATTGCTTCGCAAGCAATGATAAGTGCTATCTTTTCGCTTATCTATCAGGGAATACGTATACACATAATGCCTTTGTTAAAAGTGAAATACACTTCTTATAAATTAAAATCTCAAATTTATATAAACGCTGTCAATTGGGGATTGTTAGCAGCAGTTATAATAATGATTCTTGTTTTCAGAGCTTCAGAAAATCTTGCCGCAGCATACGGGCTTGCAGTAACCGCAACTATGACAATAAGCGCAATTTTTATAGCATGGATATTCCAACGTCAAAAGAAATATTTGAAAATGTTCTTAACAATAATAGTGTTCTTGGTTGATATTATTTTCTTACTTGCGGTTTTTGATAAAGTACCTCACGGAGGTTATGCATCTATTATTGTTGCAGCAATACCATTTATTATTATTATGGTTTGGATAAAAGGTAGTAGTGCTATGAAAAAGTCTTTTCGTCCGCTCCCGCTTGATACATTTCTTGTTGGGTATAATCAAATTTACAACCTCAAAAATAATATTAAAGGAACGGCTATTTTCTTCACTAAAGATTTATACATAGTACCTCCTTATATGGTTCATTGCATGATACGAACCGGTATAATATATGAACATAACATTTCCGTATCCATTAAAACTCTGGATGAACCCTTCGGAATTAAAAAAGTGTTTGTCCCTGATATTGACATCGGTCTATCAGGTCTTGAAATACAAACTGGTTATATGGAAGTTTTAGATCTACCTAAATTGTTCAAAGAAGAGGAAATCAACGCAAAAGCAATTTTTTACGGTATTGAAGATATATATGCTAAGAAATTTTCTTTTAAAATATATTCATTCTTAAAGAAAATTACTCCAAATTTCGTTCAGTTCCATGCATTGCCATATAATAAATTGCATGGTGTTGTTACAAGACTTGAAATATAATTGCTTGTTGTATACAAAGCTTTCATCTAAGTTATACTTGTCGATAGAATATAAAACATATTTTATTTATTTTTGACGCACTCATTATTTATCACATATTTTAAACGAACGAAAAATTGTCCCATCGTGTTTTCTTTATTACAAGTGAGACGACATTATAAACATATAAGATATAAGCTTATATAAATCTTGACAAAAGAACAGAAAAAATATAACAACCAGGAATCGATCGAACTTGATGTACTCGGAATGAGCTGCGTCGGGTGTGCTAACAGTATTACAACATATCTTTCTAAAACTGATGGTGTGTATTCAGTAGATGTTAATTTTACTTCAGAAATAGCTGTGATCGTTTATAATATAAAAAAGATATCAAAAGATGAAATCATAGGATACATAAAAAAATTAGGTTACGATGTTTTAGAAGATGACGATGAAACATCAGCGGAATTGAAAAAGAAAAAGCAACTAAAGATTCATAAGTATAAAATAATCACTTCAGTTTTTCTTTCTTCGATAATAATGGCGATAAGCATGAAAGACCACTTGAGATTTTTGGACTTTATCAACCTTACTTACTCGCAAACACTGATCTTTTTGTTTATTATAAGCAGCGTAGTTGTTTTTTGGTGTGGAGATAGATTTCTGAAAGGCGCTGTCTCAGCTTTAAAAAATAAGACTTCTGATATGAATTCTCTAATTACTCTGGGAGTTCTGACATCGTATATTTACAGCATTGTTATTTCAGCGAATCACTTATTCAACCTTAATATAATTGTATTAAACAACACACACGAAGTCTATTACGAAACTGCAGCAATGATAATTACATTTATACTGTTTGGGAATTATCTCGAAGCTGTACTTAAATCAAAGACTCAAACCTCTATAAAAAAATTAAAAGACCTCCAGGCAAAATATGTAACCGTAATTAGAAATGGTGAAGAGATATCGATCCCATTCAAAAAAGTAAAATTAAATGACATTGTAATAATAAAAACAGGGGATAAGATTCCTGTCGACGGTGTAATTTCTGAAGGTGTTTGCGTGGTTGATGAAAGTGCAATGACGGGAGAAAGTCTTCCCGTTGAAAAGAAAGAAGGTGATAAACTTATTAGTGGTACCGTTGTTAAAAATGGTTTTGTTAAATTAAAACCAGAAAAAGTCGGTAAAGATACCATGTTATCAAAGATCATTAACCTTGTAAAAGAAGCATCCAATTCCAAACCAAAAATTCAAAGGCTTGCCGATAAACTTTCTGCTGTGTTTGTCCCCCTCGTAATTATTATTGCCATTCTTACTTTTTCGGTGTGGTTTTTTATTGTAGGTGATCATTTTGCAGATTCTTTATTATACGCAGTTGCTGTCTTAATAATTGCATGCCCGTGTGCCCTAGGTCTTGCTTCACCGATGGCGGTTGTTATTGGAGTTGGCAGAGCTGCTGAAAACGGAATATTATTTAACGACGTTGAAGCAATTGAGAAGATGAATAAAATCAATACTGTTTGTTTCGATAAAACAGGAACGCTTACAACCGGCGAGATGCATGTAAAGGACATAAAATCTTTTAATGGATTATCCGAAGAGGATATGATGCGTTATGCATTTTCCGTTGAGAAATATTCCAATCACCCAATTGCTAAATCAATAAGCAATTATTGTATAGAGCACAATATTGAAGTTCTTCATGATGTAAAAGATTTAAAAAATGAAGATGGAATGGGCATAAGTTCTGTAGTAAACAACAAGACCGTTCACATAGGGAATGCTAATCTATTAGAAAGCAAAAGCATAAAGATTGATCCAATGCTGCATACCGTTAATAGAAATCGTTTGTTTATCAGCATCGATAAAAAGATTGCAGGAATGATTGAGTTTGAGGATAACTTGAAAACAGAATCAAAAGAGATAGTAAAGAAATTGAAAAGCAGGAATTTTAATTTGTTCATGATATCAGGTGATAATCAAAAGACAACTCAAAAAATTGCAGTTGATTTAGGAATCGAAAACTATTCTTATAAAACGATGCCTGATGAAAAAGAAAAAATCGTATCAAAGCTACAAGCCGAAAATAAAAATGTTGCTATGGTTGGTGACGGTATTAACGATGCACCTTCTTTAGCAAGAGCAAATGTTGGAGTTGCTATTGGAACTGGTCAGGATATTGCCATTGAATCTTCAGATGTTATACTTGTAAAAGGTGACCTTAGAAATCTAATCAAATCGATTACTATTTCTGGAAAAACTGTTAGAATCATTAAACAAAATATCTTCTGGGCTTTCTTCTATAATGTAATAGCAATTCCCGCAGCAGCCGGTATTTTTTCACCAATCGGAATTGTTGTAAGTCCGGTGATGGCTGCTCTGTTTATGGCATTCAGTGATGTAATAACTGTTGTAGGAAACTCACTTAGGTTAAAGTATGTTAATATCGACAAGTTTTAAAGTAAATATTTCTCACCTTGAAAATTTAAATATATTAGATAAAAATATTGATGGAGAAAATAAATTTTGATTTACACGCGGAAGAATACAATGATATTATTGAAAAAGATCTGGAATTATTCGGAGAAAAGAACAGTTATTTTGCAGAGTACAAATCTAAAGTAGTTAAAGAAATACTGACTAACGAACCTGCTTCGATACTTGATTACGGATGTGGTATAGGAAGAAATGTAAAATATTTCCAGGAGTTCTTTCCTGAGGCTGACGTTTATGGCTGTGATATTTCAAAGAAGAGTCTCGAAATTTCATACAATCTAAATCCACAGGCTATGTTTTTTGAGATTAATGATGAGGAAATTGAAAAGCATTATGGTGAGTTTGATTTGATCTTTGTTTCATGTGTATTCCATCATATTCAACCATCCATGAGAAATAAAACCATCAACAACATTTACAGTCTCTTAAAAAATAAAGGAACTCTTGTTATATTCGAACACAACCCTTACAATCCCGTTACAAGACATTTTGTAAATAATTGTGTATTCGACAAAGATGCAATTCTTTTGAAACCCAAAGAATCATTGGAGCTTATTAAAACTGCTGGACTAAAATTGCAAAAGAAAAACTACGCTCTGTTTTTCCCGGCTTTCCTTAGTGGATTAAGATTCTTGGAAAAATATTTAGGATTTATACCTATCGGAGGACAATACTACGTATTAGCCGTAAAATAGTGTTATACATTTGAAGACTCTTTGATCTTTTTCACTTCTTTCAAATACACTTTCCTGAATTTAAAAATTTCCTTTAGCGTTTTAAAAATAACAGAAGGTCTCGCCCCTGTTGAGATACCGTCTATCCTTGGATAATGCTCAACGCCTAATTCTGTTGATGTATAACCCAAAAGTTTCGCCTTTATAATTATTTCAGCATCTATAAAAGCATCATTCGATTCGATTGTAATTTTCTTAAATAGATCGGTTTTGAATAATTTAAACGCACAATCAATATCCCAGAACCTAATATCAAAAAGAGCTTTTAGCAAATAATTGTAACACAGCGAAGTAAATTTACGATAAAAAGAATACTCTTTTTGCTTTCTATAACCAACAACAATATCTGAATACGGTATAAGAGCCATAAATTTCTTCAGTTCATCAAGATTAAATTGGTTGTCACCATCAGAATAAAACACATACTCAAACTTTGCATTATTAAACCCATCCTTCAACGTTGCTCCATACCCCATATTTGTTTTATGATGTATCACCCGCACCTTTCCATGATGTTCGGCAAGTTTATCAGCAACTTCACCAGTCTTATCGGGGCTGCCATCTTCAATAATAATCACTTCATAATCTTTCAATTGCAAAGATTCAAGGACATCCACAGCTTTATCAACAACCTTTGCAATATTCATTTCATCATAGTATGCGGGGAAAAAAACAGAAAGGGAAATGTTCGAATTGTCTGTCATCTATTACAATTGCATTTTAATAATTCTCAGAAATAAATTTATATGTTTTAGTTATTCCTGTTTCGATATCAGTTGTTGGTTTCCAATTTTGAACGGATTTAATCAGACTAATATCTAATACATTAACCGGGACATCAAGACCTCTTGCTTCTTCATATTTTGGATTTATATTTTTTCCGGTTACTTTCTTCATGACCTCTATAAGTTCATTTAAAGACCTGCCAACTCCTGAACCTAAGTTAAAAATTTTATTCTCAGATGATATTTTTAAAGCTGTCACTAAAACCTTAACAATATCTTTAATGTAGACATAGTCTCTCGTAATGGAACCATCACCCCAGATTTCAACCTGTTCATCTTTAACAATCTTCCTTAGAAAAACAGGGATAGCTCCCTGGATACTTAGTGGATTTTGTCTTTCACCATAAGGATTCGAAATTCTGAATACTGTATAATCCAAACCATACAAACGATTATACATATACAAATAATCTTCAATTGTTTTTTTTATTATACCGTATGAACAAATTGGTTGTCTTGGATGGTCTTCTCTGATAGGTATATTTTTGGGGAAACCGTAAACCGTGCCGCCTGAGGAAATAAAAATTATTTTCTTTACATTGTTCTTTAAACTTTCATCAAGAAGCATTAAAGACGAAATCAAATTAGTTTCAACATCATAGACAGGATTTTTGTTGGACGTAACTGGTAACGTAGAGCTCACAAGATGAAAAACATAATCAATATCTTTTAGAGATTTCACAATATCAACTTCATTATTAAAGTCGCCTTCTATTACGGATATATTACTTTTAATATGAGCAATGTTCCTCTTCGAAAAATTTAACTTATCAAACACTACAACATTGTAACCGTTTGAAATGAGTTCATCACTAAGATGAGAACCGATGAATCCACCACCTCCTAACACAAGACACTTTTCTCTTGAATTACTCATTTAAAATAATTTGATTGACTAATTTACTTTTTCAAAAACGTACGCCGCAAATGCCCTATTGCTTGAAATAAACTGGTTTATCATTTTAAACGTTGAATCCTTTTGCAATGTCTCCGCCTGCACATCACTCCCCCATTCAGGTCTGTAACCATAATGGCTTTCCCATATGATCAATGAACCTTTTGGAAGATCTTTAATTGTATTTGAATTAATTGATTTAAATTTATCGGGATTTTTCTTATAGGAATCCGAATAAAATATCATCAATGTATGATTTGTTAAAACTTCTCTATTCTCGATTCCATCTATTTTGTTGACATAATCTGCGACTTGTTTTACGGATATATTTTCTGCCGATAGTTGTTTTGGTTCAAAGCTATAATAGAGAGATATAACAGCTAACACGATGAGTAATGATGAAAGTTTATTTAAGTAAGCTCTTGAAGATTCAGACCAGAACAATATCGTAAAAACTATAAACAATAAGATGAAAACAAACTTAGAGTAATCAGTTTTATCGAGCAGAACAAAACCATCTGTCGTTTTAGAAAGAAATGCAAGAGCAAGAAAAGCAAATATGCCTGTTATTATGTAATGTGTTTTCTTAAACTCTTTATCGGTAAGATTATTCAATCCAACCGTAGCAAAGAAAGCACATATCGGTGATATATGAAGCAGGTATCTCCAGTTACCGGGATTTGGACCATCGTTTATCATTGTCATCATTTGCACACCAAAAATTCCAATAAAAACTATATAAAATAATAAATATTTTGAAACATATTCCTTTAACTTACTTGTATCTTTAAAAAAACCAAAGAATCCAAGTAAGAAAAGTGCTAATGAAATGGGTCCGACAATAAAAATATAAACTTCAAAATAATGTAATAAACCCTGCGATTTATAATTAAGACCTGCAACCTTTTGCATTTCCGATAAAACATAAAGTATATCACCTGTTTTCAAAAATCCCAAAAGGTTATACAAAACTGGGAATACAGCCAGCCCAATTATCGCAGTATAATGTTTGTTCCTGATGAATAATATTGCAAGCACAATAATGACAATCGCAATCTCCTGTCTTACAGTAAACACATACCCTATCACAAGTGCACTCCAGAAGAACATTTCTTTTTTATAAAGAATCAGAAATAGAACAATGCAAAGAGCTGTGAAAATTTCAGAATAAGATCTGAAGGAAAGGTCAAAGAATAATGGCTGGAAAGCTAACAGAACTGCTCCAAAGAAAGCATAGCTCACTTTGTATGCTTTAATCATTAAATAGGTGAAATAAACTGTCAAAGAGGCTATCAAAGAATTAACAATTAGCACAGTATCATAACTGAACAATGCAGGCAGAACCATGAATATTTTGTAACCGGGTTTTGGATTGTTACCTAAAATTACAGAGGGGTCAGTCCAGAATTTGAGCATATTAATATACTGCGCAATTTCATCATCCTGATAGAAACCCTGCGAATACCTGCTTGAGATGAAATAAACAATTGTGAGAAATGGTATAATAAGCCAGAAATATTTTTCAACATAGACGTTAATATCTATGGATTTTGTTTTCTGTACTTTTTGTACGTTTGTTTTTCGTTTAGTCTTTTTCTTAGCCACAGTTGACAAATATATTCATATCTGCCTAAAAATGAAATTGAATAAATTGATGGAGCAATAATCGGTGACACGGGTACGAACCGAACCACCGATATCTATTTAAATACTAATACAACGCAGATATAATCTAAAGCAGTAAATTTTTTATTGATAAAAACATTTTATTCAGTTACGTTATAAAAATAATCAAATTTCTTGCGATGAAAACAAAATCCTTACTCATTACCAGTATATTATTAGTAATGTTTTTTATATTATCAAAGACTGCTTCCTCCCAAAGAGGAGCATGGAGTCAACAAATGACTAATATGGGAATTAACAACCTGACTTGTGTTCAAGCAATTTCTCCTGCAATTGCAATTGCATCAGTTGGCTATTATTCTTATCCATATACGAATGCATATCAATTTTATAAAACTACAAACGGTGGTGCAAACTGGATACTAATTAGTTCAGGAGGTAATTGTTACATAAATACATTTCAATTCATCGACGAACAAACCGGTTACGCAGGAGGAGGATATACTGGACCGCCTCCAGATTTCGATAAAGGTAAATTCATTCTTAAGACAACCAACGGCGGAAATAATTGGACAACTGTTTCATATCTAATTATAACCGCCATGCCAACAGATATGGATTATACCGATTTACATTTTATCAATTCAAACACTGGATGGGCATGCTCAAACGATGCTCAAATTTTTAAAACAACAAATGGTGGTTCGAATTTCACAGTTCAGGCATTCTTCCCATACTTTAAGAAGAAAGCGATTTATTTCAATAACAGTCAGACGGGTTGGACGGCTGGTGATTCAGGAAAAATTGCGTACACTTCAAACGGCGGAACAAACTGGATTATGCAGCCTAATCTTATGACGCAAACTATAACCTCACTTTATTTCCTTAATGAGCAAACTGGCTATGCGTGTAACAGCGGAGGATATCTTTTTAAAACCACAAATGCTGGTGTGAATTGGAGCAGCAACCAGATTACAACAACACCGATGTACTCGTTATTTTATGAAGATGAGAATCATGGTTGGATAGCAGGTACCAATTATATTATTGGTTACGACACTTCGTTTTTTAATTCTTATGTATCATCAGTAACTTTAAAATCGATTTCCTTTTTTGATACTTTACACGGGTGGGCTTGTGGTGGCTCTACTATGCTCTACACATCTACGGGAGGTGTAACAGGATTAAACACAAACAACAATTCGATACCTGCAGAATTTAATCTTTATCAGAACTACCCAAATCCTTTTAATCCTTTTACAACCATACGTTACGAGCTTCCTAAAAATAGAATCGTGAAATTAACAATTTTTGACTTATTAGGAAATGAAGTATCAATATTAGTAGATAACGAACTCAAAAGTACCGGAAAATATTCTACCTTCTTTGATGGCAGTTCATTATCAAGCGGAATATATTTCTACGTACTCGAAGTTAATGATGAAACAAATATCAAGATGGTTGGGAAAATGCTTTTAATAAAATGATTTATTGTTTTATTAAAAGTCAGTCTTTAGCGGGTTGATGTCAAAATAATGAGTACATTATATTAATAAGTAACTTTACAAACCATTTTCATTTAACAATTACTCCCGTTGTTGGTTTTTTCACATAGGGATGCCTTTGGCATCACCAAAAGCCTTTACCATGTTTAGCATAACACGCAAAGGTTTGAAAACTAAAGTTATGTATAACACTCTACAGGTTTATACTGCTCGCAGGAAGTTCATCAAGAAGTCATGGACCAATCCATGATTTCTTGAATCATCTGTGTCACCGTGTGGACTGTGACACGCCAGAGATACGAAAGCATTATTTCCCTCCTCCCCAATAATTCTAATCTGAACACAAAATAACTTTAAATAGCATATATATACTGTTATATTTGTCTCTAAGTTAAAAAATGGATTACAAATTACTCGGTGACTCAATACAGATACGGGAGCTGAATGAAACAATCAAGCAGGTTGCTCCTACTAACATAAGCGTGCTCATCACGGGTGAAAGCGGTACGGGTAAAGAGCTTGTTGCAAATGCCATACATCATTTCAGTAAAAGGAAAGACAAGCCGCTTGTTATAGTGAATTGCGGTGCTATTCCCGAAGGGATTATAGAGAGCGAACTTTTCGGACATCAGAAAGGAGCGTTCACAGGAGCAATAGAAACACGGGCGGGCTATTTTGAAACCGCAGATAAAGGGACAATTTTCCTGGATGAAATCGGAGATATGCCCTTATCCACACAGGTAAAAATACTAAGAGTGCTCGAATCGGGCGAGTTTATGAAAGTTGGAGGAAATAAGACTCTTAAAGTAGATGTTCGTGTTATCGCTGCAACAAACCGCGACCTTGCAAGAGACGTGAAGAATAAAAGCTTCCGTGAAGATTTGTATTTCAGATTAAAATCAATTAACCTGAATATTCCCCCGCTAAGAGAAAGAAAAGAGGATGTCAGGATATTTTTTCATTACTTTGTTGAATCTTTCTGTGCTGAAAATAATATTACATTTAATGGAATAGATGAAGAAGCAATGGAATACATTACAAACTATTCATGGAACGGGAATGCAAGAGAGCTAAAGAATTTTTGTGAGAGTATAATAGTTCTTTATCCTGACAAGAAGCTCACAGCCGGAGATGTTAAAAGACATTTGAAAACAGAACTTACAGAATATGATTCATTACTCCCGACAGTGTCTGCGAGAACAAGAGAACGCTCGGAGCAGGATTTTCTCTTCAGGGCATTGCTTGAACTTAAATCGGACATTATTGACATAAAAAACATATTACAAAAACAGGAGATACAGGATTTTAAAAAAGATATAAACAGAGATGACGGATTTTATATACCCGAAGATGAAATAGAAAACATGAGTGCAGAAGATTTTGACAAAAAGATTTTGACTTACCTTTTAACACAATATAACTGGGATGTGAATAAGGTTTCGGATATACTCGGACATACTCCAAGAAACGTATACAGAAAAATAAATAAGTATAATCTCGAAAAGCAGTACCGATAATGAAAAAAAAATCCCTTATTCATCTCATTACAATAGTTTTCTTTGTATTAAACTTCGCCTGCGGAGTATACAGTTATAGGGGAAACAATCCCCCCGAAGGTATCAGATCTGTTGCCGTGCCTTTGTTTGAGAATTCGAGCGGTTTTTCGGAAGCCAACATAAGGGAGTCCTTCACAGAAAGCCTGAAAAATAAGATAATTGATGATAACACTTTTATTCTTACCGATAAGAATACAGCAGACGGTGTACTTAAGTGTAATATTACAAATGTAAGGGATGAAGCATTGGTAATTTCCGGGAATGAAAATGTGACTAAAAGAAAAATAACGATATCGGTAAATGTGGACTTTGAAAATATGGTTAAGAAGAAAAAGGTTTGGGAGAGGACGTTCGAGAATTGGGGCGAATACAACTCATCCGCAACAACATTTTCAAACAGAGAAACCGGCATAAAGGACGCAACAGAGAAAATTTGCGAAGATATTTTAAACGATATGACTTCAAACTGGTAATAATATAAATCGAACTTACTATAACTCATAATGCAGATTGAACCGATCATTTTAGCTACATACATTATTTCTTTATCTATATTGTTTATGTTCGCTTCACATGGATATTCTATGGTGTACTATTATTTTAAAACATTCGGGAAGAGAAAAGAAGACCTTTCGGAAGAAGAGCTTAAACTCACAGAATATCCATACGTAACAATTCAGCTTCCTCTTTATAATGAGAAATATGTTATCTGCCGTTTAATAGATGCCATCATAAGATTAGATTATCCTAAAGACAAACTTGAAATTCAAGTCCTCGATGACTCGACGGATGAAACAGTAGAAATTGCAAAAGAACATGTACAAAAATACATCGATAAAGGTTATAACATTAAGCATGTTCACCGTACAAACAGAAAAGGTTATAAAGCAGGAGCACTAAAAGAAGGTCTCGAAACTGCAAAGGGGGAATATGTTGCAATTTTCGATGCAGATTTTATCCCGAGGAAAAAATTCCTGAAACGAACACTTCCCTATTTTTCAAAAGATAAAAAGCTTGGTCTGGTTCAAACACGGTGGGAACATCTAAACAGGGATTACTCACTCATCACAAAGACTGAAGCAATTGCTCTCGATGGACATTTTGTTATAGAACAAGCTGTAAGAAACAGAGCTGGCTTTTTCATTAATTTCAACGGAACGGGCGGCATCTGGAGAAAAGAATGCATATTCGATGCGGGTAACTGGGAAGCTGATACACTGACAGAAGACCTCGATCTTTCGTACAGGGCACAAATGAAAGGCTGGAAATTTAAATATCTTGTCAACTTTACATCACCTGCGGAATTGCCCGCCGACGTGAATTCATTAAAGTCCCAGCAGTTCAGATGGACTAAAGGTGCTATTGAAACAGCAAAGAAAATATATCCAAGAGTTTTAAAATCAAATCTTCCTTTTAAGATGAAAGTTCAATCTTTCATACATCTTTGCAGTAATCTTGCTTATCCTTTCATATTAATCGCAGGTTTATTAAACCTACCTATTCTTTTAATAAAAGAATCTGGTCAGTACGATGATGTTTATAAATTCATGTCAATATTTATATTCGCTTTTATCAGCTCGTTCATTTTTTATCTTTACTCACAAAAAGATGTTTACCCTGACTGGCAAAAGAGAATTATATATTTCCCTGTATTCCTTGCGGGAAGTATGGGGCTGTCAGTAAATAATTCTATTGCTGTGTTCGAAGGACTTATAAATAAAAAAAGTGAATTCGTAAGAACACCGAAGTTCAAGATTATGGATAATAAAGATTCATGGGTAGATAAGAAATATTTAACAAAGCGAATATCTATCGCAACTATAGTAGAAGCTATCTTATCGGTTTATTGTTTCGTAGGAGTTGCGTTGTCCATAGTATATGCTCAGATTGCAGCTCTTCCCTTTCAGCTCATGTTCGCTTTAGGTTTTGGAATGATGGGCTTCTTATCTATCAGACAGGTAATCTTATACAATAAAATAATTAAAGGTAAACTTAAACTTTCATGATCAGCAATTTTGAAGAATACATAAGAGTTGTAAGAACTAAATTGGACAGAAACATATTTTCACCTTTGTTTGTTCGTTTGGCGAATTTATACCTGCTGAATAAACAGTATGAAGAATGCATAGATGTTTGCAAAACAGGTCTCGAAATTTATCCTGACTATCTATCTGCTAAACTTATATTATTAAGAGCACTCATAAATTTAGAATACATCAACGAAGCTGAGAATATTTTAAAAGATATTGAACAAAAAATTTCTGATCTCGAAATATATAATAAACTGAAAGAGCAAGTAACCGAACTTAAAAAGGTCTCAAGGCAGGAAAGAATTTCTTATCCCCAAAAAAGAAAAGATGTTGTTGAATTCAGCAGCTATGAAGAAAGTTTTAATAATACTATCGATAAAAAATCAAAGTTAGATTTTCAAGAACTAAAATTGAACTGGGATAACGATCAACAGGAAAAATTTATTGATGAGAATGCTTTCGAACAATTTCTCGCAAACTTCAATAAAATAAAATTTGACATACAATCCAATACGTTTAAATCTGCATTGCATAAATCCGGCATTGAAGATCAATCGAAGGATGTTAACTTTTCATTCGCACCGGATATAAAAATCGTTACTGAAACACTTGCAGACCTTTATGCAAAGCAAGGATATTTTAAAGAAGCATTTAATGCTTATAACATGCTGTTAAGAGCTGATACATCTAACAAAGAAAGGATATTAAAAAAATTATCAGAACTGGAGAGCAATTATATTTAAACCCATTATTGCCCGGTAATTTCAGGTAAAGCGGGTTTTACAAAAATTACTTTTTCACGAGCCATCACAACACTCCCCGGCTTAAAACCTTTTTTCTTTTTTACATATTTTCTCTCACAATACGCAACGGGTACGTTTGAAGCGTTTCTCGCTTTACTGTAATAAGCTGCAATCGATGCTGTTGTCTGGATTATTCGTTTTTCTAAGATTTTCTTTTTATTCGTAATTTTTAGAACTGTGTGCGAACCACTTGCTCCCCTCACGTGAAACCACAGATCGTTAGGAGAAGAAAACTTCGTCGTCAAAAGATCATTTGATTTACTATCTTTTCCAACCCATACTTCATAGTCATCGTTAAGTATAAACTTCCTGAACATACTTGTTTCTTTATCTTCTTTCTCTTTTATTTCCTGTTTTTTATTCATCTTCGATAATGTTTTGTAATCCTGTATTTCTGATAATCTTTTTAATTCATTAGAATATTTTTCTTTTTCTTTCTTGAACGTTTTTACTTTATCTTTTAAAACCTTAAGCGAATCCTTCTGCCCTTTGTATTTTTTAAAGTATTTCTGGGCATTATCCGATGGCGTTAATGATTCATCTAACTTTATAATAATGACATCACTCTTTGTCGCATCTTTAACACGTAATTCTTTATCGCCTTTATTAATATTTTGAAGATTAGATAATATATGTTCTCCGTAAATATAATACTGATCTGATTGCTTTGATACTTCAATTTGTTTCATTAAACCCATGATCTTTTTATCGACTACATCAATTTTACTCTGTAATTTTAAGAGTCTGCTGTCTTTTACGGTCTTTCTTCTTTCTACTTTGTAAAAGTCCTTTATATATTCACTCAACATTTCATTAATATTTGTAAAACTCTTAGCATTGTAAGTTTGAAGGTGGTTAAACATCATTAATGATATTTCTGCTTTCGATTCTTTCTCATAAAGAATGTACTCGGGTGTTTTTAAAGATTCATTAAATTTATCGAACTCTTCTTCGATTAATCTTTTTTTATCATCCAATGCATCTTTTTCGTTAAGATTTAAATTATGCAACAGCTCCTTAAAAAATGAATTACCAAACTTTATATATTTTGATTTAAAAAAATCTTTTATAGTTTCAATCTTCTTATTCTCACCTGATTTTATACTTTTAGGTTTGAATAAATCATTTATGTTTTTGTCGACATAAAGATTTCTATTTTTGAATACATTGATAATAATATCATTTTTACAAATAAAAGAGTTTACTTTCCCTGTAAAGAAAAAAAAGTGGATATTTATAAAATTTGATAAACTAAAATTGATTACTCTATCATCATTGAAAAGTCCAACACTTTTAATTTTTAAATTCTTAATTTCATCTAATAAATTAACGGTGTTCTTCTTTGCTTTTGAAAAATTCTGTTTCAGAATAAGATAAGGTAATGTACTATCGCAGGAGAATTCCAGATATTTCAATTCCGAATTCTCATTACTATATAGACACATTACAAATTTATTTTTCTCTTGTGTAAATACTTCTTTAATCTGGAAGCCTCCCAGCACAGAATCTAAATACCGGGCTAACTCTTTAAGTATAAAATAATTCTTAATCATAAACTAAAATAAAAAAACCAATAGATATATTCTACTGGTTTGGTAATACAAATAAATAATATATGAAAACAGGTTTATATGACTTTAACCTTCTTTTAATGCTTCAGCTCCAGCGACTATCTCCAGTAACTCCTTAGTAATAGATTCCTGTCTTGCCCTATTATACATTAATTCTAAATCCTGTAAAAAATCTGCTGCATTATTTGTCGCTATTTCCATTGCTGTCATCCTTGCACCATGCTCTGCTGCATTTGATTCAAGCAATGCCTTCCATAATTGTATATCTAATTGTTTAGGAATTAAATAATTCAATATCTCGCTTGCAGACGGTTCATAAATATAATCAATCATCGACTTCTTTTCTTCATCATCATCGGTATTCGGTTTACTCAATGGGAGAAACCTTTCTATTACAGTGTTTTGCTTAACTACAGATACAAATTCATTGAATATTAATTCGACATTATCATACTCTTTTTCCATGTAACCCCGTACAATAAATTTAACGATATCTTTTGCTAATTCTATTTTAAGATCACCAAAGATATTGATATGACTTTGAATAACATTGTAACCTCTTTTCTTAAAATAAACACTTGATTTCTTACCAATCGTTATGAGCTGTGTATCTTCACCTAATTTATTTATTTGCTCAGTCGCAAATCTCAATAAATTTGTATTAAACGAACCGCAAAGACCTCTATCAGAAGAAATTACTACAGCAAGGTGTTTATTAACTTCTCTTTCTTCCATTAAAGGATTAATAGTTTTTTCAGCAACTGAAGTCAGATGAGATAACAACTCATTCATCTTATTAGCGTAAGGTCTGGTCGAAATAATTTTATCCTGAGCCCTGCGTAACTTAGCTGCAGCAACCATTTTCATTGCTTTCGTAATCTTTTGCGTGTTCTTTATAGCAACGATTCTTGTTTTTATTTCCTTTAATGTAGCCAAATGTTATTAGTCGATAAAAATTAATTAAACAGCTTTTGTTTTATGTAAACTTAATATCTTTCTCTTTAAACACTTCACGAATTCTCTTTTCGAGTTCAGGATAATTAACCATGCATGATCTCGGGTCAGCCTGCTCAATTGCATTAAGCATTGATCCAATCATATCCTCGTGAAGCATGCTTAAGCAATAACTTAATCTGTTTCTATCATTCTCAACAGGTATAAATTCATTCAATTCATCAATAGCCGAATAAATCTTTTTCGTAACATCTTTTTCTTCTGAAATCTTTATTTCTGCCGGAGGTTTTGTAGTCATTTTTATTAAATTAAATTTAACTGATTGAAGATTTATATCTTTCAGTAAACTCTTTTACTACTTTATCCAATCGTTCTTTTATATCATCTGTTAGTTCTTTCTTATCTGCAATATCGTTAAGTAACTGCTTATGCATATTTCCCATTTCTAAAAGAAGATCAGCTTCGTACTGCGCAAGTTTGTTTATTGGCAGTTCATCGAGATAACCGCTTGTAGCAGCATAGATTATCACTATTTGGTTTTCTATATCCATAGGCACATATTGCTTTTGCTTAAGTATTTCAACAAGTCTTTCACCTCTTCTTAACTGCTGCAAAGTAGCTTTATCGAGATCAGAACCAAATTTAGCGAATGCTTCCAGCTCTCTGTATTGTGCAAGGTCTAATCTTAACGTACCCGCAATTTTTTTCATAGCTTTAATCTGGGCATTACCGCCAACTCTCGAAACCGATATGCCTACGTTGATAGCAGGTCTCACTCCTGCATTGAACAAATCCGGTTCGAGATAAATTTGACCATCCGTAATCGAGATAACGTTCGTTGGTATGTATGCAGATACATCACCGGCTTTAGTTTCTATGACCGGTAAAGCTGTCAAACTACCACCTCCCAGTTCCTCGGAAAGTTTTGATGCTCTTTCGAGTAATCTCGAGTGAAGATAAAAGACATCTCCCGGATACGCTTCCCTGCCGGGTGGTCTTCTTAAAAGTAATGATACTTCTCTGTACGAAGCAGCTTGTTTTGACAAATCATCGTATATTACGAGTGAATGTCTCTTCGTATCTCTGAAGTATTCTCCCATTGCAGCTCCTGAATAAGGTGCGATGAACTGTAATGGAGCAGGATCTGAAGCTGTAGCAGAAATAACTGTAGTATATTCCATTGCTCCAGCATCGTTAAGACTTTTTACAACCTGAGCTACCGTCGATCCTTTTTGACCGATTGCTACGTAAAAACAAAAAACATCTTTTCCTCTTTGGTTAATAATTGTATCTACTGCAATTGCTGTTTTCCCCGTCTGCCTGTCACCAATAATTAATTCTCGTTGTCCTCTTCCGATGGGTATCATAGCATCTATAGCTTTAATACCAGTCTGTAAAGGCTCTTTCACAGGTTGCCTTTGAATAACTCCAAGTGCTTTTCTCTCTATGGGTAAATACGTATCTGTCTTAATGTCACCTTTGTTATCAATCGGCTGTCCTAAAGGATTTACAACCCTTCCGAGTAATGCTTCCCCGACAGGTACTGAAGCAATCCTTCCTGTTCTTTTGACCTGATCACCTTCTTTTACTAAATAAGATTCACCAAAAAGAATACAACCGACGTTATCTTCTTCAAGATTGAGTGCAATCCCAATAACACCATTCGGAAACTCAATCAACTCACTTGCCTGGCATTTAGATAATCCATAGACCCTCGCAACACCATCTCCAACGTATAAAACGGTTCCAACATCGTAAACATCAACTTCTTTTTCAAAACCTGTAAGTTGCTGTAATAATACGGCAGATACTTCATCAGATTTTACATCAAACATTTATTATTACTCCTATTATAAAATTTAAATCAATACTAATTTTTTATCAGTTATTTATTTACAATTGTTTCTGTTTCTTTGAATTTGTTTTTTAACACCTGAAGTTGTCTCTGAATACTTGCATCTAATATTGTATCTTTAATCTGCACAGTAAAACCACCCAATAAATCTTTATCAATTTGATAAGATGGAATACATTTCAACTTCGTATAGTCATCAATCTTCTCCTTAAATTTTGTTTCCTCTGATTTATTCAATTCCACAGCAGTCTTAATCATTACATCAATGATTCCCTCTTTTTCATTTTTCAATTCGAGAAAATCATTTAGCACATAATAAATTATATTTTCTCGATTCCTTATTATTAGAAGCTTTATAAAATTGAATGTTATCTCAGAAATTTTGCCTTCGAATAAATCTTTTACGATGATTATTTTTTTATCTTTACGAATAATTGGACTTGCAAAGAATAGAGATAACTTATTAGAAGAATTTAACAATTTTAAAATATTTGTAGAATCCTGAGCTACTTCGTTAATCTTCTTTAGACTATTAGCTGCTTTGTATAAAGCTATTGAATATCTTCTTGATATTTTTGAAAACATATGGCTTCTATATATTTCCTAACAAAATTGTAAAATGGTCTGTTTAATTTTTTGGCATCTTTACAAGAAAATCATCGATTATCTTTTTCTGCTTTCTCTCATCAAGATTTTCATTTATTATCTTTTCAGCCGCTCTAATGGCAATATCTGAAATCTCATCCTTCATTTCGCTAAGCGCAGCTTCCTTTTGTTGTTCTATCTCAGTTTTTGCTTGTTCGATTAACTTTCTTGAATCATCACTTGCTTTACTAATTATTTCTTCCCTCACTTTAGATGCCATTTCTTTAGCTTCGTTAATTACAGCTATTGACTTCGCATTTGCATCAGCGAGATCTTTTTTGTTTTGCTCTATCAATTGTTCTGCTTCTTTGTTAAGCTTTTCAGCATTTTCAATAGCATTCGTAATAGATTCTTCACGGCTGTTAAGTGCTTTTAGCAACGGTCCCCAGGCAACCTTTCTTAAAATAAACAATAAAATTATGAATATAATAATTGTCCAGATTATCAATCCAGGGTTAACCGATAATAAAGATGGATTTTCGTGTCCATCACCGCTTAACAACAAAACAACAGAATAATTATACAGTAGTATAAGACAATAAATCATTATCTATACATTTAATTTTGAAAAATTTATAAAAAATCATATTCTATGATAAAGTGAAAGTCATACTAAGAAAAATATTAATAACGACATTAACTAATCAAAGATATGTTAGAAATTTTTTAGCTCTTGATAGCTAACAGGATACATATAACGAGCCCAAAGAGTGAAATACCCTCAATCAAAGCAGCAGAAATTATCATAGATGTTCTAATCTCACCTAAGGCTTCAGGATTTCTACCACTTGCATCCATAGCCTGACCTGCAAGTCTTCCTATTCCCAAACCTCCACCTATGACAACTAGTCCAGCACCAATACCGGCAGCCAAATAACCTAAGTCCATATTAATTATTACTCCTTTATGTTTATTATTTTAAAAAATTGTTTAATAGTTATTTTAATGTTCTTGATTTATTGCCATGTTTATAAAAAGTACTGATAGTATAGTAAAAATATAAGCTTGAACTACAGCAACAAATATTTCAAGGCAGTATATAAAAATTGTAAAAGGGACAGCGATAATAATTCCAGCATAACTCATTATAAAAATAAGCCCGATAAGAGAGAGTATAACAATCGAACCAGCAGTAATGTTTGCGAATAACCTTATTAATAATGCAAATGGTTTAGTAAAAAGTCCAATGAACTCTACAATTATCATGATTGGTAATACAAAAGTTGGAATCCCCGGGGGTATCAATCCTTTGAAATAACCAATTACCCCATTCTTCTTCATCCCGTAAATTTGTGTTGTAAAAAAAGTAATCAAAGCAAGACCAGTCGTAACATTAATATTCTTAGTTGGCTGAACCATGAACGGAAACAACCCTATCAAATTAGCAAATAAGATGAAGAAAAAAATCGTGAGTATAAACGGTAACATTTTCAAACCATTTTTACCCATGTTAGGAAGAACTATATCATCCCTTATAAAAATAATTATTGTTTCGATAAAGTTACCAATACCTTTGGGAACTCTATTTTTCGTATTTATTGATGCTGCTCTCCTTAAAACTATGATGAGAAGCAATGAGGAAAGTATCATCATAAATAAACTCTTTGTAGGAGATAAATCTATCTCAATACTTCCTACGTGAATTGGTTCAAATTTGGGTAAGTATAACTTACCCAAAAAATAGAAGTCCACATAGTCATGATCAACCACCTTTCCAATTATATCAAGCCTACCTTCATCCTCAGTTGACGATACGTGTTCTACATGAGTAGAATCCTGAGCAAAAGAGACGCCAATTGAAAAAAGACAAACGAATAAAAAAAGTATAGAAGACTTTACTATACTTATAAAAAAATTTCTTAACCTATATTGTAAAATCAATTATGATAAATAATTAAAATCTCTGACTAATTTTTAAAATCTTTTTCTTTTTAATATTTGTTATATAATATAATTCAAATATTAAAAATA
>CAYYJH010000028.1:0-32414 GCA_964472195.1 uncultured Ignavibacteriaceae bacterium | reverse complement strand
TCTGATTTATCAGATTGTCTGTTTTTATATAATATGCTGTATTAAAAATGCAATTTTGTTGAAACTAAATCAAAGCATTATCGTCTAAACTGTATATAATCAAATCAAAATAAGGGAGAAATTATGTTAAAAAAACTAATCATTCTCAACCTGTTTGTTTCATTATTCATTTCTCAAACAATTTTTTCACAATCTCTAAATTTTAATGCTGTTCATAAAGATGCCCGTCACAAACATCATGATTTACCAACAATTGAATTATCATACGGTGTATCGAAAATGGATTTATACAGCATTGATAATAGTTTTTCAGATGTTGGTCAACTGGAACTCAGGCTTGGTTATTCATTTCAAAACAGAAGTTTCTATGGTAAAAATACACTTAAATTTGTAAAAGACTTTGCTTTTTTGAGCTACAATTCTACAAACTTAGCACCAAAAACACTTAGAGACAATAATCTTGCTTCTGAAATGTGGCAATTTGGTGTTGGATCAAAAGAAGGGTATGGAATAGACCTCGGTGCAATTAAGTTTGTACCATATACATCCAGTGCACTCGTCTGGTCAAGATTAAACTCACAAGATCATCTTATGTCTTCCTACCAAAACGATATCGATAAAATAAACAGGTTCAATGAATCGTTTAGATTCGGTACTTCTTTTGAAAGCGGATTGGATTTACAATTGTCAAGAATGTTCTCTATACAAACACAGCTAAACAGAACAATCGTTTTTGAACGTCATTTATTCGGGAAACATATGGTCAGCTTACTTATTGAAGCAGCCGGTTCATTCTTGCTTGAGACATTTACGGATAATGTATTAGAAAATGACCCAATTGCCGGTACTATTGTAACGTTCCTCTTAAAGAGCGGTTATTCTTTTGGAATGTATCAATTGAGAGCACGAGATATGTATTGGCCCTATGCAAGCGAAGCTCCATTGGATTACATATCATTAAGATTTGGTACGAGTTTTACATTTTAATTTTTGGGATAAAAAATATCAATTGTAAATTCTAAAATGACAGGCGATAGATATAAAGTAATTTATTTCTTTTGCCTGTTCTTTTATAGTAACTTCATTTCACTATCACATCAGAAGCTGATATTAAATACAGTCAAAAAAATATGTGTTTTTAATCAGACTTATTTGTATTAATATATTCCATAATCATTTCGTAAATTAAAAAGAATAAATTATGAATAAAAAACTATTTATTAATTTAATTCTTATTATACCTATCTTTGGAATCTTGTCTTATTACTCAGGATGCAGTACCAATGATGATGTCGTAACACCTTCGACAAATGAAATCTTAGCAAACGGAACTCTTACCCCAACAAACCGAACCACAGTACAGGGCAATTTGTTTGCATCGGATCAGAATGGAAATCCTTTACAAGGGCTTGATGCAACAAACATCGTTGCAAGATTAAGATGGGATGTAAAAGATGGTGCAGGGTCTGATTCAGTAACAGGAACTGTTTCTTTAACTCAGGCTAACCAAAAAGATATTGCAGGTGCTTTCATAATGGATTACAGTCCGAGCATGCAGCAACAACAGATTACATGTATGCAAAACGGAGTAAAAGCTTTCATAAACAGGATGGACACATTTGATTTGGCTGAGATAGTCAAATTTTCTAATGATATAGTTGTTGTACAAACATTAACAAGCAACAAAACTATGCTTCTTCAAGCTGCAGATTCTATTGTTGATTTAGGTGAAGGTTCATCTTTATATGAGTCGATGTATCAAGGTATAATCGATATCAAAAACCTTTCTTTTGAAGAATATGTAAGAACTGTTATTACATTTTCTGATGGTGGTGACAGTACCTCTTCAATTTCAAAGGACGAAATGATAGATGTGGCTTTAGAGTATGGAGTTCCTATTTATGCAGTTGGACTATTAAGCAATCCGTATTCACAGGAATCATTAGAATTAAAAAGCATTGCTGATACAACAGGGGGATTTTACTTTAGAGTTTCCCCTGACACGTGCATTGCACTAATAACACTGTATCGCCGCATCAGCTCTCAGCTTAACAACTCTTATAATCTATCTATAACGTGGCCTGAACCTTTACCCCCTCAAGGTACAATCGTTAGAGCAATTATTATAATAAATTTTAATAATTTCTCAGTTCGATTTACTAAAGCTTACATGTTACCATAATTATCGACCAAAAGAATAGTAATAAAAAAACCGCAGAGTTAAAATTCTGCGGTTTTCAATTTCTAAATATAATTTCTCAATTCTAATTCATCATCAAGAAATTTTACATGTCTATTATTTTTTGTTATTAGCTGCTCTCTGTGCTTCGAATACTGCCATTGCCGTAATATTTACGATATCAGAAACATCGTTACCGGGAACTAGTAAATAAACGGGCTTTTTGATTCCCAGAAGTATTGGTCCAATTGCAACTGCATCACCAAGACAGGAAAGCAATTTATATGCAATATTCGCTGATGTTAGACCGGGACAAATCAATACATTTGCTGTTTCTTTCAAAGAAGAAAACGGAAATATTTCTGAAATAATCTCCGGCATAACAGCCGTATCAGCCTGCATTTCTCCATCGATCATTAAATCCGGCATTTTTTCTTTAACTATTTCTGTTGCTTTTTGTACTTTTTCAACAACAGGATGCTGTGTACTACCAAAATTACTGAAAGAAAGCATTGCTACACGCGGCACAACATCAAACTGTTTCACTTTTTCAGTTACAAGCATGGCAATTTCTGCGAGTTGTTCTGCATCAGGCTCAATGTTTATTGTTGCATCCGCTATAAAGATTGTACGTTTCTTAAATACCATCATGTACAAACCGGCAATGTTTTGTACTCCATCTTTTTTCCCGATAATCTGTAAAGCAGGACGCACCGTTGCGGGATAATGTTGAGTTAATCCTGAAATTAAACCATCTGCATCACCTTTACGCACCATTACGTTACCATACACGTCATTATTTTTCAGCAGTCTTTTTGCATCAAATTTCGTAATACCTTTCCTTTGTCTTAACTGATAGTATTCCTCAACATATTCTTGATACTTTTCAGATTTCGAAGGATTGATTATTGTTACACCATTTAAATCCAAACCTAACTCAGAAATTTTTTCATTTATTAAAGTACGGCTGCCAAGAAGAATAGGCTGTGCAATTTTTTCATCAAGTATAATCTGTGCTGCGCGAAGAATTTGTTCCTCAGCACCTTCCGGGAATACAATTCTTTTTGGTTCATGTCTTGCCTCATGCATAAAGAATCTCATTATTTCTCTTGATTTACCAAGTCTTGATTCTAATGCGACCATATATTCTTCAAAATCTTTAATGGGTTTTTTTGCTACACCTGATTCCATAGCAGCTTTTGCAACTGCTGGAGCTTCCCAGAGCAATACTCTCGGATCGAAAGGCTTTGGAATGATATAGTCCCTTCCAAACTCAATTCTTTTATTTCCATAAACACGAATGACTGAATCCGGAACATCTTCTTTGGCTAAATCCGCCAGTGCATGAGAGGCGGCAATTTTCATTTTGTTATTAATTGCACTAGCCCGTACATCTAAAGCCCCTCGGAATATGAACGGGAAGCCAAGTACGTTGTTTACCTGGTTTGGATAATCCGACCTTCCTGTCGCCATGATAACGTCGTCTCTTGCAGCCTTGGCATCTTCGTAAGTGATTTCCGGATCAGGATTCGCCATTGCAAAAACCATTGGATTATCTGCCATAGATTTTACCATATCTTTATTTACAATACCTTTCGCAGAAACACCGCAAAAAACATCTGCCCCTTTCAAAGCATCTGCTAATGTCCTTCTTTCAGTCTCCACTGCAAACCGTTCCTTGTATTTGTTCATTCCTTCTGTTCTTCCTTTATAAACAACTCCTTTTGAATCAGTCAATAACACGTTTTCTCTCTTCACACCAAGGTCGACATAAAGTTCTGCACATGCAATTCCCGCAGCACCCGCTCCGCTGAATACAACCTTAACATCTTCAATCTTCTTATTGGTAACCTCAAGAGCATTTATTAAAGCAGCACCGCTGATGATTGCCGTTCCATGCTGGTCATCATGAAATACAGGTATGTTCATTGTCTTCTTCAGTGCTTCTTCTATATAAAAACATTCCGGTGCTTTTATATCTTCTAAATTAATTCCACCGAATGTAGGCTCGAGTAACTGAACAGCTTTTATAATTTCATCTGAGTCTTTTGTATTAAGTTCTATATCAAAAACATCGATATCAGCGAATCTTTTAAAGAGTACCCCTTTTCCTTCCATAACGGGTTTCCCTGCTAAAGCACCAATATTTCCAAGACCTAATACCGCCGTTCCGTTACTCACAACAGCTACAAGATTTCCTTTGGCAGTATATTTATAAACATCTTCTGGATTTTTATCTATTTCTAAACATGGCTCTGCTACTCCGGGTGTATATGCCAGAGACAGATCCCGCTGTGTTCTGCAAGGTTTAGTTGCAACTACTTCAATCTTACCGTGACGACCTTCCTCATGGTATTTGAGAGCATCTTCTTTTCGTATCATTAGTTTATTCCTTTATGTTTGATTAATAATATTAATTTAAATCGAATATTCAAAAAAGCATATTAACTTTTTTTCTTTTTTAAATATTTTTTTATCTTTTTCTCTATTACTGTTTCTTGAATCGATAATAGATTATAACTCATTAAAATTGATATTGGCCTGGTTTGTTCAAAATTCATTAATACGATCTTCATCATACTCATAATTGGTACCGCAAGTATCATTCCCATAATCCCCCAAACATACCCCCAGAAAATCAAAGCCAGTATTATTAATATTGGACTTAAATCTAATTTATCACCTAAGACTTTTGGTTCAATCAAATTTCCTTTAATGTTTTTAATTACTATAAGCACAATAAGAATAGTAATAGGTGCGAGAAGGCTATCGTACTGTATAATTGATGTAATTGTTATTAAAACCGAAACAACAATCGGACCTAAGTAAGGGATATAATCTGAAATGAAAAACAAAAATGCCCATATAAAAAAGAACTCAACGCCGAATGCCCATAAAAATATTCCAATTGTTAAAGCCTGACCTAAACTAAGTATAGTTTTCCAGATTAAATAACTTCGAACTTCCGAAAATATACGAGTAAGAGTTTCTGTTAATCTCCGGGCACGTTCTTCCGAAAATGCTCTTAGTATTCTATTCTTCAAGCTGCCGACCTCGGATAAAAGAAATATTACGTAAATCAGTATTAATATAAAATTACTGAAAATCCCTACTATACTCGAAAAAATATTTGTAAGTGTTGCAGTTACTGATCCTTCTAATAATAGATTCTTTAACTTTAACGCTTCTTTGAAACTTTTAATATCTTCTGGGGACAAATTAAGAAATGTGACTATCGAGATATAAAGACTGTTAAACCTCGCTTCGTACAATGGATATTCATTCGTGAATGTATTTATACCTGCAAAAACAAAAACACTTGTAATGTTTGAAACAATCAGAATAGTTAAAATAATTATTGTGATAGCAATAAAACCCGGGATTTTCTTTTCTTTCATCCATTTATAGAAAGGTTGAAAAAGCATTGCAATTATAACTGCGAGTATAAATGGTAAGAGGATTAGTTTTAATTCCTTCAAGAGAAAGAAAGAAAAACCTATTAAAAACAATGAAGCAATAATCAGCAATATCCTGTAATTTCTGGATTCCGGCATTCTTAATTATAATCTATAATTTTCTTATACTCAATCGGGTCTTCTATACCTGCTAATTTGAAACCACGAAGTCTAAATGCACAACTGTCACACTCCCCGCACGCGACTTCATCTTCTCTATAGCATGACCAGGTTAGATGGAGCGGAGATTTTAATTTTATCGATTGCAAAACAATTTCTTTTTTTGACAAATCTATTATGGGTGTTTCTATCTTAATTTTAGTTTCGGGTTTAGTTCCTTTTGAAACCATCTTCTCGAAAGCTTTAAAAAAAACTTTCCTGCAATCAGGATAACCGCTTGAATCTTCTTCTACAGCTCCAATGAATATACTGGCTGCCCGTATAACTTCTGCCCAGCTAACAGCAATGGATAAAATATTTGCATTTCTGAATGGAACGTAACTTGTTGGAATTTCTTTAGTATCTAAATCAGGTTTCGAAACATCCATATTCAAATCTGTTAACGATGAACCGCCAATATTTTTTAAAAAACTAACGTCAGCAACAATTCTTTTCTTAACACCATAATAATTAGCGATATCGTTAAAAGATTTCAATTCTCTTTTTTCCGTACGCTGACCGTAATTTATATGTAAAAATGCGGGTTCAAACTTTTGAATTGCATAAGCTGCTGTTAGAGCACTATCCATACCGCCACTTACAAGTACAACAGCGGATTTCTTACTTGATGACATGAGTAAAACTTAGCATATTATCATTAAACAAACAGTCAAAACTAAATATACATTAGTTTCTTAGCTTACCACAAATATTTAAAATCACGGGCTTTCTTCTCGAGTTCATCTCTAAACTTCGGATGAGCTATTTTTATCATGCTCTGAACTCTATCCCGAACTGTCTTACCGAATACATCGGCAATTCCAAATTCAGTAATAAAATATTGAACATCTGCTCTTGTTGTTGTAACACCCGCTCCCGGAGTAAGGTAGGATACTATTCTTGAGACCTCACCTTTTTTTGCAGTCGATGGGAAGGCAATTATCGGCTTTCCGTCTTTGCTTCTGGCTGCACCTCTTACGAAATCCACCTGACCTCCAAATCCCGAATAATTCCTCGGACCAATTGAATCTGCACAAACCTGACCAGTAAAATCGACCTGCAGTGCTGAGTTTATTGAGATCATATTGTCATTTCTTGCGATATTGAAAGGATCATTTACAAATTTAGTAGGTCTGAACTCGATCAACGGGTTGTTGTCTATATAATCGAAGACTTTCTTCGTTCCGATTACGAATGATGCAACAACTTTATTCGGAAGAAGTGTTTTCTTTTCTCCATTTACAACTCCAAGCTCTATTAAATCAATTAAACCATCAGAAAACATCTCTGTGTGTATACCAAGGTTTTTCTTTTGCTTTAAATATGGAAGTACTGCATCTGGTATTGCCCCGATTCCCATTTGCATAGTATTATTATCCTCAATTAACGAAGCAATGTTCTCACCAATTTTCTGATAAACTTTTTTATCTTCTTCTGATAGATTCGTGTCTACCATCGGTGTTTCATCAAGCGGATGGTCTGTCTCGACAATGAAATCCAACTTACTAATATGAATAAAATTATCGCCGAGGACTCTTGGCATTTGATGATTTATTTGAGCAATAATTATCTTTGCATGTTCTGCAGCAGTTTTTGAACATTCATTACTCACACCATAAGAACAATAACCGTGTTCATCCGGAGGAGAAAGATGGAGTAAACAAACATCGATAGGTAATCTGTATGTTTCTATTAGCAAACTAATTTCAGATAAAAAAACAGGTGTGAAATCAGCTCTACCCTCATTGACAGCTTTCCGCACATTTCCACTGGTAAATAAAGCATTAAGTAGAAGATGACCTTGCATTTTAGGATCAACATATTTTGCTTCATGAAAAGTTGTGATGTGTGCTACTTCCACATTTTCCAGTTCTTCATATCTATCGCATAACGCATTAACTAATAATTCAGGAAAACAACTATTTGCATGAAACCAAACTCTGTCTCCTGATTTTATAACCCTCACTGCAATATCCGGGGATACTACTTTGTGTCTAAAATTGGATAAAGGCATTTTACTATTACGTATTTTAAAATTAATCTAAACATATTATTTTATTGAGAAATGGAACTATTATTAAAGTACTACAATTGTTAATTATTATAAATCTAAAAAGAAAGGAATAGTTTATGTTAAAAAAACTCTTTTATAATTTAATTATTTCTTTTTCACTCATTATTTTTTCGTTCGCAATATCTTATGCTGCCGATGATACAAACGGTTATAATATTGGTGATATTGTGGAAGACTTCACAATAAATAATTATGATGGAAATATTTATACATTAAGCAATAATGAAGGACCCGCGACAATAATTATGTTCTGGTCAACAAGGTGTCCGTTTGTACAACCATATACTCAAAGAATAACAAAATTAGCAAATGATTTTATGACTCAAGGAATAACATTCTGGGCTATCAATTCTAATAATACAGAAGATGTTGACGAAGTTCAGTCTCATGCACAAGAAAAAGGATACCCCTTTCCAATGCTAAAAGACATTAATAATGTTGTTGCTGATCAATTTGGTGCTGAAAGAACCCCTGAGATATTTTTAATCGATAACAGTAATATGAAATTAGTTTATCACGGAAGAATTGATAATGATAAAAACGAAGATAAAGTCACATCAGAAGATTTAAGAAATACCATAAACGAATTCCTTGCCGGGCAGGAAATTACTGTTACCGATACCAAAGCGTTTGGCTGCACGATAAAAAGAGTTGACTAATTATTTTTTACATTAAAACTAAACACATCATTTTATTTTATGAAAAAGATTATAACGTTATTTATCTTTCTTTTAATTATATCAACAAGTAAGTCTTCATTCTCTCAGGTTTTATTACCTGCTGACATGAACACTTTAGACAGTCTGAAGGAAGTCAACAAAGGTAAAGTAATACTGTTTAACTTTTGGGCATACTGGTGCAAGCCATGTAAAGAAGAATTTCCTGATCTTGTGAAAATACATAATGATTTTCAGGATAAGAATTTCAGTTTAATCTTTGTGTCTCTCGATTTCGATGAAGCATTAGAGAACAGCACAATCCCTTTTCTGAAAGATCAGGGAGTAGATTTCATTACATACTTCAATAATTTTGAAAAAGACGAGGAATTAATTCTCTATATGGATAAGAATTGGAGTGGGGGTATTCCAGGTACGTTTATTTTCGATAAAGAAGGCGAGCTCTCTGCCAGTTTGATCGGTATGCAAAAATACGATACTTTCGAAAAAGAGATCAACAAACAATTAAACAAATAAATACAAAATCGTTAGGGAATTGTCATTGCCAGACTCACAATGATCGTACCAGGACCGCTTGTAGATACCGTATCTAAAACAGTATTATTTAGATAGATTCCTACTTTTAGATTCCTAATAGTTGTATCAGTAGCCTCAGCATAAATATAGGCTGTATCGTTGTGAATACCTTTACGTGTCCAGAGATAATTCCAGGGTGGAGTAACATCTGAAACTGTAACTGTATCTCCATCAGCAGTTTTATATTTCACGGTTACACTGTCTGCATTACCTTCAACCCGGTATTCGACATCAAAATTCACCAAAATTCCTGTTGAAGAATCTGAATCGCAAGCAAGATAAATCATGCAGGTTAAAAGAAGGAAAAAAATACTATATTTCATATATTAAGTTGTTCAGAAATTTAACATCAATAGTTTAAAATAACATTTTTAAATAAAACTTTCTTGTTTATACTTATTCCCATTTTGCTGAACAAAAATTTTTTCGTGATTTTAAAAGATTCAAATAGTACCTCGGATAGTCAAGATAATAGACGAAATAAACTTGATAATGTTATACGATAGCTACGGTGAAGAAAGACAACCAGCTTTTACTCCTCTCTTTTTCTAATCGAAGATACGCTTCTGGTGTAGTCCTTTATGGGGACGTGCAGGGTTACTTATACAATATCATCGCGTTTACTAACACATATACCCCAAGTAACGACTCCCTAGCTTTGTTGGGTTTTTATAAAAATGAAGGGGTTCAAATTCTTGAACCCCACAAATTATATCAGTTATTTTATTCTCAAACGATACTAAAGTTCTCTATGCTATGATTGCTTATTTTATAAGAAGCATCTTCTTTGTATCAATTAATTTCCCATCTACTATCAATGAATAAAAATACATACCCGATGCTAAACTGCTGCCATCAAATGTGTATTTAAATGTTCCCGCACACAATCCTTCATTATTGAATAGTGTATTAATAATTCTCCCTGTAATATCATAAACCGTCAATGTAATGTTACTGTTTTCAGGTAAGCCAAATTTTATAGTTGTAGTCGGATTAAATGGATTCGGAAAATTCTGATGAAGTTCGTAATTTTCGGGTACTTCGTTTGTATAGTTACCAATTCCAGTCAGCGCTTCCTGATACTTGAATAAATTCCCATAAGAACCACAAACGTAACCTGTATCGGATGAAGTAAGATATACATTTGTATTAGTTGCACCACTGTTATTTTCAAATTCCCATGAACTTCCTCCATTTCTTGTTCGGAACGTCCTACCGTTAGTTCCCACAATCATTCCATTATACTGGTCGACAAAATCAACGCCCCACAAAGTAACTCCAGTATAAGGAATTGTTAATGTACTCCAAGTGGTTCCACCATTGACTGTTTTTCGGAGTGTACTCGAACTTCCACACATCCAGCCCGTATTTGTGTTTATCATATCAATATCATAGAGTGCAGCAGTTGAATTAGAATTTTGGGCTGTCCATACTTCACCGCCATCGTTAGTTTTACTCACTTTCCCCGAATTTCCACAAAGCCAACCAGTATATTGATCCACAAAATGTGCTCCACGTATTGCACTCGTAACACCTGGGGCTGTTTGAGTTGTCCACGTCAAACCCGCATTCGTAGTTCTTCGAATTGTCCCGGAACTTCCAAAGATCCAGCCCGTATTTGCATTTGCAAAAACTACTTCGTACAATGTAGATGTTGTTGTATTCGTTACTTCAGAAAATGAAGAACCTCCATTTACAGTTCTGTATGTCCTGCCGCTTGAACCCGCTATCCAACCGGTATTACTATTTACCATCGAAATACTGTTCCATGTAGAGCTTGAATAGCTTGTTCTTGTCCACGTGTTTCCGCCATTAATTGACCTTAGAACAGTTCCGGATGAACCAACGGCAATAACTTTTCCGTAACCACTCTCACCCCACACGTCATAAGCAGTTGAGGCTGTCAGCCTATCGCAGTATTGAAGCCTGGTTGATGCATTAAACCTTTCGTTAAATAATCCGTAAGCTCCACCTGTAATCAGTGCATCACCAGGTCCAAGATCTGTTGAATACATTGTACTTGACACAGGCTGCCCACCGGCTGGTCTAAATGCTACAGTACTCCATGTTGTGCCGAGGTTCGTGGATTTATAAATGTTTGAAGCATCACCTGTTATATAAACTGATGCACTAGGAGGAGGTGTATTCAATCCTACAGATACATCATCTATCATACAACCGTTTCCATCAACATCCTTATGCTGAAAAGCTAAATATACATTACCTGTGTATGAATTTAATGAATATGCATACCTGCCCCAGGATGTTGGTATAGTATTTACATTTATTTTTCCCAGAATATTTGTAAAGCTCGACAAGGCTGTATTAGTAGTAGACAATCTTACTATTAGTGAATCCGGTGGATACGAGGATGTGTAATATCTTCTTGCCCAGAAAACCAGTGAGTCTCCGGGAGAAACAATTATTTGAGGCGTAATCAGCCAGTCTTCACCGCCGGTACTTTGATATGAAATACGGGCACTGGCAGGAGCCGAATGGTATAAACTTGTATATCTATACCATTGATTTGAACCCATTACATTAACGCTCAACCATCCGGGAGGCGGAAAAGTTGTTGTAGTAAAATTTTCCTGGAATAAATATCTGTTATTATCGGAAGAGGTAAGGGGTCCAAAATCAATATCGTATTTAGCCGATGATGATGTTCCGGAACTGACATTCAACCAACTTGAACCACCATTCGGAGTTAACCTTATAACACCCGATGAACCACAAACAAAACCCGTATTGTCATTTATAAAATTAACTTTGTATAATGAAGCAGTTGTTCCTGTGTTAATTGTTGTCCACGTTGTTCCACCGTTTGTAGTTTTCGCTACATTACCAGATGAAGAGGAAACGATAATTTTATTTATATCCCATGCGTAAATACTGTAACTTGTGACTGTTAATGTTAGACCAATCGATGTCCAGTTTAAGCCCCCATTCGTGGTTTTATAAACTTTATTAGAAGACGTGCCTGCAACAAAACCGGTACTATTATCAATAAAGTACAGGTCATACCATGTAGATGAGCCCACCGTCATAACATTCCACGAAGTGCCCCCGTTTGTTGTCCTTGCGATTTTACCGTAAGAGCCGCAGACCAAACCGGTATTCATATCAAAAAAGTGAGCATCGAACAGAGCAATGTTATACCCTGATGATGTGGTTCCCACAATATTATTTACTACAGTCCATGAACTTCCGACATTATTTGTTTTCATAAAGGTACCGCCATACCCAACTGCATACCAGTTATTTGCATCGAAGCGTTTCACCCATCTTAAGAAATTGCCCTGAGGTTTTGGATGGATCCATTTTAACTGTGAGTTTACCTGTGCATCGGAATTGTTAAAAAATGAAATAATAAAAATAAAAATTAAAAAAGGTAAGATTTTTTTCATAACTTTTCCTTTCGGCTTTATTTATGAAAGCTGTAAGATTTTGAGAGTTAAACTCTTTTCTACAAGTATATATAATATGCTGAAATCGTTTTTATATCGTAATAATTAATTAATAATTCAAGCTAAAAACAGAAAAATGTAAAAAATAAATATTTATGAAAAATCAATCTTCAGCTAACACTATTAATTTATCGTTTTGTTCGAAATTCATTTTTTTAGATTTTATGGGATTCACTACTACCCCGTAGTATTTCTCAGCTACTGATGAATACCTTTGTTCTTTATAACCTATAGCTACTTCATTTTTTTTTGCAGCACTTTCGATTAATGTATAAAAATTTATTTCTTTTTGAGTATTAACATAATCACTCATAGGTTTAAAATAAATCTCAGAACCTTCGGCATTTAGAATATCCGTAAACACATCCTTAAGCTCCCTGTTCTCTGACAACTGTGAAAGAATAAGACTTATTAAGTGATCGCTCACAATAAAGTCGTCTACTTTTGTAGCGTTTGCAAGTTCCTTGTTCTTAACATCCATCATCTCACTAACAATATCAAATTCCTTCCCCGATTTTTCAGACATATCTCTCAAATGAAGAAGCGTAACAAGAGTTCTTGCATCAGCTTTCTGTGGTTCCATTACATCAGAATAAGAAAGTAATATGATATGATCATACGATGGGACATTCAAATTCTCCAAAGTTTCTCGATCACATATATTCCCGTAATTAAAATCTAAAGAATGGTTTTTTAATTCTTTTTTTAGTTTCTCTGTTATCATATTCAAACCTTCGATAAGATTATCTACAATAATTTTCAGTTCTGAGCCTTTCGGTACATACTTATCTAATTCCCTAATAATTGTAGAGGCTTCATGATTCCATCCAAGAATAAGAGTTCGCTCCGGTTTGCTTACTTCTGAATTGGAATTATTTATAGCATCGACATCGATATCATAATCAACTCTACCTGATAAAACCACTGTATCATCGTCTTCTGTTATTGCAATCACTTTATCACCTTTTTCAAATACTGTATCCATTTTGGGATTCATCAAAACTTGTCCATCATTTTTCCTTATACCCATTACTGCAGAATCATCATACATAAATAGCGTTTCTTTAAATGTTTTACCGAGTAAGCCAGGTTCCTCCTGAAAATATAACTCATCACCTTCGAAATCGAACAATTCTGTGTAAACCACACTTAAACCTGACTGTCGGCAAGTTTGTGCGACTATCCTCGATATTATATCCTTGCTTAATATTAGTGTAACTTCATCATTTCCGATCATCTCTCCAACTTTGAGATTCCTAATGTCTTTAATTTCTGAAACGATGTGATATAATTTCTCATTCATACTCTGTGCATTTTTTAAAGCAAGGATAGTTTTAATAACATGAGTATCTGGTTCTTCCACTTCCGGTGATACAATTATAATCGATTTTGCATTATCGGGATTTACAATTTTAAGATCATTAATATCAATAGGACTTCCACTCCTGCAAATTATCTTTGTATTTTTTGAATTGTGTATGTTGGCCTTGATTTCCTCTTCCATCTCTATTTTATCCATATCCGCAAGAATTACTATCTTTGCATTCTTTTTATTTTCATTAGCCATAATTAACTCAGATATTATAGAAAATATTTTCGTAGACCAACCAAGTATTAAGGTATGACCGTGTTCAAGCACAAGAGACCTTCCTTTTCGAAGATCTTCAACCTTATTCTGAATCGCATTTGAAATAATACCTATCAACATGCTTACAATAAAAATACCGCCCAATGTTATTATCAATCCAACAATTCTAAAACCCCACCCAATATCACCCGCTACGGTTCCGGCATCAATTGCTCTCATAAAACTTTCCCAGAATGCCTCTATAAAAGCAAGAGGTTCTCCCCCTTCCTGAGTAATTTTAAAAATATTCAGAATAATCGCCGCAGACAAGATCAGTAATAATGATATAATTCCAAGCCATGCAATAATTGCAATAGGTCCTGCTGACATTAGATTATCAAACTTATAATGCAGTTTTGCTTTGATACCGGGTTTTGTTTTTTTTCGTTTCATTATTAAAAATATTTAATTAATTGCAATGAAGCCTGACAACAAATATTATTATCAGGCTTTCTGTAGAGCTAGCGATCGGATTCGAACCGGTGACCTGCTCATTACGAATGAGCTGCTCTACCAGCTGAGCTACGCTAGCATAAAACTAAGAACAATATTAAGTGCCTTCAGAATAATCATCAATGTACCTTTTTTGCTCTTTTGTCAATTTATCAATCCTGAGTCCCATAGTTGAAAGTTTAAGTTGCCCTATTTCCTGATCCATTGATTCAGGAAGTGTGTAAACACCCAGGTCGATTTTTTTGCCAGCTTTATGTTTATTGATCAATGACAACTGAGCATTAAATTGGTTTGCAAAACTCATGTCCATAACTTCTGATGGATGTCCTTCGGCTGCAGATAAATTCACAAGTCTTCCTTTTGCTAAAACGAATATATTTCTTCCGTCTTTGAGCGTGTACTCCTCACAATTGTCTCTTAAAATCCTTTTTGATTTTTTTAGTTTTTCCAGATCAACGAGATTTAATTCACAATCGTAATGTCCAGTGTTGCAAACAATTGCCCCGTCTTTCATCGATTTGAAATGTCTGCTTATAATAACATCTTTAATTCCAGTTGCCGTTACAAATATATCACCTATTTTAGCAGCTTCATCCATTTTCATAACCCGATGACCATCTAATGTTGCTTTTAAAGCAGCAGTAGGTTTAACTTCTGTAACTATTGTATTCGCACCAAGTCCCTTTGCTCTTCTGGCAACTCCACTGCCACAATGACCATACCCTGCTACTACAAAATTCTTCCCAGCAATAAGAACGGATGTTGCTCTTAAAATTCCATCGATTGTCGATTGACCAGTTCCATAAACATTATCAAAATCCCATTTAGTGATTGAATCGTTTACAGCAATAACGGGATATTTTAATGCACCTTTTTCAGCCATCTTCCTTAGTCTATGTACTCCTGTTGTGGTTTCTTCAGTGCCGCCTATTACATATGAGATAAGATGGGGATATTTGTTATGAACTGTGAATATCAAATCAGCACCATCATCGAGTGTAAGATGTGGTTTGAAATCCAGGGTTCTATCTATGCACCAATAAAACTCTTCCGTATTCATTCCGTGCCAGGCAAATATGGATATACCCTCAGCAGCAAGTGATGCTGCAACGTCATCCTGTGTTGATAGCGGATTGCATCCACTCCATGAAACTTTTGCTCCTGCGTCTCTAAATGTTTTTATAAGAACTGCTGTTTCCTTTGTAACATGTAAACATCCAGCTATTTTATATCCTTTGAAAGGTTTTGTTGCTTTATATTTTTTTCTTAATGCAGCAAGTACCGGCATCCTGGACTCTGCCCATTCGATCTTTTTCTTCCCCTGCGATGCGAGTTTTAAATCTTTTACCTTAAATTTTTTTGGCATTAAATAATTGACCTCTTTCTAACTTTAAATCTTTCAGAAAATATTTTTAGAAAAATCAATATACTTTAAATAATTTTTTAATAAAATTCATTATTCTTTTTTAAATGTAATTCCAAGTTCATCAAGTTGTTCTTTACTGACAGGATTCGGTGAATCATCCATCAATGAAACCGCACTAACAGTTTTTGGAAACGCAATTACCTCTCTTATGAATTTTACACCGCATAGAATTGCAATAATCCTATCGAAACCAAATGCTATTCCACCATGGGGAGGAGCACCGTAATTGAATGCTTCGAGTAAAAATCCAAATTTTTTATTTGCTTCTTCCTCGCTTAATCCAATAATATTAAACACCTTCCTCTGAATCTCTTTCTTATGAATTCTAATACTGCCGCTTGCAATCTCATTCCCGTTAAGAACTAAATCATAACAGTTCGCCCTGATATTTTCGATGTCTTCTCTTTTATTGCTGTCAAGATTTTTCATATACTCATCTTTAGGCATTGTGAAGACATGGTGTTCACCAACAAATTTATTTTCTTCTTCATCAAATTTAAATAATGGAAAATCAGTTATCCATATGAATTCATACTTGCTTTCATCAATCAAATTAAATTTTTCTGCAAGATGAACTCTCAGTTGTCCTAAAGCACTCAGGACATCCATTTTTGAACCTGATAACAGAAATATAGTATCACCAATCTCTGCAGAAAATTCATTTTTAATTGATTCAAGTATCTCTTCCGAAAAGAATTTCGAAATCGGGGATTTCATGCTACCATTTTCTTCGATTTTGAAATGTCCCAATCCGCTAAATCCTAAATCCTTTACAAAATCTGTTAAGGAATCAATTATTTTTCTTGTAATTTCAATTTTTTTTCCTTCATTATCAGATGAAAACAATTTCAAACCTGCAACAATACCACCCTTCTTAAGTACATCTTTAAATATTCTAAATTCGGAGTCTTTAACATTTTCGGAAATATCGAATATGGTCATACCGTCTCGTATTCTCAAATCTGGTTTGTCGGTACCGTATCTCTCAAATGATTCATCATACGTCATTTCCAAAAAAGGTATTCCAATATCAATTCCTAATACTTCTTTCCAAATTTCTTTCAGTAAGCATTCCGAGTTTCTGAAGACATCACTTTGATCTACAAAACTCATTTCAACATCAATTTGAGTAAATTCAGGTTGTCGGTCTGCTCTTAAATCTTCATCACGAAAGCACTTACATATTTGAACATATTTATCCATACCTGCAACCATTATTATCTGTTTGAATGTTTGAGGTGATTGTGGAAGTGCGTAGAATTTTCCCTTGTTCACTCGCGAGGGTACTAAAAAATCCCTTGCCCCTTCCGGTGTGGATTTCATTAGTATAGGTGTTTCTATCTCAACAAAACCATTCTTCTCATAATATTTATGAACTATTTGATATACTTTATTCCTTAATAATAAATTATTAAAAATTTTCTTCCTTCTCATATCCAAATATCGGTATTTTAATCTCAATTCATCGGAAGCTTTAACGTCTTCTTCTATTACATAAGGAGGAACCTCTGATTTATTTAGAATTTCAAGATCATTTACATCAATTTCTATTTCTCCTGTTGTTATTTTTTTGTTGATGTTTTCACGCTTAACAACACTCCCTGTAGCTGAAATGACAAATTCATGTCCAATTTTTTCAGCGATTTTATAAATATCCTTTTTATCAGGAGTAATTTTTAGTTGCGTAATACCATATCGGTCTCGAAGGTCAAAGAATAAAATCCCTCCCAAATCTCTTTTTCTTGAAATCCAACCGTTTAATGTAACTACTTTATTGAGAAAATTAAGATTTAATTCTCCACAATTATGAGTACGCTTTCTGAAATACATTCACTATCCTTGTTTAATTAATTTTAAAATTGGGGTATAAAAAGGTTTGCGATATAATGGAAGTTACATGCTGAAAACAAGTAATAAATATTAATTTAGATATTTATATGTAACTATATTGTATTATTATACCTTAGACTATATTACATAATAAATCAAATATAATCTACCTCAGTTCAATTGTTTTAACTCGTAACTTGTGAGTTCGTATATATTTTCGAGTCTTTGTATTAATTTTATCATATTACCCATCTCATAATTCCCATTAAACGATTCTAATTTTATGCAAATTTCCGCTAACCTATTAGCTCCTAAATTCAAACTTGCTCTTTTTAAATTATTCGCAGCTTTTCTCAATTTAGCCCTATCATTTTTCTTCACTGATTTCTTGATGGTTTTCATTAATGCAGGAGCAACTTCCAAATATAATTTTAGAACACCCTTAAAATCATTGTTTTTGTCTTCGAGTTCTTTCAGACCATATATTATCTCAGAGTCTAACATGAGACTGGTTTTAATTTTCTTTCTGTTTACTTCTTCTTTGCTCTTTTCTGTTTTTACCCATTTTTTAATTATTTCCTTAATTTCATCGACTAAAATAGGTTTACTAATATAATCATCCATACCAGCATCAATACAGATTTCTCTATCACCATGCATAGCATTTGCAGTCATAGCGATAATTCGAGGTCTTACATCATCTCTCCAGTTCTTTATAATATAGCGTGTAGTCTCCAAACCGTCTAATTCGGGCATTTGAACATCCATAAATATTATATCGTACCGTTGTCGCTTTAATGCTTCTATAACTTCTTTACCATTACCAACAACATCAGCAATAAAACCTAATTGTCCAAGCATCTTTAAGACTAATTTCTGATTTATAATATTATCTTCTGCGACTAATATTCTAAGTGGTAGCGCCTCATAAGTTTCAATTTCAGTTTCCGGTTCTTTAGTTTTTTTATCAGTTTTATCTTTTTTTTCGGTAAAAGCATCTAATATAATATTAAACAGTTGTGATTGTTTAATAGGCTTTGATACGAATGATGTGAATATTTGCTTTACAGTTTCATCATCAAGCTCCTGATTGCCAACTGACGTTAGCATTATTAACGGAAGTTCATCTCTTGACCTTATCTTCCTTATTTCCTTACTTAATTCTACCCCATCCATTTCAGGCATTTGCATATCTAAAATTGCTATATCAAACGGGTCATCACTCTTTATCCACTTTAATGATTCTTTACCACTTGCAGCAACTCTCGTTATCATACCCCAATTCCTGCATTGAAGCTCCAGGATGTGCCTGTTTGTTTCATTATCGTCTACTATAAGAACTCGTTTATGTTTAAGTTCCGGTATAGAAGATCTTAAATAAATTTTTGGAGGTGTTACTGCAGATGCTTTTGTCTTTATTGTAAAATAAAATGTCGAACCAACACCTTCAGTGCTCTCTACCCATATCTTTCCACCCATAAGCGTTACCAATCTTTTACAAATCGCTAAACCTAAACCAGTTCCACCGTATTTTCTTGTAGTCGAAGAATCTAATTGAGAGAATGAACCAAATAGCTTATCGATTTTTTCCTCTGATATACCAATACCAGTGTCTTTGACAGAAAACTGAAGTTCAAATGAATTACCTACTTGATGTAATTTTTTTACCGAGACAAATACTTCACCTTCTTCAGTAAATTTAATGGCATTATTAATAAGATTAACAAGTATCTGTCTTAATCTTGTAATATCACCAACGATAAAATCAGGTACATCATTTTCAATTAGATGCAGAAGATCAAGTTTTTTCTTTACAGCTTTTGAAGCAAGTAGATCGTAGGCATCCTCTATACATTCTTTAAGATCAAACGGATGCTCTTCAAGTTCCATTTTTCCTGACTCGATCTTCGAAAAGTCTAAAATATCATTAATCAAAGTTAATAAAGTATCGCCGCTAATTCTTATTGTTTCAACAAATTCTCTTTGCTCCGGACTTAATTCTGTTTCAAGTAACAAACCTGTCATTCCAATAACACCATTCATCGGGGTTCTAATCTCATGACTCATCATAGCTAAAAACTCAGACTTAACTCTTGTAGCTTCTTCTGCTTCCTCTTTAGTTTTTATTAAATCTTCTTCATTCTTCTTCCTCTGTGTTATGTCTGTTAGTGTACCAAGTAAACCGGATATTTTATGCTCTCCATCAAAAGTATGTTTAGCAAAAACTTCTATCCATTTATAACCACCTTTCTTCGTGATAAAACGCATCTGTTCATGCAAGGAGTCGATCTTATTGTTAAACATATTATCAAATTGTATTGCGTTAACTTCAATGTCGTCTGGATGTAAATAAGTTCGATAACTTCTACCTAAACTTTCACTCAAAGTGAATCCGGTTATTTCAGCCCAGGCAGGATTTAGAAAAGTCCAGTTACCATATATGTCGGTTTGGAAAATTATTTCTTTTACGCTATTTACAACATATTTATATTTTTCTTCACTGCTGCTTAGATCATTTTGATACTTCGCTCTTTCTACGACTAATTGCGACATCAAATCCACAAGCATTTCGAGACTGATGTTATCGAGTTCAATATCAACCTGAGTTGAATTAACTAATAATTGTTTTGCTATCTTCTTTAACGAATCGAGTATTTTCTTTTGTTTAAGAGATTCAGCCAGTAAAAGTTCATTAGATTTATTCAACTCCTCAGAACTAAGTTCAAGACTTCGTATTTTTAACTTAGTGTCTCTCTCATTTTGATAATAAGTTTCATCTACGATATCTAATAATGAGTGCAGGTTCGTGAGAACACCTTGAGCGTCTGAAGGTATTTTGACAAAAGAATCTAAATCTCTTAACCATTTTATCACTTCGCTTAATTGTTTATCGCTTTCGATGCCAAGTGTCTTCTTAATCTGCCTTTTTAAAATTTCATTTTTCATTTTTCTGTAATATAAGTAATTGTCATTGTTTGATTATGAAGTTTGCAATCAATCGACCTTTTTAATGGACAAATTTCACCGTATGAATAGAAACCGCTAATATTAATTGTAGCATCAAACATACTATTAATTGCATCAATTTCTTCATCAATACGATTTCCCATAACAAGTTTTCTACCCACACAGCTTATTAAAATTGCAAGACCTGTATCATCATTTAGTTTTTTATTTAAAATACTTTTAGCAGCTTCTTGAGCCCCCGCAACTAATGAATCTGTACCTGCCTGCATTAGCTTTACAAAACCATATTCTTCTACGTCACCAGCTAAAATTAGACTACCGTTTTTCTCATCAATACCTAATATTGTTCTCACAAGTCCACCATCATTCTCACCTACTAACAAAAATGGAAACAACAATCCCGAAGCTGGAAGATCCTCTGCAAACTCACCTAAATATTTTTTATATACCTCCAATGCCGGTTTTCCATCTATTTCATACAATATATTCATAGATGACTTAGTAATTTGCCTTAAAGGTCCGAAAGGCTGCCAGCCACCTGCTGAACCATAACTTAGATTGATATTAGTATTATAAAATCCTATGCCTAAATTCCTGTTATCGAATAACTGGTCATTTAAAAAAGTATAGGTTTGCTTAAACTTGCCTCCGTCACCAGCTAAGCCGCCTGTAATTAGAATATTTTTCTTAAAAATGTTTTCAAGTCCATCTATTAAAGCACTTCCATTAATATTAACTCCAAGCCCTAAAACAAAAGCTGAGCGAAGAGAATTATCATAAAGCTCTTCTGCAAGTTTCTTTCCTGAATCAAAACTTGCGTTCATAGTAGGCAGTTCAGATGTTTTCACTTGAAAATCTGGATTATCAAAATGTATCCCCGTGACAACAGCCGTGTTATCGTAAACACTATCCTTATAAATTTCACCGGCAGTTGTACAACCTACAACAGTTGAATTGGAAAAATAATCGGTTAGTTTAATATTTATTTTGCCAATTACTAATGATTCAACAGATGAAAAAGTAATGATCAATTGAGGATTTATCTCTGCTAAAGTATTAAACTCATTTGTATTAATCTTATTTGAATCAATATGTAATTGCCGTATTAACATTAATTGTATTATATTTACTATACATTATAAAATTCATCTTAAGATATACTTTTTTTCTACTATTTAAGTGTATTCATCAACACTCAAATATAATGACTCAGGTTATAATTTTTTTAATTCTACACTTGAGATTTCATAAACTTCATCTAATTCTTTTATCAACTCCACAATTCCTTCTAAGTCATCAGCCTTACCTTTAAGTTCAATGTTTTTGCAAATCTCAGATAGTTTTTTCGCACCAATGTTAAGACTTGCTCCTTTCAAAGCATGAGCTTCCTGGGACATTTTTAAACTATTTTTCCCTTCAAACTGCTTTTTAATTTTCTCTATCAAACCAGGTGCTTGTTCTAAATACAAATCGATTACTTCGGTTAAAAAAGACTTGTCGTCGTCATTCCCAAGTTCTTTTAAACCCTGAATGATGTTGAAATCCAGTAAATCTTCTTTTTCAATTTTCATTTTATTTGTGATTTTTATATTTGCTGAATTTGAAACTTTACCCCATTTTTCAATCACACTTTGAACTTCTTCGATTAAAATCGGTTTGCTAATATAATCTTCCATACCAGCAGATAAACAAATTTCTCTATCACCTTGCATAGCATTAGCAGTCATCGCAATTATCTTTGGTTTTTCCTCTTCGTTATATTTCTTGTTTATATGTTTTGTTGCTTCCAATCCATCCATTTCAGGCATCTGGACATCCATAAATATCATATCATATTTTTTCCTTCTTAAAGAATCCAGAACATCAATACCCGTTACAACGACATCCGGCATATATCCCATGTGTTCCAATATCCTTAGAATTAATTTCTGATTAATTATATTGTCTTCTGCAACAAGTATCCTCAAAGGAATTTGTGTTGCTAAAGATACGTCAATCTTCTTTTTTAAATTATAATTTCCATCGATTTTCTCAGAGCCTGACAACACATTCAAAATTACGTCAAATAACTGTGATTGCTTGATTGGTTTGGATATATTCGCAGAAAAAACATCATCAGGAAAATTCTCATGACTGTCATAATCACCCAAAGATGTTAACATAATTAATGGTAATAAATTTCTTGGACGTAATTTTTTAATCCGTCTTCCCAATTCAATACCATCAACATCCGGCATATGCATATCAATAATTCCCAAATCGAAGGTATCCCCTCTCATAATCCATTCTGTTGCTTCTTTTGCACTTGAAGCTGCCTTGGACATCATACCCCACGATTGACACTGGAGTTTTAATATCTGACGATTTGTTTTGTTATCGTCAACAATTAATACATTCTTATTCTTTAGTTGTGGAATAGACGATTTTAAATAAGTTCTTGGTATCTTTATTTTTGATGATTTAGATTTTATTGTGAAATAAAAAGTAGAACCTTTATTTTGTTCACTCTCAATCCACATTTTTCCACCCATAAGATTAACAAGTTTAGAACAAATAGCCAAGCCTAATCCAGTTCCTCCGAATTTTCTTGTAGTTGATGTATCTAATTGTGAAAATGCTTTAAATAACTTTTTAGTTTTCTCTTTTGGTATTCCAATTCCGGTATCCTTTATTGAAAATTCAAGTTCTATAAACTCATCATCACCAAATATTTTATTTACAGAAATAAATATTTCACCTTTTTCTGTAAATTTAATTGCATTACTTACAAGGTTAACCAGTATCTGTCTCAAACGTGTAACATCACCGAGCACGAAGGAAGGAACACTTGTGTCTACAAGATAAAGTAGATCAATTCGTTTTTGCGAAGCCTTTGAAGCGAACAGGTCAAATGCATCTTCTATACAGGCAACTAATTCGAATGGCTGTTCCTCGAGTTCCATTTTACCTGATTCTATCTTTGAAAAATCCAATATATCATTAATTAATGTCATTAATGTATCACCACTGACACGAACCGTCTCAACAAATTCTTTTTGTTTTGTGGATAAATCAGTCTCAAGCATCAATCCTGTCATTCCAATTATTCCGTTTAATGGGGTTCTTATTTCATGGCTCATTGTCGCAAGAAATTCCGATTTAACATTAGTTGCTTCTTCAGCTTCATTCTTCGCACTAATAAGTTCATGCTCAACAAGTTTTCTCTCTGTGATATCTGTTAAAGTCCCAAAGGTTCCTACAATATTTTTTGTTGAGTCATAATTCAATCGAGTCGTAACTTCTAACCATTTATAATCTCTTTGCTTTGTCAACATTCGAATTTCAAATCGGCTGTACTCCTTCTTTGTTTTCATCAAATTATTATACTTTTCATTAAACGTTTCTCTATCGTCAGGATGAATATAATCCAAGAATGCTTTATCAATACTTTCGCCAATAGAAAATCCCGTAATGTCTGTCCAGGCAGGATTTAAGAATTTCCATTTTCCCGTTTCATCGGTTTGAAAAATAATTTCGTTTACATTATTAACAACTGATCTGTATTTCTCTTCACTCTTGCGTAACTCTTCCTCGGCTTCTTTCCTGTCTGTGATATCCTGTGCAGTTCCTAAAATCTGTTTGGGTTTACCATCTGGTAACCTGTTGAATATTAAATCCCGGCTGTAAAACCATCTCCAGCGTCCATCAGCATGCTTTAACCTGTATTCGGTTTCCACAATTTGACCATCTCTTAAAGTATAAAACCTTTTTAACCTTTTATCATTTTTTTCTAAGTCATCCTCATGAATGATATCCATCATCAATCTTTTTCTATTCTTATCAATATCTTTATCATCATACTCCAGTATCTTTAAAATATCTCTGTTAGAATATATATACTCTTTCTTCTCAAGATCAAAAACATATAAGCTACTCGGTATTGACTCTGCAATTGTCTTACTAAAATGCTGACTCCTCCTTAATGACTCTTCTGCTTTCCAGCGTTCTGTGATATCTCTTGTATTTATTACTACGCCTTTTACTAATTTATTCTTCAATAAATTATTTGCTATGGATTCCAGATATACCCAGTTTCCGTTTTTGTGTTTGTATCTATACTGGTATGGTTTACTCAATCCATCTTTCTTTAACACTTTATCTAGCTCTGGTTTGAGAACCTTTTTATCATCCGGATGCATGAAACCTAAAATATTTTTTCCAATTCTCTTATTTAAACTGTAACCGAGATATTGTTCAGAAGATGGACTGTCGTAAACAATATTTAGATTCTTATCAATGATTGTAATAATATCCGTTGAATTTAAGATTAAAGTTCTGAATCTTTCCTCACTTTCTATCAACTCTAACTCTGCTATCTTGCGTTCGGTAATATCATGATTAGTTCCAATAATTTTTTCAGTTTCTCCGGCGGCATTAACAACAGGTTCTCCTAAACTGTGAAGATACTTTGTCTCTCCATCATTTAAACAAACTCTAAAATCTATCTCATAAGCCTTTCCGGTTTTTATTGAGTTATCTATACAATCTGAAAATTTATCTCTATCATCATGATGTATAAGTGATAAATAATCTCCGTAAGTAATCCCTCCGTTTTCATTTTTTATACAGAGAATTCTATAATTTTCATCAGAGAGCATTAATTTCTTAGTTTCAACTTCATACTCGAAACTGCCTATATGTGCTATCTTCTGTGCGTTCGATAAATTCTCTTCACTCTTTTTTATCTTTTCTTCAGCAGCTTTCCTGTAGGAAATATCAATCAATATACCGGACATATAATCAGGTTCATTAATACCTTTTACATTAATCATATGATCTTCAAGCCATATATATTTTCCATCTGCTCGTTTACATCTGAATTCCAATAATAACACACCGGGATTTTCTTCCTTGTGCCAATTCTTAATTTTATCTGCAACAGCGGAACTATCATCGGGATGTATAACAGTTTTGAAAAATCGCCTATCTTTCGTAATATCTTCAGGATTATAACCTAAAAGGTTTTTAACATTATCCGAAATAAATTCTTTCCCTCCTCCTGTTTCATATATTACTATATCCGGGAGATTCTGGAACACAAATGCTAATCGAAGCTGAGATTTTTTAAGTTTCTCTTCTGCGAAGCGTTTCTCTTCTTCGGAGATTTGCTTTTCAATATAACTGCTTATACTCTGAGACATCATCTCGATAATTTCATAATCAGATTTATTGAAATCATGTTTCCTTTTATTTGAGGACGAAAATGTTAGTACTCCAAATTCATTTCCCTTAATAAGTATTGGTGTTCCAATAAAAGATTCTAATTTAAATTGTTTTATTGATGTGATCTTCGCAAACTCTTTTATCCTGCTAAGTGAATTATATGAAACAGTCTTTTTAAATTTTAATGGGTAATAACTTAACGTTTCATTTGCTGTGTTAAACTTATAACCCGGTTTCAAATCTAATGTAGTCGATTTTATAGAAAATATCGTGAGCTTCTCTTTTTCCTGTCTTCCTATTATTCCTGATTCCATATCAAATATCTGACAACCTATATTTAGATAATCGGCTAGCAGGTTATCGAAAGTGTCATAACTTGTTGTATTAAGTTTGTGAAGCAGCTTTAAGTTAAGACTAAACTTTGATACTTCATCATTCCGATTTTTTAAGTTTTCAGATGTTATTTCTCTCTCGAGAGCAATTGATATTGCGGACGCAGAAGCTTGTAATAAATCTGTTTCAGCAGTTTCCCATTTTCTGTAGTTGCTGCAATTATCAAATCCTATGAAACCTCTAAACTTATTATTCACAAACAAAGGCAATATAAGAACTGAAAATATTTCCTGGGGTAGTAATATTTCCTTTTCTGTATCAGGAAAATTTGAAACGTCTCCCTGAATTATTCCACCTTTTGATAATTCTGTATACCAGCGAGGGAAAAAATCATTGTATGATAGATTTTGGAGTTTTGAATTTCCTATTTCCGGTTTGATACCATCAGAACACCATTCAGCTATTTGACTCGTATAAATCTGGTTGTCTTCACCTTCATGATTGAAGTATAGATATACTCGACTGGCTAATGCTGCCTTACCTAACGATTCGAGAATTTCATTATATGTTGCAACACACAATTCTTTGTTAAGCAAAATTCCTTGAACTTCAACAAGTGATGATAAATATTTTTCACGTTTCTTCAATGCATCTTCGGTAATTATCCTATCCGTAATCTTAGTACTGCTGCCAATAATTCTGTATATTTTTCTCTCAGAATTTGTTATCGGTGTTAATGTTGTAATAAACCAACACTCATCATTATCATGTTGTATTTTTTCTTCAAACCTTATAACTTCTCCTTTTTTTATACATTCCCTTGTCTTATCATTTAATAATATTGTAGAACCGTTCTGCAGAATTTCGTTTGTTCTTTTACCTATTACCTCTGATGCTTTAAGCCTTGTTATATTTTCCCATTCGGGATTAACACTTGAATACACAAAATCATCATCATCTTTTACATCTAAAACAAATATTGACTGGTCAACTCCTTCATATATATTCTTCAGAAATTCCCTGCTTTTTTGAATTTCTTTTTCTGCTTTCTTCCTTTCGGTAATATCTCTTTGTATTGAAATATAATGAGTGCAATTATCGTATTCATCAATTAATGGTACAATATTAAATTCAACCCAGAACTCAGTTCCATCTTTTTTGTAATTAATTAATTCAGCCATGACTGTTTTTCCATCATTAAGCATCCTTCTTATATCACTAATTTTCAACATATCTGTCTTAGGACCTCTTAAAATTTCGGGAGATTTTCCAACAACCTCATCATAATGAAATCCTGTCATTTTTGTAAACGCCTCGTTAACATAAATTATATTTGTATTTACAGGGTCCCCTCCTTTATTTTCAGATATTACAACAGCATCGTTTGCATTTGTTACTACAGATTCCAACAAAAATAATTTCTCTCTCGATTTAAGAACCTCGGATATATCTGAAATCATTGTCAAATTATATATACTACCATCCTCTGCTTTAATAGTTTTAATTGTGGCATGAACATTAAAGTTTATACCGTTTTTATGCTTAACTTTCCATTCAAAGATTCTGTCTGTCTGTTCGTTTGTCTTTGAAAGGAAAATGCTTTCACTATACTCTTTATTTTCTTCTGGAAAAATAAATACAGCTTTGTTTCCAATTATCTCAGTCTCAGAATAACCAAAGATCTGGCAAAAATGGTTATTGACATTCAAAAACCTTCCCTGATCATCAGTTATACTAATGCCTATATCATTATTATTAAAGATTGATAAGAGAAGATTATCGCTTTCAATAATTTCTTTTACAGATTTTCGTTCCTTCCGAATTATCTTATCTAATATTGAACGATTATCATTCATAAATAAAATCTAAAATATCGATTAGGGTAACGTATATTAATAGTATTGCTTATAATTTAATGTAAAGTAAATCCTTATATATTATTTAAATTTAATAATAAAAAATATTGCAAAATTAATTACAAATAAGAAATAATAGTGGTATTACTTTGATTCATGCTAAAAAGTTAGCTTTTTCACTATGGTAAAATTAATAAAATAAACTTACCTTGTCAAGACTATATAAATACTTTTTTTTTATATAAATTTACTGAAAGTTACTAAATTTTATCAAAAAAAACTCTATGAAAAAAAAAATCATAGAGTTTTAATTTTGGCAGCACATGATAACGTATTTGTTTATTAATATTACAATGAGAAAACGTTATGCTCAGCTTTACAATACAATTATTATAAAATCACAAAACCTTATACTCCCTTGGGTCTATTCCCAACTTTGCAATCTTTTGACGTAAACTTACAGGGTGAAAATTAATTGCTTTTGCAGTAGCAGCAACGTTACCCTTATTCATTTTTAAATGCTTACAAATGAAATTAACTTCAAAATCTTTTAATATTGCCTCTTTATTAGAAGTATAATCATCTCCAAGCGGCTCTTCTTTTTTTATACCAATAATATTGTTTGGTAAATGATCAATAGTTATTTTTCCGCCATCATTTAATATTGATACTCTCTCAGCAACATTCTTTAATTCACGTATATTCCCGGGCCAATCATAATTTAACAATAACTTTATAATATCATTTCCAGCTTTTGGAATTTTAGTCTTATTTGCAGCTGAAAACTCTTTTAGAAATTTATTGAAGTAATATTCAATATCTTCAGGTCTATCTTTTAAACTTGGCAGCTTAAACTCAAATACATTCAACCTATAATATAAATCTTCCCTGAACTTTCCTTCATCTATTAATTTACTCAGGTCTTGATTCGTTGCTGCTATTATTCTGACATTTGTTATTTGAATTTTTGTGTCACCTACCTTCGAAAACTCTTTCTCCTGCAGTACTCTCAATAGTTTAACCTGCATGAGTGTATCGATCTCTGCAATCTCATCCAGAAAAATTGTCCCGTTATCAGCAATTTCAAAATATCCTTTATGATCTTTAATCGCCCCGGTAAATGAACCTTTGACATGTCCAAACAATTCCGATTCAAGCAATTGAGTAGGAATTGCAGCACAGTTTACAACAACAAATTGTTGATTATTCCTTGGACTATTTGAATGTATAAATTTCGCCAGAACCTCCTTACCGGTTCCGTTATCACCCGTTATTAAAATTGTAGAATCTGATTTTGCAACTTTCTTAGCTTCTCTCAGTATATTCTTTACTTCTTTATTAGCTGTTCCATATTCATCTTCAAAATCCTCGACCGGTTCTGCTTTCAAAAGTTTATGCTTTAAAAGAAGGTTTTCATGAAGAAGTGATATCCTCTCCATACCTCTTGCTATTGATAGTAAAAGTTCTTCTTTATCGATCGGTTTCGTAAGATAATCAAAAGCACCTAATTTGATTGCATTGACAGCTGACCTTATTGTTGCAAAAGCAGTTATTAAAATTACAATTAGATCGGGTTCGATTCTTAAACTTGCTTCCGTAAGCTCGATTCCATTCATACCTGGCATACTGAAATCCGTAAGTACAATATCAAACTTATACTTCCTTATCTGCTCTAATGCACTCGAACCATCCGTAACTGTTGATACATTATGCCCGGCATCTTCCAGTACTTTTTTTAATATAGCGATGGAAGTTGCTTCATCATCTACAACTAATATTTTAGACATGACAATATAAAGTTATAACTTTATATAATATACAAATTTTTTAATGAATATGAATTTCAAAAATTAATTTATCTTCCTGGAGGTATCCCACACAATAATGATATGCATTAAATCCGTTAGTTCATGTTTTGAAAAAATAATTTGAATTGTAAAACAAGCCTTGCTTCTTTCAACATTACAAATTTAAACAAATAATCCATTTAACCTTCAATGGATATCCGCATTCTTCATTGGTATGTTCACAATTACTTTTGTCCCTTTAGATTGAAATCCTCTTATTATTATATTACCTCCAAAAGGTAATACTCTTTCCCTGATTCCTATCAATCCTACCGATTTTGGATCATTTATTTTATCCTCAGGTATGCCAATACCATCATCCACAATGCTCATTACAAATTTTTTCTCTTTTAATTTCAATGATATTTTAACTGTGTGAGCATCGGCATGATTTCTAATATTCTCCAATACTTCCTCCATTATTCTATACAATGTTACAGATAGATTCTTACTCAACTCTAATTCCTTAGGATCAAATTGTGTTTTACATTTAATACCGGTTTTATTTTGAAATTCCTCTGCATACCATTTAATTGTAGGATTAAGTCCAATATGGTCCAGAAATGATGGTCTCAATTCAGATGAAACTTTTTGTACATCCTTCCCCGTCGAATCGATTAACTCTATCATTGATTTTATTTTATCAGATTCATTTCCTTTTTTATTCTTGAGTTTCTTATCAAGCCATGACAAATCCATTCTTAAAACCGAAAGTATCTGGCTAAAATCTTCGCGAACACCATAAGTCATCTTTACTTTTTCTTCTTCTCTTAATTCCTGTAATCGTGCCGTCAAATTTCTCATTTGAATATGCGATCTTTTAATCTCTTCATCATTTTTAACATGGTCGATTGCCATAGCAATCTGTTCCGAAACAAAAATTAATACTTTCTTATCTTTCTCACTATAATCTATATTCTTCTCATAACTCTGAACAGCAATTACACCAATAATATTGTTTTTAATCCTCAATGGAACACCCAGCCAACTATACGGTAATTTCCCCCAAATTTCGATTTCTCTTTTATCTTCTAATTTTCTAAATTCCTCTTTTTTAATCAGATGAGGTTCACCTGTATAAAGTACTTTCATAGTAATTCCTTTTCCGGGCTTTGTTGTCTTTGGTATTTCATCATACTCATCTACAAAATATGAAAATTCTATTTCATTTTTATTACTATTATATAATGCTATATAAAAATTCTTTGCAGGAATTAATTCACCAATAATTCCATGAATTACTTCATAAAGCTGTTGTAGATTTTCAGATTTATTCGCCGCATCTGATATTTTATATAGAGAATTGTGTAGTATGTTCTCATATTTAAGTTCCTCGTTCAAATGCTTAAGCTCCATCAAATCACCATGCCTTGCAATTGCAATTTTAATTGCTCTTTCAATTTCATCCGGGTCCGGAGGTTTAACAAGATAAGCCGAAATTCCCATATTGCTTGCCTGCTCTACAAATTTTTTAGTCAGGTATGCTGTAAGTATTATTACGGGTGTAGGACATTTTATTTGTATTTCTCTTGTTGCCTCAATCCCATCCATTTCTGACATTTGTATGTCCATTAGAACAGCATCAGGTCGAAGAGAACATGTCATTTCTACTGCTTCTTTCCCTGATGTTGCTATTCCAACCGATTCATACTCAATATCCGATAAAATATGCTGTATTGATTTGCCAACCATGAAATCATCCTCAGCGATTAAAACGCGAATAGATTTTTTTTCACTCATTTATGATTCACTTTTATTTTGTTCTACGATATTTTTAAAAATAATTGATGTTACTGCTCCATTATCATTACTAAGTTCAACTTCACCAAACAAGCTTTTTTTCACAATCCCATTTATTATTTCGAAGCCGGTACTTGCTTTACTAAAGTCCCCCTCCAATAATTCGATTGGATATCCGGGACCGTTATCATGAAACTGAATTAAAATTTTACTTCCTTCTCTCTTTATGTTAATTTTGATATTAATTTTTTCCTTTTCCTGAAGTGCGTACTTAAGACTATTTGTTGTCAATTCATTTATGACCATTGCCAGATGATGAGCCTGGTTACTGTCAACTTTTACTTCAGAAGAAGATACCAATAGGTTTACTAATTTAGATGAATATAAACTCTTCACAGTCGCATTAATAACATTTTCGCACAATTGTGTCACTTTCAATGGCTGCCATTCCCCTTCGGATAGCATTGAATGAGCAATTGCAAGTCCTTTTATTCGAGTTGCAAGATTACGAAGTATCGGCAAACATTCTACTCTACTATTTTTCTT